>JAUWND010000029.1 GCA_030612835.1 Candidatus Methanophagales archaeon | reverse complement strand
GAGAAATATACCGTCTCGATTTCGCCCGATAGTTTTTGTAATACGATTTCCTTCATCTGCTTCGCGAGATAAACGGAAAAATCAGCTATTTGCTCTTCGTAAATTCCATATCGCTTCAATCTTTCCCCCAATTCCTGTTGTATCTCAAGCTCAACACTCAAAGCTACTTCGTAGCAGAACCAATTCAGTTTCGTCTTCTCGTGCTCTGCGGAATAGAACGAAGTCGGTTTGATCAGGTCATCACCAAATTTGTCTTCTTCTTCTTCCCCCATTTATAAACCCCCCTTGTTATTAAAGTTAGACGCTGAAGATATCAAAGCCCCCAAAAAGCAAAAACTTTTTAAAGGTAATATACCAATCTGGGCATAAAAGGTGAAAAAAGAAATGGCAAAAGTCTTTGTATTCCACTACACTGAGGCTGGCAGACTTCCAAAACTCAGTGAGAAGGAGTTGAGAGACATCATGAAGGGTTTCTACGTGGTACTTAAAGGCTATCCTGATGTTAAGTTCAATGGCACGTACGGTAGACGAGAGCAGGATGGGGATTTGCGACTGGGGGGCTCCGAATGCGGATGTTGTGAAAGAGATAGTGAAGAAAGTGCTGGGAGCCCCACCTACCGACTCTACGATTGTGGTGAAGAGGGTTTTGTAGGTTAAAGATGAAAATGACACGAAAAAACACCAAAACTTTTCGTCTTTTTTTCCCTCAGTGATACTGCTTCTCCTTCTTTCTCCCTCCTTTCGACCTCTTTTGTGCTTGACACCCTCTTTAGTTTTGCCATTCTCACCAATTCATTTACACCTTCCTTTCCTACTTCCCTTACTTATATCATCCCACTATTTTCAAGCGCGGAGAAAATTTTTTCTCCAGTATCCGACCTGATAATAACCGTTGACCATCCCTCTGGAGACCCCACGCTCCCGACAGATATATCTGCGAGTTCGTTAACGAAATCTGGACAGATTGCACAACTCGGATGCACATACTCCTCAATATCTTCCAAATTAACCCTGAATATCTTGCCTTTGAGATGGATAAGGAATTCATTCCCTTCAACTTCAAACTTAGATATCTCTTCGGGCTTGAATCCCAGCTCATCTTCTATTTTCCCTCGCATCAAACCCTGATAATCAAAGTTCTCATAGCAAAATAAGCCGATTACGAGTTTAATTGAACGAGCCAAAGGTTCGAGGTTCAAAAATTGCATTAGCCTGGCTGCTCTTACATGACAGCACGTTCCCACAATGCAAATATTTTCAAGTCCTTTTCTTAAAGCATCTCTTACACCGACGAGGGTTGGAGAAATGCTGTATTTTGTTCCTGAGGGACCCACAACCTCTTCATAGCTCCTTGCCACCACTGGCTTGGGCATCCATACACTGTCGGAACCGGTCAATATGGCACCATCTATGATGTGCTCTTCAAGCGCATGCGTTAAAATAGAAGTCACGATACCCCCATCTTGACCTTTTATTCTTTTATCCTTTGTCTTAGCTGTTAAGATACGCCTGTAAATTCCTATATGTTCATCTTTATCTTTTCTTCTTTTCATCCCGAAAAACTCGCTTTCAATATCTCTTGTATCAAACCCTGTTTGTGGACATACGACATAACAAATCTCGCAATTTTCACATGCCGCACGTTTTATCGCCCTTTTTGGTTTTCCTCTGACCATTTCTATGAAATCTGGAGGACAAGCAGCAATACAAGTGCCACAAGAAGTGCAGATGTCTCTTTTGATTACCTTATAAAGCAATTCTAACCATGTTTTTGTCATTTATATATCATCACTTAGGTCGGGTGTGTTCAGCTTTTTGTTTTTATTTACAATTGGAATATTCCAAATGATATAAATGAAGACCACCAAGGGGCGAGAGATTTTCTCTCTTTCGATGAGCATTTATTTATAAACGAATCGTATATAAAGGTGAGAAGAAAATGAAAAGAACGGTGATTCTCGCAAAAGGGAGGGTTCAACGTGTCGGGTATCGGGACGGGGGGGGGAGGAGATAGCAAGGCGTTTTGAAATAACCGGGTTTGTTGAGAATGTCAAACCTTATGATGTCAGAATCGTTGCAGAAGGTGACGATTCCGCCATAGAGCGGTTCATCGAGGAAATAAAGATCAAAAAGTACCCGATAGATGTGGATCGTTTAGAAGTCCAGTTTGAAAATTTTAAAGCGGAATTTGAATATTTTGAGATAAAACGTGGAGAATGGCATGAAGAGTTAGGTGAGCGTTTGGATGCCGCGGGGAAATTGCTTTACAAGTCCGTCGAACTCGGTGAGGAATCGGTTTCGATAGGGAAGAAGATGCTGGAGAAACAGGACAAGATGCTTGAAAAGCAGGATATGATGCTGGAGAAACAGGATGATACCATAGGCGAGATAAGAGGGCTGCGTGAAGACTTGAAATCGTTCATGGAAGAGCGATTCAACCGGTTAGAGCGCGAGATAGAGATAATAAAAGCTAAATTGGGGATGTTGTAGAGCAAGAATTTGCTTTTCTCATAGTCATCCCTATGAGGCTAAAAACAAAACCAGATTTTTAATTTGATGGAGAAAGTTTCAACTCAGAGAAAACTCCCACTCTAAAGGTATGAGTTATCCCAATTCTATTTGATTTTCTCGGAAAAACTTCATATGGTGAGAATTATATCGGTACAACTTGGGAAGCCATTTTAACCGCAGTCTCGGATATTCGATTATTCATTCCTGCTTGAAGATTCGATAGAAGTTCCGATTGTTGGAATTGTATATTGCCACAATTTGAATGGAGAAAACACTCTAACATACACCATAAGATACAAGAGATGGTGAACCGGGGATGATGAGGTGCTCGGAACAAGCTTATTAAAAAATCGAAAAGCTTTTATATGTCTGTGATAACAGTATAGTTTAGGCATGTGGCTAATGTAAAGGGAAAGAAAAAAAGCGGAAGGCGGAAAAAATGAAAAAAGAAACAAAAACAGTGCCAAAAAATGTAAAAGTTCTCGGGCAGTCTTGTTCACAAAACATTCTTTTTTTAACTGTAATTGATTTAGAGAATAATGAGGTTGTGATATTATGCTATTACGGATGGTCTAAGAACGTCCAGTTGCTTGAGGTAATACGAACTGGATCATTCTTCGTGAATCCCGGGGAGCAACCTACTATTTCAGGGGAAGATGCACCATTTGAAGCTGAGTAAGAAACATATTTGGGCTCTTCGCTGTTTTGTATGGGTAACCGTGCATCCTAAAGTTCCTGAGCAGCCTTACCAATTTCCTTTTTAGCATTTTTAATCTTTTCGGATGCCTACTGGTTTTATATCGGGATCAGATTTGCATTGATGCGTTTTGTTGTTCCTGCTTTTACCGACATCTTTCTTTTAGCATTTTTATACCCGATCTTCGATAACTTGATAGTGTGGTTTCCTGCTGAGACCCCTCGTAACGTTTTTGGTGTCGTGCCTTTAGGAGTGGAAAGGGTCAATACATCGTTCACCATTTCATTTGACAAATAAAGGGTCAATACATTGGAAAGTCTTTTGATGACATATCCATTTACGCATACATTGTGATGCATTATGGATGTCAAAGAAGAAGAGAGATTTGAAGCCGTAAATCGGTATTTATGGGTGATAAACCATCAAACATTTGCAGAGACGCGGATAGGTTAGAGAAGAGGCTCTTTACCTGGGTGAAGAGATACTAAGCAATTCTCTGAAAATCCATCTGGGGAAACTACCACTTACCAAGGGGAAGATACACTTCATCTGAATGGTTGATAATGATGGGAAAATCTCTGTCCTTAATGAAGCATTTAAAGTGGGCAAGGAGTTCATCAGCGAATACGTTTGAGTTACTATCTGCTTGAAAAAACAGACGTTGGAGGTATTTTACCGAGCTAAAGATCAGCATACTGCTGTATTGATTGAAAAATTTGAATACAAGCTAAGTGAGAAGGTCAATGATCTTAGACCTGATATCGATAAAGCGTCATAACACTGTACGTTGTAATGACCAAAATTCAACAAATACTCTTACCTAACTATTGACCCCTTTTTACTTATCGAACTATTGACCTATGTTTCAGCATATTTAAATGACACACCAATATATCTCATTTTTGATTGTTCTAATAACGCCATAGTGGGCGTTTTTAGGTTAAAGATCCACTCTAATCAAATTAACCGTTAGTGACTACACAAATTTAAAAGCAATGATAAGCTATTAATGCTTTCTAAGCAAAGTCTGAAGCATTTTTGTTAAATATAAGAGCATACGGCGCATATAAACTCTTAAATGTAGGTATTGACCCTTTCCACGTAACAAAATGCTCACAGCCAAAATCGCAATACCCGCGAATAGTACGAGGGCAATACCCGCGAATAGTAGTTCATCAGATTGGAGAGAAAAAGCCAAAATCACGAGGGCAATACCCGGGACTAGGGCAGCAATTTTTAGCCATTTCCTACCTGAGGGTTGTGCCGGCGGTTTTTTCATCGTGATTTTATGGGAAGTTTCCTTTTTTAGCAGTAGCGCACCAGAAGCTAATTCAAAACCTGCCAGTTCAGCATCATAATTTATAGTCTTACCCTCAAAATCAGGACTAAGAGAAATCTTAAAAATACCGTCTTTATCAGAAACGCCAACGCCTACTCCCTCTCCGCTAACCTCTAAAGAGATATTAACACCTTTTAGTGGAGTTCTCTTCTCATCTTTAAGATTAACCGTTAACTCGATCTTTTCTTCTTTCTTGGGTACTAATTTTATCGCCAGCGTGACTTCATCCTCTTCAAACTCTTGTATCACTTTCTGAGGTTCATATCCCGCTTTTTCTACCTTACAGATTAGGATTTCACCTATGTATTGAGATTCCGATTTATGTTTAAATTTACCTTCGCTGTCTGACTGAAGTACTGCTAATTCCTCTTCTCTAACGTATAGCATTATCTTCGCGCCCGGGAGCGGCACCTCCGTGGCGGCATCTTTGACTGTACCTAACACCTTCATCTTTTCTCTCTCTCTCTCTCTCTCTCTCTCTCTCTCCGCTCTTAAAACTTCTTAACTGAATCTATTAAATAACTCTAGCTATAAATAGTTATATGGGTTAAACATAAAGTCATTTTCTATTTTTTATGGTATATACACTATAACCTACCTCGCGCTCGCCCAGCATCAATTATTATAACCATCCAACCATACATCTAACTAGTGTATCCAGACATCTTCACACACGGAACATATCTCATCATAGTTCTCCTTTGTCTTACTATTGATGTCCCTCTCACTGTCAGACACCTAAAATATTCGAGGACAATCTCAACTTTAAGGGGCGGGATTTCGCCTCACGGAAAAAGATAACCTCCGCGATGTCGAAATTACGAAAGTGAATAAGTGGACGCCAAAATGCCCAACTTGTGGAAGAAAAATGACATTCGCTTGCTATGAGAAGGGTCCTCCAATAGAAAATGAAGTTTTTTGTCATGAATTTCAATGATATATTTAACACGCTCCTGATCCATTACCAACATATCAACATCCGCGAGATACGTTGCTTTTGATACCTTTTCAAAATAAAGCGGCACCGCTCCCTCCCCGTGAGAGGTATCCACATAATACCCCTTGCTATTGTAAACTCAACAATATCCAATCTCGTCTTATTGTGCCATGCACTCTCGGCCATCTAAATCATCGATTTGTATAGATTTTTGAAGATGCTACAGTCCAAGAATCTGTTTCTTCTTTGCGTTGAACTCCTCCTCTGAAATAATTCCCTTTTCTTTAAGCTCCGCCAATTTCTCTAGATCATATATCTCGCTTCTTGGTGTCCCTTTCACCTCTGGTTCAGCCATCTCATATATCTCGCTTCTTGGTGTCCCTTTCCCCTCTGGTTCAGCCATCCTTTTTTCAATCATGGATTTTATCTCCTCAAAATCCGATTGCTGGGCTTTTGAAAACAGGATTGTATTCTCATCTCGAGTTGCTTGAAATATGCCACCTTTTGCTTCTTTATCACCCAAGAAAGCAAACTGAATATAGCCTCCTAATGCACCAGCATTTTTGAACTGTATCGAAGAAATTTGGTTGATTAGGATTTCCTTGTCCCATTTCAATCCTTTAGTCATTAACGATAAGGCACCCATTCTCTTAATCCTAATTTTGTTCTCCAATAATTCAAGTTGCCCATTAACGCCTTTTGCTCCTTTTAATATCTTTTCCATACTCTTAGTCTCCTTATTTTTCATCGTGATTTTTTTCATCGTGATTTCATGGGAAGTTTCCTTTTTTAGCAGTAGCGCACCAGAGGCTAACCCAAAACCTGCCAGTTCTGCATCATAATTTATAGTCCTACCCTCAAGATCAGGACTAAGAGCAATCTTAAAAATACCGTCTTTATCGGAAATACCAACGCCTACTCCCTCTCCGTTCACCTCTAAAGAGATATTAACACCTTTTAGTGGATTCCTCTTCTCGTCTTTAAGATTAACAGTTAACTCGATCTTTTCTTCTTTCTTTGGTACTAATTTTATCGCCAGCGTGACTTCATCCTCTTCAAACTCTTGTATCACTTTCTGAGGTTCATATCCCGCTTTTTCTACCTTACAGACCAGGATTTCACCTAGGTACTGAGATTCCGATTCATGTCTAAATTTACCTTCGCTGTCTGACTGAAGTACTGCTAATTCCTCTTCTCTAACGTATAGCCTTATCTTCGCGCCCGGGAGCGGCACCCCCGTGGCGGCATCTTTGACTATACCTAACACCTTCATCTTTTCTCTCTCTCTCTCCGCTCTTAAAACTTCTTAAATGGATCTATTAAATAACTCTATCTATAAATAGTTATATGGATTAAACATAAAGTCATTTTCTATTTTTTATTGTATCTAAAGTATAACTTCTACCTATCCTATTTAAGACGCAGATTTACACGGATTTACACGGATTTAATTTCTTCTGCGTTAATCTGCGTTAATCTGTGTCAATAGTTAATTTTAGTTGGATATTATGCTTTCTTGGAGTCTGAGATTTCAGTATCTCAGAAATTGTATCGCGTAAATGGAAATAATCTTTCAGGATCCCTTACCGGCTATTCAAATGATCTTTTTCAGATATTTGTCTAATTTCCTCCTGGGATCAAACATCGTCATGGTTAAGTTAAGGGGTTATCTATTGAAATCAAGATAAAGTCGTAATTTAATCGGGTGGAGCCGATGCCTATTCCTGACCTTCACCAGGGACGAAGGGCTGGGGCTTAGGAGGTGCTCCCGTAGCTGGGTGTTGACAGTCCAAAGCTTGGCGGCTCATGCAATCTGCCAACATCCACATGCAGCCCAAACAATATGTTATCGTTCTCCGTATTTATTTCCAAGAGAGAGTCAATCTTTATGGGGAATAACACGACCAACCGGAATGACTAGGCAATCAAGTAAGCCAGGAGTTAAATTGCCGGCTCGCCTCGCGGGTCATAGCCCCGGCAAGCGCGCCGGCGCCAATCAAAACGGTTTTACAGATCAACAGCCATCTTTCTGTGGGAGATAGCCGTTGCCAGCTCTGCGTCATCGGATTTGCGACCTCTTCCTGCAAACCGGTCAAAAACGAACTGGCCACTGGTAATCTGAGGATGGTTCGCATCCGGTCACCAATAGCCCCATCCCAAACACGGGGGGTTCTGCCACCTGGGCCACTTCCTGCTCATACACATCCCCGGGCTGCCCTACCTTAAGCTTCGCCTGAATCATGGAAACCACCTACCGGTTGCCATGCGTCTGCTGCAGTGCCAGGAGCGCGGGTGCACGCTGTGCCGTATGCATGCCGCTCAAGTGTGTTGCTATTTTCTCAACCGATGGCATGTCGTCATCACGCCTTATGGTATCTATCACATCCCTCAAAGAGCCAAGCTGCCTCTCAGGCTTATTTTGAAGCCCCTGAATGTTTTTATCGCTCCTGGTAGGCGGAAACTCCTTTTTCGCATCCACCGCTTTGATTACCTCTTACTATCAGTCTATGATGTTTCCCCAAGTTAAAAGATGGTTGAACCAGTATTTTAGAGTTTCATCAAGGTTACTGACCATTGCTACCTCTAAGCCCCTTACCTCAGGTGGGGGAGATCCTCAAAGTCATTCGTGTTCAAGAAGCAAAAACCTATTTTGCCGGGTCTAAGAACACTGTTATCACCATTACGGTACGCACGCCAGTTGAGATCTGACTATCGTAATCTTACGACGCCGGCTTCATGATTTCAATGCCTTAACTGCCGACCAGCCTCCCTGGGATAATATTAGACCTCCTCCAAACCACTTGAGCACATAATCGCGATCCTGCCAATCATTTTTTACCTTGCCCATTAAAACTGAATGACCACAATATCTATAGCGGTCCCGCTTTGCAAGATTCTCCACTATATTTGCTCTTAACGGATTTAAATGAATTGGTCATTAACATCCAGGCATAGATTAACGTTCCGGTTTCCAAAAAGATCGTGCCCATACAATAAACAAAATTCTGACTATCGTGATCATCTTTTACTATCTCTTTGCGCTCAATTCCCAGGATAATTACATGATGCAGGGTGCTAGGCGTATCCAGTATGGCTTGTCGTGGCATGTCTCACCTCTTTGCAGTATGACATCTGCATCCATATCATAATATGTCCAATTAGTCAAGCCCGTCCCCCCCCACACCATAATAGCTTTTCAATTCCCTGGACAGGAAATTTGGTGGAAAGAGAAATGAATAGTCACAATAAGACGAGCAGTATAAAATTTATGCTTAATTTAGACGGTTAAATGCCCCGTGGAAATCGGTGTTAAAGCATGTCACGAAAAAAATCAAATATTTTGTTTCACCTTAAGCCCCCTTTTTCCTTTCACGACCCCATATGTAAAGTTTATAGGACAGCAGTGAGTCTGGCCGCATCGATTTTCGCTCTCCGTTTAATACATTAAAATCTCTAAGGGTTCCCTCCGGTGGTGCCTCCTCCTCCCTGTCCTGAAATTCTCAATTGTGGCCGCGGGTTGAGGTAACGAACCCGTGTATCCGTTCTCGTTGTTGATCGTCCTGCTCCTCGCGTTTCTTCACCGGTTACCTCCCTGGTTTCTGACACCCTTCCTGTCTGGCTCATGCTACTGGTAACAGCCGTCGCTATTACTGACCGCCACCTAATATGTGCACAGGCATCTTCAACGATTCGGTCGGTCCGCTGCCTGACCATTTCGTGAATTTGCTCATTTTCGTAAGAGAGCTCGGCGCCAATCGTTCCACTTGTTTCACCTTGAACGCCTAACCTGAGATCAAGATTGATATCCAATCCTGCCAAGCTGGTTATTTGAGCCCCTAACTCCCCAATCAATCCCAGCCCCCTCAGTAAAGTACCAAGGCCTATAGGTGCTTCTGCGCCAATATCAATTTGTGCTCTACCGGTTAATTGACCGGTACCAGCCGCTTGCCAGCGTGTCCGCTCCCTATCCGTCCGTGTGAATCCGGTGGTGACAGCGCTCTGGACAGCCGCCTCGACGCCTCTCGCCACGGAGTTGGTCACCGTCTGACGAACCACTTCTACGCGCGTTTCCTCGATGGCTATCGTTAGCCCTCTTCGCCCTCTTATCATCGCACCTCGTCGACCGGAAACCTGAGTAACAACTGTCGATTCGGCCCGATCAGAACTAATAACGATCATGCCGTCAATTATTTTATCCCTGTCGATAATACCATAGTGAATAGCAGGTAAAATATGATCAACGCCACTTTGGCTAAACGTTACATCAATACTATCCAAAGTCGCGGGATTTCTTCCTCCACTAGTCCCAGCACGCTCAGAGAGTTCCCGTTGACCCGCTGTGAGTAGTATCGCCTCGACCTCGGCCTCGCTCCGAGCGGTTCGCAATGCTTCAGGCACCCGCGCTCCCATGAGCCGTTCTATGGTCGCTTCGTCTACTCGTACACCATCGCGGACCGATGCATCTACGACCATACGATCCATGTTTGTGTAGTAGACTTGGCCGCTGACGCTGCCACCTACGTCTGCGGGGTGATTTTGGGGACCTATTACAGCGCTACCGGATACCAGCGGGTTTGATCCGCTGAACACGACAACATCGCCGCCGCCCTCGGGCACCATCCGCAGACTATTGACGATTAAAACATCTTCACCGGCTCGCGCTCGATGCGTTCCACGAGGGGCTCTTTCTCCGCCGCTTCCTCGCCCTCTTGTCGTAACGAAGACTTCGTCGTAGCCCATTCGCCAGCTGACACTGTAAGTCTGCGCAGGCTGGGTAGATGGTGGTGTTGAAGTTGGCGCCCGTCCCTCGGCGGGTGTCGGAGGAGTAGTTTCTTCAGCCTCAGGGGCCGGCGTTTCGGCGGTGGTTGTCGTCTCTTCCTCGCCGCCGTTTGACCGACGGATGACCTTAGCAGTGTGGGTTGTGATGGACTGGTGTTGCTGCCGCTTGACCTCACCTTCCTGCGCCATGGTTTGTAGCAGTTCCTCTTCATTTTCCGGCTCTTCTTCAACCTGACGGAAAAGGTAACCGTCGTTCCATTTACGCATCACCATCGTGTTGCTCTTTTCTTCCTCTGTTCCCTCTTCAGCCGCCTGGCGCTCTGTACTCCCTGCCTTCTCAGCGGATCTCGCACCGCTCTGTTCCCATGTCGCGAACACATGGGCTAGCTGGTCCGCCCCCTGCTCGTATATGTCACCCGAGCTGCCTAAGGTGAGCTTGCGGAAGATCGGCTTTTTGACCGCGTTTGAAGAAAGCAAATTTCTCGAATCTTTCTTTGTCTTGATCTCGTCGCGGTTCTGCTGTAGGACATGGGTTAACTCGTGGGCCAGCAGCTGCCGGCCCGCGGAGATTCCGGGATTGTACTCACCCTGCCGAAAATAGATGTCCTTGCCGGTGGTAAAAGCGCGGGCGTTCAGTGCATGGTTGAGCATATCGCACTGGGCAGTGGTATGTACTCGTACCTGGCTGAAGTCATAACCAAAACGCGGTTCAAAGAAGGTACGGGTGGATGCGGGAAGAGGCTGACCACCACCCCTGATAGCGTTGATGCGGGCTTCCAGATTCGGACTGATTTCCGAAGTCTGTCCGGAGAGTTCTTTTGCCTGAAGGAATTCTTCCTCCTCTTCCTCAACCAGTCTTTGAACCAATGGAGTGATCTGTTCGGTGAGCGGTTTGGCTTGAAGCGTTTCCACCTCTTCCTCCGGTTCCTTTTGACGCTGCACCTGAACCAAAGGTGTAATTTGGTTAGCAAGTGGTTTGGTTTCTAGCGTCTCTCCATCCTCCAGCTCAAACTGCCGCTGCACCTGTGGTTCCGGCATCCGCATCACCTCCTCTGCCACCCTATCCGCCTCCTGTTCATAAACATCTCCCGGCTGCCCAACTTTAAGCTTCGCCTGAATCCTGGAAACCACCCGCTGCACATACCGGTTGCCATGCGTCTGCTGCAGTGCCAGCAGCGCAGGAGCGCGCTGTATGGAATGCATGCCGCTCAGTTGCGTTGCTATGCTCTCAACCGATGGCTTGCCACCATTACGTCTTATATGACCTATCACACCCCTCAAAGAGCCAAGCTGCCTCTCCGGCTCATCTCGAAGACGATGAATGCTTTTATCATTTTTGGTAGCCAAAAACCCCTTTTTCGCATCCGCCTCTTTCGCAACTGCAACCGATTCTTTCATTTTTTCTTTCTTGATTATTTATGTTTCAGAGTATAAAAACTTATTGTTTTAGGCATTGTTACACGATATTGGTAAGTTTTGGCATGGTGTAGCAGAACCGAAAGAGGTAAAGAAAGAGTCTAATAAAAAGAAAGTGAAATATTAAACGATGAAGAAAGTGAGAATAAAATCATTGGAAGATTTTGAGGAGTTGCCTGAAGGTGAGTGGCTAGAGGTTGAGGGAGGTGATTTAGAGATTGAATTAGTAGAAGAGGTGGATGCAAAGCTGCTGATTTCAGAAGAAGAGGTGAAAATCCCGGTTAATGAAGCTGTTTATGGAAAAAATAACCCAACTTTTAAATAAGTTCGAGACTTAATTGATATTGATCATAATCCAAAAAATGAAAAAATACAAAGTCCGGGTAATAATCGAACCGTGTGAGGAAGGCGGATATTTTGCTGCGTGTCCCGCCTTGCAGGGATGTCATGCAGAAGGGGAGACCTACTTAGAAGCATTGGAGAACATTCAGGATATTATCCGAATACATCTTGAAAGCCGAGCAGAATTGGGGATATTGACATCAGATCAAGCGGAAGTTGCCAGCGCATTGGATACATTTAAAGTGGAATTAATGGTGCCAGTAAATGTATGAGTAAAAAGCTCCCTGCTGTAACAGATAGAGATGTGATCAAGGTGGCCAAGAAACTTGGTTTCACGTTTTATAGGCAAGCAAAGGGCAGTCATGAAGTTTGGCGTAGAGTTAGTGACGGTCGACATACAGTGATACCAAGACACGCAGGTAAAATCATCAAACGGAAGACATTGAAGAGTATCATCGAAGATTTTGGAATAACAGTTGAGGAGTTTAACGAGTTACGAAGATGAATAAATCAGTCTCCAAATGAATATGCAGCAGTTCCGAATAACCCTACTTCCGAATGGGTAAAATTGGTATATTTTCGCTTATTTTCTTTGCTACGGCTTACGAATGTTGTTAATCTCGTGTAATCTCGTGGTTTCTTATTTTGTTTTTCACTTACTCACCACCTCATAATACTTCCCAAACTCCGACTGCGAACAAACCTTGCCAATCTTCTGAAATTCCCGCTTTGCCGCCTTTATCACATGCTCCATCGTAATACTCCCGGATTCTTCAGCCGCCAAAAACGCTGCATTCACGACTATATTCTTAATATTACCACCCGCTAACTTAAACTTTTTAGCCAAAAACTCAAAATCTATATCCTCTGCAATCGGCGCCTCCTTCGGAAACAGACTCCGCCAGATTTTGTATCTATACTCCTCCTCTGGAAACGAAAACTCAACATTAAAGTGCATCCGGCGCATAAACGCATCATCTATATTCTGACTCAAATTCGTTGCCATAATCACTATACCCTCATTCTCCTCCATCTTCTGCAACAAATAACTTATCTCTATATTCGCATACCTGTCATGCGAATCGCGAACTTCACTTCGCTTTCCGAATAGCGCATCCGCCTCGTCGAAGAACAGAATCGCATTGCTCTGCTCCGCCTCTTTAAAAATCCTGTTCAGATTCTTCTCCGTCTCGCCTATATACTTGCTCACCACCATAGACAAATCTATCTTGTAGAGATCGAGGCCCAACTCCGAAGCAATGACCTCCGCCGCCATTGTCTTGCCCGTGCCCGAAGTCCCGGAAAACATAATGTTCAAACCCTTCCCAAGCGAAAGTTTATCATCAAAGCCCCAATCGTGATATACCACACCTTTGTTCTTAATATAGTTCTTCACCTCTTCCAGTTGCTCCTTCTTCTCCTTCGGTAGGATTAAATCGTCCCAGTGGTATTTTGGTTTGATTCGTTTCGCTAATGCCGTCAATTTTTGGTTGGATTGCGCGCGGCAGCCATTATAGAGGTCTTCTAGTGTTATAGCTTCGCGTTCGTGCAGAACAGCCAGTTTTCGGGCACTTGCAATCGCGTCTTTTATCTGTCCCGCAGTGAATTTAAACTTGTTCGCAAGCGCACTGACGTCCTCTTCGCTATTTTTTCCAGTCAGATACTGCTCCCAGATAGTTTTACGCATTGCGTAGTCTGGTACGGGAATCTCAATGTCAAATATTCCTTTTGGTAATTCCACAGCGAGTTCCAGTGGCTGTTCGCTCGCGATAAACACAATTCCGCTACAATTTTCTAACGCATTAACCAAAATGTTTTTGTAAAGAACATTTTTTGTGTCTTCTGAGAATAATCGTTCAAAATGCGCTAAAAATATCGCAGAATCCTGCAACTTCGCCTCTCGAAATGAGCGTGAAATAACAGCTTCAAAGTCCGCATCAGTATTTACGAGGTATGCAACGTCCACTGTTAGAAGTGCTATGCCCAATTCCTTGCACATGCACTGCGCAACCGTCTTCTTGCCTACGCCGTAGGGTCCGTGCAAAAAACAGTTCGTGCCGTCAGTTAGTTCCCTGCAGTTGATAATGCCATCTATTTCCCGTTTTAGTTCTTCCGGTAAGAATATCTCCTCTAAATCGGTTTGTGGTTGTATCAGTTCAGTAAAAGGTTCTATCTTTGTGTCTATTAGGTTGAAGCCTAAAAGGTAATTGATTATCCGGTCATCTACTTTGATAAACCGTGACAATAACGTTTTTTTACCCTCTTCTGGCGCGTCTATAAACTGGATTAGAAGATGCTTAACTAAAGGCGCAGAAACGTCAAAATTTTGGCGCGCGTATAGCTTCTCTTCTTTTGAATTGCAGAGTAAACTTAAAATCAAATCAACACTGGGCTGCTTTTTCGTTGCATCGTTGTGCAGATACGCATACAGTCTTTCGTACTTGGTGTCCAGTTCCGGCGCCATGCAGATTAACACCACGTCAATCTCTAACGGTGTAAGACCAAAGATGTTTGCCAGCAAGGGCAGAGTTAGGGTAATGCCTCTTCCCAAGCTTTCTACTTTCTTTTCTTCTATTTCTTGTTCTAGCTCTGCAATAAGTTCAATTATGGTTTTGATATGCTGATCCTCATCATTAGCGGGATATGTATCATCTAAAATACTGTTTATTTCCTCGTCTGAGACATAAAGCCCTTGAAATCCATCCACCACCTCTTTTTTCTGCCTGATTTTTAAAACGTGCAGATGTAGCAGTAGGTCTATTCGCTTTAATTCTTCTGAGATGTGCTGCAGGTTGGTATCATAATAAGACGTCATGTTATGTGAACAGATAGAATAGATACTGCGCCCGGTTACGGACAACACCATTAATGCTAAAAGGGTACCTCATCTTAAATCACCCCTTAGTATCCTAGTTACACTATTGTCCTCTGAATTGGCTACCCAGATATGCGTGCCGTCAAATGCAACTCCACGTGGCTTTTCGCCTACCGGTACTGTTGCTACCACCGCATTTGTGACTATATCCATCTTACTTATAGTATTGTCATCAGAATTGACTATCCAGATGTGTGTGCCATCAAATGCAACTCCACGTGGGCTTATACCCACGGAAACTGTTGCTACTACCGCATCTGTGACTATATCTATCTTACTCAAATTATTGTCACCCGAATTAGTCGCCCAGATGTGTGTACCGTCAAATACAACTCTACGTGGCTTTTCACCCACGGAAACTGTTGCTACTACCTCATTTGTGTGTATATCTACCTTACTTACACTATTCCCGTTGAAATTGGCAACCCAGATATGTACTCCGTCAAATGCAACTCCACGTGGCTTTTCGCCCACATGTACTGTTTCTACCATTGCATTTGTGGCTATATCTATCTTACTTACACTATTATCATTGAAATTGATTACCCAGATATGTTCACCGTCAAAAGCAACCCCTCGCGGATTGTCACCCACAGAAACAGTCGCTACCACCGCATTTGTGGCTATATCTATCTTACTTACACTATTGTCACCTGAATTGGCAACCCAGATATGCTCACCGTCAAATGCAACACCACGTGGATTTGTCCCCACTGGTACTGTTGCTACCGCATTTGTGACTATATCTATCTTACTTAGACTATTCTCACCGTAATTGGCTACCCAGACATGTGCGCCGTCAAATGCAACTTCATAAGGATATTTACCCACTGCGATAGTTGCTACTGGTACTGCCCTGCCAAATATCGTCTGTTGTAGTAACGGTACCGTGCACATCCTTCTTTCGCGTGCATTTAGCCTACTTGCTAATTCGGTTAAACACGTATCAAGAACGCCATTATGCCTGAGGTCCGTTTCCTTAAGCTCTTTGGCGCCTGAATGTCTCTCAAAAAAGTAGAGCGGTAATGTGAATGTGGATTTGAGCACAGGTTCAACATATCCTGACTCTTTTGCCGGCATCACTTTCTCGAATGTCCAACTGTTTAACCACTCCAACAAATTTTTTCTTGTAATAATAAACTCTATCTCCGGTTCTATATTTGCGCCATTTGCTCTTGCTAATATTACGCAATTTTCGCCTTCTTTCACTTCTTCTCCGCTTTCTACTTTAACGAACTTTATTCCCTGTCCTCTTATGATGCAGAGCATTTCGCGAATCACAAATTTGTACCCGTTCTCACTCCTTTCATATTCGATTTCACCGCCATTTATCCACTTATTTATCGTAGCTTGTCTTACATATTCCAGTTCATCCTTTACAGAAGCTAATGTCAGCTTTGTGGTCCTTAAATCTTTTACTTCTATAATTAGTCCATCTGCCCTTAATATCTCTGCCAGATCATAATAATGATGGTTTTCTTTCCCCTTACTTTCCTCGTCAATCCTAACACGCCATTCAAGCTTATGCCTTACGCAGGTCGGAACATTCACGTCCTGTGAATTCTTGAGCGCTGGATCTTCCGCACCTGTTACCTCTTCTATCCAGACGTCAAGATAAACAGTATCCGCTCTATCAGTTCCAGCGCTCAAAGGTTTTACGTCTGCCTGATCAGTGTAACAGATTTCTTTATCATTTACTACCTCAAATCCGTTCACCATACACCTGCCGGCAGCGATTTTGAAATCATTGCCCGGCGGCTCCACCACACTGATCTTATACCCATCGTCCGGTGTGCCATTGCCCACGTACCACTTGCGCAACATCGCCTCTTCATAGCGCCTTATATCTTCGAGCTCGTTCCAATCCCTATCTAAAAGAGGAACTCCTTGCTGCAAGCGTATTCCAACGTATCTGTTCTTGGGATCAAACGTATCCTCTTCTGCGTTTGAAAAATTACCCTTCTGGTCTTTAAACCAGTACGATTTGCTCATGAGACTACCTCCTTTTCTTCTATCGGAAAGGGCAATAAAATAGTTCTGGTATGCACCATACGCATATCCTCTGTACCTACCAGCCCCTTAAAGTCTTTCTTCATCGCCCTCTCCCTACCGATCTCACCCCGCCTATCTATTGCAACTAACTAATAAGCAACTAATAAAAAAGATAACGAATATATATACTTTGCCACAGGTCGTCCTCACGAAGAATTTATTTGTTTTCCTTTTCTAAAAGAAAGTGTTTTGTGAAAGAGAAAAAGTGACTCAAATGAGTTCCACACCTATCTTACCCTGCGGAGTTCGATATTGCAACTCATTACTACGCCCTTTATCTACATCTGTATTTGTGTAAAGCCACTTCCAGTCAACAATGTCCGTGTAAACCGTCTCTACGTCCTTGAATCCCTCTTCCAACTCTACATCTATATCTTCACCAATCGGCACCTTCACAGGAATGATTATCGCCCTTACAAATACCGGCAAAAAGGTTTTTATTATCCTACGCAGTTCCGCCTCGTCTTTTAACTCTTTCTCCCCCTCAAGTAAAAAAATAAACAGACCAATTACATCCGGAGAATATCTGCCCGTTTTGCTTGTTACGTAATGCACCTCGTCATCATACGTGCCCATATTCGCTATCAAATCCCGATTTGCGGTATCTACTGTTCTGGACATGTTACGGTAAAATTTCTTGCAATCATGCTCATCTGCTATTTCCTCTTCACCATAATGTTCCATTCCGTATGTGCGAAATATATTGTTCATGTACTCTTTAACGCAACATTTTCTACCGGTCAGAAAAGAGACAAGGCGTGCAATGCCTGATACCGTGCCCTTTTGTTTATACACTTCTACCGCACGTAAAATGAATTCACGATTCTTAGCTCCTAATAGCTCATACAGGTCCAGGGACAGCCAACTGGCGAGCCAGGTGACAAAGTCCTTTGGTGTTGCCTTCGGATCAAAATACAGGGATAACCGGGAGATCGTTTCTTCGCTGTCATACATCGCAGACTCAAAGATAGCCAAAAACCGCTCCAGGAACTCTTTGCTCGCACTCTCTTCCTGGTATACCGCAGGAAGGTATCGCAAGTACGAAAGTCTGGGATAATATATCTTCACCTGCCTCAACACTGGGCTTTCTTCGCCCTCCTCTCGATAGAAGGCTATTTTCAGTCGTATGTATCTCCCATGCAGTGCCTGCACAAGCGCATCTCCGGCATTTTTAAAGACGATAGTTCCCGACCAATTTTTTGGGTCTTCGTCTTCCCATTCTTTCTCCGAACTGTAAAAGGAAACAGAAATCGTGGAATTTTCCGGGACTTCGGCATCTAAAACAATGCGGTGCCAGCAGCAGTCGTCAATTCCGCTATCAAGGGGTTCTGTGATATATCTACCAGTTACGTTATCTCCTTTAAGTCTTAACCCTCGCTCATCAGTTAGATTTTCATCATTAATATCTTTCCAATCATCGCTTGTTAATGCCCTGAATTTAAACTCGTTAGCCATAAAAATCCTCCTTTTCCTCTTTTGCTTCTATTATATGTGTCCTGGAATACACTAAGCCATGTGCCGGTATGTGTATATCACCAGCATGCTTTTTGCCATTCTTCTTTAAGGTTACTGTCTCAACGTAGTCCACACCCTTTACTCCGTCTATAACCTCGTATAGCTCTGATATATACACCGGCCTTCCAAAAGTCCACCCATTTCGATCTATGCCACCTCTAATTGGGTGCAAAAAAGTCTCTAATTCTGTTCTAACGTTTTCTTCTACCGTTTCTTTACGGTATTTCGGCTTTAATATTACTGTGGCACCCACAGATACTTCTATATATTCTGGTGGAATCAGAAACAACTCAGTTGTAAGTATGCGGTATTTATCCAGATGCATGTAAACGGTCTTGAGGAAGTTTGTACTTGGCATTGGTTTTGCATAGGGGCTGAGAGGAACAACAATCACGGTAACAATTCCCGGGACTTCAATATCCTGACTGGGGTGGTATCTAGGTATGGCTTTGGCTCTGGCAACCTTGAGTCCAGGCGTGTTCATGGCAAGATACTCATAATCCGCAGACGTAACGGCTCTATTAACTGTTCTCAGGTCTTTTCTTGCACGAATTAATGAGTCTTCCAAGTTTTCGGCTTCTTCTCCTCCTACCGCCGTCTTCATGTTGTCAACAGTTACATCTTCAGTAACAATGTCTAACACTGTATCAATAGCATGGGGCCCCACATTTCCTCGCACTCCACCTCCCGAACGGTAAGAAATGGTTATATTATCCTCACCTTTTGGTGGGATCTTGCCATTTATGCCGTCACCGAAGCTCACCCGACCCGTAGCTAAGTCCACTGTGTAATGCATATCGCCAGGCTTTGAAGCATCGAAATCTTCTACTTCGCGCCACTCCGTCCCGGTATCTTCTTTTACTCTTACTGTAACGCTGAGCGTATTGTCTATAACTGGTGTATGTTCTAAATCTAAGTAAAGATCTGGCAGTCCGCTGCCGGAAAACGTGCAGTTCTTCAATTTACGGCTCTGAATCGCAGAAACCGTATTCAAAAGAATATTATCTATCTTCGGCGGTATTTCGTAACCTGCTTCCAATATTGTACTTCGGAGCCAGAAAAGGTTACTTCCTTTTAGCATGACTCGTTCCATAGCTCCTGTGACTTTTATTCGAACCTTGCCGCTCTTCGATAGGTGCAGGGTATCATCCCGTATCTCCTTCTTTGTTGCATCTAATCTGACCCAGCTTTCCGCTTTTCGCCAGTCGCCACCCTTACAATAATCCCAGCTTAACGTTGATGAAGGGAGCACCTCATGCTTCTCTTCTAATGCTTCTTCTTCATATAAGTAGAATGCCAGTGTAGTCTCTTCATCCCCCAAGCTTCTATCAAATCCCAAATATAAACTATCCCCCGTTCTCGGCCATTTACCAAAGGCATAGTAGAAAACATTTTCATTTCCATTTGCCTCTGTGTCATCTATAAATTTCCCCTCTCTCCAGGAACGGATTTGTTGAAGATTTGTTGGTACCACCTCTAGGTCCTGCTCAGTCTCAAAAATCATATCCGTTCCTGAAACGGGATCCTTGGCAGCTACTTGTGTTCCCGCCTTAACAGTTGTGGGCTGTTGATTGCGAAGTGAAAAAGTAACATCAACCTCTGCCGCTCTTGCTGGTTTAAGCTTTGGAATACCCATGAGTGTTAAAAACTTCCTGTAACTACTATCTCTAATTCTGTTTAGGCGATATATCTGCATCTCCGCTAACCATGCAAAAAGTTCTATTAACATGATGCCGGGGTCGTGTACATTATAGTCTGTCCAATCCGGTGTGTATACCGGTATGTGGGATACCGCCTCCTTCACAAGTTCCTCAAATGTTTTGTCGTCAAGATTTTCTTTTGGCAGCGACATTATTTTATTTGACCTCCAAGCTTCATTAATATTCTGTGCTCTCCGGAGCACACGGTTCTAAATTCCTTTACTTTTACGTCTTCTGATTTGCCGTTAAGCGTCAGATTCTCCACATGCTCCACACCCTTAATACCTTCCAGCAGCGCGTAAATATCTGAAATATGGACATCCCGGCCGAATTCCCAACCGCTATTTTTATGACCCCCTGTAAGCGGATGGAGGAAATCTTTTAGTCGCTTTAAAATCACCTTTTCCAAAGGAATTGCCTGGTCTATGGACTCTGGCACAACATCTACTGTTACACTTATCTCTTTATATGCGGGTTCTTGAACCTCAATACATACCGGTAAAATCAAGTTCAGACTGCGTTCGCGAAGATAATTTTCTACCATTTTCAAAAGTCCCGCGGACGGCATTGGTTTATCTTCCTCCCCTTTCGGAATTACAATTATCTTTAACTTACCGCCCTTTGTAAAACATTTCGTTCTGGCAATATAGCTTGATGCCGCCCTGGCAAGTCTTTCAAAGTCCTCTTCTGTTACTGCTCTGTCCCTGTGTTTTATTAAATGCGGTCCTCTTTCAAGAATCGCATCCACCAACTCCGTGTCTGCACCGCCCTCCGCAGGTTCTGGGTTTATAACACGATCAACGCTCGCAACAGAAGTTTTAAGGATTTTTATTTCCGCTTTCGCTACGTTTCCCTTCACACCGCCACCGGATTTGTAATTCGTTTTGATGTTATCCATTCCTATCGGAGGAATCATACCGTTTATTCCATCATCAAACAGCACTTCGCCCATTGCTCCATCTATGATACAGTGCCTGCTCCTGGGACCGGACTCATAAAAAGTTTCCACTGCGTTCCATCTGACCCAGGTCTCTTTGATCTGCTCAGTATCATCTTTTATCTCCCGAATTGGTATCTCTTCTTTCGATAAGGCCACCTTCTCTTCCTTAGATAAAGTCTCTCTTATCCATATCTCAGGCGATAATACTGGCGACTTGATAAACTTATAACTCTTGCTCTTCTCCCCTTCGCTTGACCCGATAATTTCATCCTTTATGGTTTCTACCTGTTCTGCCCATACGGTATTAGGGTATATGCCACTTATTAACGGCAGGTCAGAAACATCCGTTAATTTAACTAAGGAGCCCATGAGCCAGTAACACTCTTTTCCGAACTTGCGTGTTTTTCGCTGCTCACTCGGTCCGATAAATTCAAGCGTTCCTCTCTTGGTTAAATAATCGGTGTTATCTGATACCTCAAGGCGGGTTCTTTTAAATACTCTGGCTGCACTTCTGTATTTGTGATCCAATTTCCCATCCAACTTAATTCCGGTACCAGAATAAAATTTAACTACTGCATATTCTGTTATGCTTTTTCCATCAAATGATTCCTCGAATAGAAGTTCCGTACCAATACTTATCCCTTCCGTTGAGACAAGATTTACTTCGTCGGAATTTTTCATGTCTTCGGATAAATTGGATGCCTTGCGCCAGTAGGTCCACTTTATTTCCGGCCTGGCGTCTATGGGATAAAACTTCTCGACCAGAGAGAAAAAGAGACTTATATTGCCCTTTTTAAATGCTTCGTTAAAACCTAAGTAAAAGGCGGGCCGCTTTTCTGCAATGGGTATGAACGGTTTAAAACCGCCATATCCATCACCTTTACTTTCTTGTGTAAACACACGGTATTCCAGGTTATTATATGCAAGACAATGTTGCAAGTCAATTTCTTCTTCGAAAGAGTATTCTATATCAACGTCACTGATTAAAGGTGGCACAAAATTTGGCTTGACAACCCAAAGCCCTGATTCCTCTTGCTCAAATTCTTCTTTACCATAGTCGCCTTTTATTAAACGGACACGTATCCAATAATCTTTTTGGCCGTTAACTTCCGCTTCTTCGAAATCTTCCGCGCAATAAAATTCTATATATCCCTTTGAATCGCCATTTTCTTCTTTCTCTAATATAAAATCATTTATTTTATTCTCTTTGATTTTAAGCGGGTGCCACAGTACACCATTCCAGTATTCCCACGAGAGCATCACATCCGTTGGCTTGGGAGCGGGTTTTTCGGCCTCTCTTTTAAAAGTAACTTTTAGTTTTGCTTTCTTCTTTGAAAATGCTTCTCGGCTTGCTATGAAAAACGTATCAAACAATCGGGGCTGTGTGCTAAACGGATAAAACTCGGTGGTTAAATCCATAGGTATTGAGTTATAAAAACCAAGGTCAGGTTTAATGTATTTTTCCGGTGCCACATCCTGTATTTGAATCTTGTTTATAACCGGTAGATTGTATTTGTCACTAATCCTATCTAATCTACATTGTATCCAGTGACAGGTTATGCCATTTATTTCTTTCTCTTTTAGCTCTCCTTTAGACATTAAGACAATGGAATTCTCCTCTGTTGTGACTATAAGCCGTTCAGGATTTTTATCATCTTCGCCCCAATATTCCCATGTCAAATCTGCTAAATCTTTCACGTTACCAG
>JAUWND010000069.1 GCA_030612835.1 Candidatus Methanophagales archaeon | reverse complement strand
GATTACAGAATTACTACTATCATACGTTGAGGCTCGCCTTTAAATGGATAAACCGGCGAAGTCAGAAGAAGAGTTATAACTGGGATCAATTCATCCGTTTTCTCTCATTTAATCCGCTGCCAAAGCCGAAGATATATCATTTCTATGCCCTATCCAAACAAATGTAGAGGATGTACTCCTGAAGAGCCGGATGAGGGAAAACCTCAAGTCCGGTTCTGTGAGGGGGCTCATAGTAACCTCGGAGTAATACTCCATCATGAGGTGGACTATGAGCTCTACTCGACAAGAACATTTGTCTTTTTCTTTTAGCACAGGTTTTCTTTTTGTAAAAAAGAAAAAGTGTTGTGTTAATCTTGTGAAATCTCGTGGTTTGTTATTTTTGATACTTTCACCTTCGCTGTTCTTATCACTTTCGAGCCCAGCATATAACCTTTCTCAAACTCTTCAAGAATTGTATCCTCTGGATGATCATCATCAATGACCGTAATTATCACTTCATGTTTATATGGGTCGAACTTCTCCCCTACTGCCGCTATTGGTTTCAAACCTTCTTTACCAAGCACTGTGATCAAATCTTTATATATCAATGCAATTCCTTCTTCAAAGGATGTGTTATTGCTTGTAGATGCAATAGCGCACTCAAGAGTATCAATAATCGGTAATAAATTCTTTATTAACGTCTCAGTTGCGCACATTTCGTACATTTCTCGCTCGCGTGCAACCATCTTTTTATAGTTCTCAAAATCCGCCTGGAGGTATTTTAGTTGCGATAAATATCCATCTGCTAACTTAGCCTTCTCCTCCAATTCGTTAGGCAATGACTCTGCTTCTTCAACCTCTTTTGCTTCTTCCATTTCCTTCTTCTGCTCTCTTTTTGTATATACAGTATAACTTCTAACTATTTAATTTAGTTTAGTTTAGTTTAGGACGCAGATTTACACGGATTTAATTTCTTCTGCGTCAATCAGTGTTAATCAGTGTCAATAATCAATTTTAGTTGGATTTTATGCTTTCTTGAAAAATCCATGATGAACTCGCCTTTCTGGACTTCTAAATCAATACCTCTCAGAGCAGGATCACTCATGATTTTAGACTTATATACAGCAAGACAGACAGCGCTACAAATTCAAACACATCTGGTACTATTGCAAACAACCCCATGATCGGCAGACGGCGAAAGCCCCACATAGCGGGTACGAACGGATTCGAGGTGAGCGCCTGCATAATCAGGAGAACAATAAAGGCTATCAGCCCCATTGCGAATTGCGATTTTATCTGCCCGTAATTCTTCGCATAGATAAAAAGCAAGCATAATAGTAGTATAAGATTTCCAAGCGTTATCAACGCTTTGATATTGACAAGCAGCATATTTGGTCGCACATCTTCGAGCGGTTGCTTACCTCCAATCTGTTGCGTGCCTTCTTGCATACCCCGGGGAGATTGCATGCCGAAATTGCTCGGGGCTGATACCACAGCGATTGCTACCACGATCATCGCCAGAACCATTAAACCAGTAGCTAACTTTGTTTTCATCTTCTTGTTGTATATAATGTATAACTTCTACTTATTTAATTTAGGACACAGATTTACACGGATTTACACGGATTTAATTTTTTTCTGTGTTAATCAGTGTTAATCTGTGTCAATAATTTATTTTATTTTATTTTGTTTTGTTTTGTTCCTCTACCCTATTTCTTTGTTATCTATATCTTTTTCGCTTTTAAATTTATCCCACATTTTATCCAAATGGTCTTTAAAGACTTCATAATCTTCCTCCATGTACGAGGATAAGAAATACACGGTGCCATATCTATCTCCTGTGGCTGTAATTATCTTGTTGTCCAGGAGTACCTTAAGATGGTGCCTTACTGTTTTGTAATCCAAACCAAGTAGCTCAGTCAACTGATTAGCGTTGTATGGCCGTTCCTTTAACGCCCTGATTATACGAGCGCGATTCACACCGCCTTTAGTACCCACAATCAGCCACCAAATTACACGTTTCATTGACATACATCAACCCCCTTTTAAGTAAGCATTAAATGGGCGTAGAAGCTAATAAATGTTCAGTATTTGTTTAGCTCCTTTTTATAACCACACGATTACACAGATTTTCACGAGAAAAAGAATAATATTGTCATAGATTCGGTAAACTCTTAGCTACTATAGCCTCCAATAATCCTAACTTCTTGTGTTAATCTTGTGAAATCTCGTGGTTTTTTTTATGTAGCTATACAAATACAATCTTCAATAATATGTATGTATAGGTACGATTGAGGATGGGAGATGGGAGATGCAGGATACACGAAAATCAAACGGAGAGACAGAGTAGGCAAAAATGCAGCAAAGAGCTAAAATATTGGCTATAGGATACACCGTAAGGCATATTGTATGCTCGGGTAGTAGAGCGGGCTACGAGATGTATGCCGCAGATGCCATCGGCGATGTAGATATGAAAAGGTGTGCCAAAGAATATATCCCGTTAAATTGGGATCAGGCAGATCTCAAGCTTCTTGAAGGAACGATAAAGGCTGTGGATGGTGTTATCCTAGGGTCAGGCTTTGAATGTGCTGATTTTGATTTTTTAACTGCAGAAGATAGGGAGAAGATAGTGGGTAACAATCCGGCAAAAACGAAGCAAGTGGCAAATAAAGCATGGTTGGCATCTAAACTAGATGATTTTGGCATCCCCCAGCCACTTACTTATACGGGCAAGGCGATAACAGACGGAGAAGCGAAACCGTTGCACTATCCGGTGGTAGCCAAACCCGCTTATGGCGGTGGCGGAATCGCGAATTTCTTCTGCTATACCGAAACGGAATTGATTCGATCTGCTAAACAGCTACCGGAATTCCTGTTTCAGGACTATATAAAAGGAAAACCCGCTTCTATTTCCGTTATTTCGTCTAAACGCGAGGCAATTGCAATAAGCGTGAATGAGCAGTTGATAGGCTTGGATTCTCTTTCTGCGCCCGCCCCCTTAGTCTATTGCGGGAACATCTCCCCGTTTGTTACAACATATGCCGATACGGCATGCGAAATTGCAGAGACCCTAACGAAAGAGTTAGGCTTAATAGGTTCTAACGGCGTTGATATTGTTATTACTGACGATGGCCCTGTGGTAATAGAAGTGAACCCACGCATTCAGGGGAGTCTGGACACGGTGGAACTTTCTACCGGTTTGAATTTGGTGGATGAGACTATGAAAGCAGTGGAAGGCGATTTAGTCTTAGATAGCGTAAATGCGAAGAGATACGCAGTAAAGGCAGTTGTGTTTGCGGAGCGTGACGGTGCGATAGCAGGAAATTTTGATACCGGAAAAGGCGGAATAGTTGATATACCAGAGAAAGGCAGGCTTGTAAAGCAAGGCGAACCGATAGCCACAGGAATAGGCATTGGAGATAACAGAGCAAGTGCCTTTGCAGAAGCGATGAAGAATGTCGATCGTATAAAAGCCGGTGTCATCGCCCAATATCCGGTGGGATAGGACTGTTAATTTGGTACACGATAAAAGTTTTATCAATAGCAAACCCTACCTAAATAATCATGTTATCCAGCGAGCACCTGCTGTTAACCGCGGTTGTACTATTAATAGCATTTTCGTTTGTACTCTATGCCTACTTAAAGCGCAAAATCAATACTTCCGCATTTGTCGGAACACTCGTGCTTGGCGTGATTATTCTAGTAACGTTAGGTTATGCGGGTGTGGTTACACTGCTTGCATTCTTCCTGCTCGGTAATTTCGTTACGAAATATAAATATGAGAAAAAAGCCATGCTCGGTGTTGCAGAGGGTAATAAGGGCATGCGAGACATAAATAACGTGCTAGGAAATGGTTTATCGCCACTTATCTTTGCAGTTTTATATGCTCTTTATTGCGATAACGTCTTCTTGCTCGGCTTCTCTGGTTCTGTCGCTACTGCATGTGCAGATACATTTTCTACTGAAATAGGACAGGCCGAAGGAAAACCACGGTTAATAACAACCCTTAAGAAGGTGCCGGTGGGCACAAACGGTGGTGTTAGTCTACAGGGACTAGGCGCATCGCTGCTGGGTTCTTTCTTGATTTCGCTTGTCTGTCTCATATTCTGGTTTGACCTACAAATAACAGCAAGAAGTATTTCGTTGCTCTTCTGCGTTTGCCTCTTGTCCGGGTTCCTTGGTTGTCTCGTGGACAGTATTTTCGGTGCAACCGTTGAAGATAGAGAGCCACTGAAATTGAATAAGCATCACGTGAACATGTTAGCCACGCTATTTGGTGGCATTTTCGCAATTATAGTGGGCTATTCCTTTGGGTTGTAATTGAGAAATGATAAAAGCTGCCAAATCAATAGTATAGTATAACTATGGTATAACTATGTCAATCCTGATAAAGAACGTGCTCTTGGGCGGTCGGGCGCGAAATATTTACATCGAGGGGAATGAAATAGAAACGATAAGCGAAGCTAGTAAAGAGCAGGTGGCGGAATTTGTGATTGATGGCACGGCTAAGGCGGCAATTCCAGGGCTTTTCAATGCGCATACACATGCAGCAATGACTCTATTGCGCGGCTATGCCGATGACATGCCGCTTCAGGAATGGCTCGAGACGAAGATATGGCCGGTAGAGGGAAAGCTTACGGAAGATGATGTCTATTGGGGTACGAAGCTCGCATGTTTGGAGATGATAAAGTCCGGCACAATTTTCTTTAACGACATGTACTGGCACTGGCGAGGCAGTGCGAAAGCGGTAGCAGAGTGTGGAATAAGAGCGGCATTATCCGCAGTTTTCATAGATGGGTTCGATGAAGAAAAGGCAAAAGAGCAGATAATAAGAAATGAAGCATTATACAAGGAAAGTAAAGAACTACCGGAGAGGATTATCTTCGCTCTTGGCCCGCATGCGATCTACACCGTTTCTGAGAGCAGCCTATGCTGGGTGCGTGATTTCGCAGAAAGGCATGACCTTCTGGTTCATATACACTTATCTGAGACTAAGACAGAGGTAGAAGATTGTATAAAGCGGCACTGTATGCGACCAGTGGAATACCTTAATGAGCTCGATTTCTTGTGCCCGAGAACCATAGCCTGCCATTGCACTCATCTCAGTAGACACGAGATGGAGTTGCTGAAGAAGCATAATGTGAAGATAGTGCATAATCCAGCATCGAATATGAAATTAGCAGCGGGAAGAACGCACTACGAGGATCTGAAAAGGCTCGGTCTATACTCCAATATCGCACTGGGGACCGATGGCTGTGCTTCTAATAACAACCTTGACATGTTTGAAGAGATGAAGATAGCTTCTTTGCTTCATAAGGTGTATTCCGGCGATCCGACATGCATGCCGGCGAAAGAAGCCTTTGGGCTCGCAACAGGTAACGCAGCACGAACGTTCAGGATAAACGCAGGAGAAATCGCCGAGGGGAAGCTGGCAGATGTTGTCCTGCTGGATTTAAAGAATGTGAATCTGGTGCCAAACCATAATTTAATCTCGAATATCGTCTATTCTGCAAATGGGAGCTGTGTTGATACCGTGATATGCGATGGTGAGATTTTAATGGAGGAGCGGAAGGTAAAGGGAGAAGAAGAGATAAAGGAGAAGGCGCAAGAGGTTGCTTATGAGATTGTGAATAAAGGGGGCGGATGAATATAGTATAACTCCTACATATTTAATTTAGGACGCAGATTTACACAGATTTACACGGATTTAATTTTTTTCTGTGTTAATCTGTGTGTATTTGTTTAGCTCCTTTTTATAACCACGAGATTACACAGATTTTCACGAGAAAAAGAATAATGTTAACATAGTTCCTATACAATATTAGCTACTTTATACCCGAATAATTCCCAGTTCTTGTGTTAATCTTGTGAAATCTCGTGGTTTTTTTATTTCGCTATACAAATACATTTATTTTATTTTATTTTTACTTTCCTTTTCTTGCATCATAAAACTTTTACATATTCCAAGTTAATACTATAAAAAGCGAATGAAACAATTTATCATATATGCAAGTAAAGCTGTTACAAGTCCTGATTTCACTTTAGACGATCTACCAGGTAGCGGAGGTAGAATGGACCTTGTTGCAAGATGTATTTGCAACGCTCTTTGGATAAGTCATGATTTGAGAAGGGATACATGCATACATGTAGTTGCCTGTGGTACTCCCAACCCTCCCGTGGTCATCTCCTTTTACGGGGACAGATTGAGAGGTGTATCTCCGGATGAAAGAAACATAGCGGCATGGATAAAGAAAACATTGGCATCAAAGAGGAAGAATCCGGGGATAAGCGTACGTAAACTCTCCTTTCAGCAGTTAATCGAGAACTTGGCTTCTGAAGGGAACTCCTTTTACATATTACATGAGAACGGCATAGACATAGCAAGTGTAAAACTAAAAGCGAATCCGGTGTTTATCCTCGGCGACCACGAAGGACTACCGAAAGAAGAAGATGCTTTTGTTGCGCGTTTCGAGCACGAGAAGATTTCGCTTGGCTCTATCACTTATCTCGCCTCGCACTGCATCTCGGTGGTGCATTATGAACTGGATAAATACTAATTTTAATTTCATTGCAGGTTGAGGCTTATCCCCTTTAATCGCCGTTACTTATTCGTGCCAAAACATCTAAAAACCGCTCCACTTCTTCTTCCGTATTATACAAATACACCGAGGCCCTTACTGTTCCTTCTGCACCCGGCCCAAGATAGTCCATCAACGGTATGCAGCAGTGATGCCCCGACCTCACAGCTATGCTCGCTTCTTTGTCCAACAGTAAAGCAACTTCATTTGGGGTCTGCCCTTTCAGATTAAAAGATACCACACCAATCCTAAAGGCATCAGAGCCATAGCCGTAAATTTCGACTCCGTGTATGTCTTGCAAACCTTCTATAAGCAGCTTTGCTAGTTTATCCTCCCATGATTTTACCTTGTCCAGCCCTATCTTCTCTAAATACGCAACGGCTGCACCGTGACCTATCGCTCCTGCTATGTTTGGCGTACCACTTTCAAATTCCTCATACCCGCCTTTCAGTCGATAATCAACGAACGAGGCATCTTCTACCGTGCCACCACCGACCGTAAGCGGCTCCATTTCAGCCATAAGTTCCGCTTTGATGTATAAAGCACCGGTGCCCGTAGGTCCGAGCATTTTATGCCCTGAGAAGGCGAGGAAATCACAACCCAGCTCCTTTACATTTATTCGCATATGTGGTACTGACTGTGCAGCGTCAAGAAGTAAAAGTGCGTTATTATCATCGCACATTCTCGATATTTCTTCTACCGGCATTATTGAACCAAGCGCGTTAGAGACATGCGTTATCGCCACTAATCTCGTCTTTTCATCTATAACAGCATCAAAATCCGATGCTTCGAGCTTGGCTTCTGAACTCGCAGTACTGGGTTTCACCACTTTTAAATCAATACCCAATTCGTTCTTTGCTCGTATCCACGGTAAGAGGTTGGAATGGTGTTCCCATAAACTGGTTATGACTTTATCACCCTTCTTCAACCCCATACCAGAAGCCACTATATTTATGGCTTCCGTAGTATTCTTTGTAAAGATAAGCTCTTGTGATTCGGCACCGATCCCTCCCGCTACCTTACTGCGTGCATCTTTATAGCGCTGTGATGCCATACGAGCTAATCGATGCACACCTCGACCTACATTTGCGTTGTAATTCCTGTAATAGTCCAGTACAGCATCCAAAACAGGCTCGGGCGTCAAACTAGTCGCTGCACTATCCAGGTATATTACTCCCGTGTTCAATATCGGGAAATCCGCTCTTATCTCTTCTATCTTCATCTTTATCTTTTCAATAAAATAATAGGATGATATAAATGCTTACATGATCAGATAATCGAAAAATCAAGTGATTTTTTAAGTTTTCATAACCACAAGATTACACAGATTTCCACAAACCTTTTCTTAGAAAGAAAAGCTTTAGCAAAAGAACATTTGTGTTTTTCTTTTAGCACCGGCTAAATTTTCTTTTTGTAAAAAAGAAAAAGTGTTGTGTTAATCTTGTAAAATCTCGTGGTTTTTTTATTTAGCTATACAAATACATTTATTTTACTCTCCATAATATCATATAATAACTATGGCAAAGGAAATAGAAGAACTAATTCGTGAATTTCTGAACGAAACCGAACAGGAAGACGAAGTTGAGAACAGCATGTGGATTTTCTACGATTATCTCTATGACGATTGTGATATGGAGGATATAGAGGAAGTGGAAAGAGAAACCGCCGAGGAGTAGTTCCTGTCATGGTGGTACTTCCAGGACCCACTGATAATGAGTTTGCGTGGTGCGACATATCTAACTTTAAAGTTTCACTTGGTTTCTTTTTGTCAATAAAAGATCGTTTGATTTCCTGTCATGCTGATTGCTGCCTTGAAAAAATGAAGCATGAATATATCTATGAAGTAACAGGGAATCGAGAGAAGAAGAAGCAAGTATAGAACTATCGGGGGAAGGTAACCAAAAATTTTGACGCTGAGAAATTTAAGGAAATCATTTATCTTGCAATAAAGAAGGATCTGCAAATAAGAATCCCAAAGAAAGACTTGAAAAATCTAAAAAAGGTGAGGGGTTGCAAAAGCCGTCTACGAAAACAAGGATTGAAACATCAAACCTTTTAGAAAAAGGTTTAATCCAAAACAAGTTTATTTTGGTGAAGTAGCACTTCACCAAAAGCCTGTACGCAGTTTTTGCGAAGCAAAAATAATCATGTTTCTTTGGTAAAGCTTTCTTTTTGAAAGAAAGGTTTTTGGTGAAGCTTTCTTTCCTAAAGAACGGTTTCATAGCGCGACAGGAAAGCACTCCTTAACAGTAATCAGCGGTTTCCCGTCTGTAATAATATTATACACTCGCCAGAGGTAAGGGCCGGGACGAGCCAGCAGCACCTCAAGCCGACGGTTACTCTCCAGATAGCCGACATCCTGTATCTCTCGCCTCGCCTCGATTCGATGCCGTTGCATAATCTTGCCGATCGGGATGTCCGCCCTCATCAGATCGGTTTTGAACCCAGGTTTTAGCCTTGATAAAGGTGTGTAAGAGCGTGCATAGAGTAGCGGCAGATCATCGGTCTGGCGAACAATTATAATCTCACGCTCATTTACCGGCTCGCCAACGTCTACCGCGAGTAGGTCCGCAGCTTCCGAAGGGCAAGGAACTACCGCTTGCTTGATTGTTCGAATCGCAACTTCGCAGCCTGAGATCAGCTCCAGAAGACTCGTCATAGACCCGTCATGACCAAGTAATACCCTATGTATCGGTAGTAGCCCCTGGGTATTACATAGCGACCAAATCTTCGCGGTCGATGCGTGCACCCGCGCTATTTTGCGTTTTTCCATTCTCTATAAAGCATAACTACCTTCTCTTAAAGATACGGATTTACACTGATTTACGCGGATTCTCTAAATCTAAGTTTGGCATTGTTGATCTTTATCATCTGTGTTAATCTGCGTGAATCGGTGTCAATAATTTATTTTAGTTTGTTCAAGATAAAAGCGTTAGTTTTTATTTAACCTTCACCCTTTTTATCTAACAGGTAGGTAGGATACTTTTTAGGTTGTTGGCATAAAAATGGTTATGACTATAGTAGAAAAGGCGAAGAGAGCGAAAGAAGCGGCATTAATATTGGCTAATGCGACAACGGCAGATAAGGATAAAGCACTGCTAAGAATCGCGGATTCCATTGATAAGGATAGAGCCCAAATACAGGCAGCAAATGGAAAGGATATTGCAGATGCGTTACGGCTAACAGAAACAGGTAAGATGTCCAAGTCATTGCTTGACCGGTTAAAATTGAACGATTCAAAGCTAGATGAGCTAATATTGAGTGTGCGAGATGTTGCGAAATTAGATGACCCTGTAGGTAAAACGATCTCGGCAATCGAATTAGATACGGATTTGGAGCTTTATCAGGTATCGTGCCCTATTGGTGTCATCGGCGCGATATTTGAATCGAGACCCGATGTGCTGGTTCAGATCTCCTCGCTCTGCCTGAAAACCGGGAATGCCGTAATGTTGAAAGGGGGTTCGGAAGCAAGGCATTCAAATGAAGCGCTATTTGCGATTGTAGCAAAAGCGTCTTCTGAAGACGATCGAATACCCGAAGGCTGGATACAATTACTTGAAACACGAGAGGACGTAAATGCGATGTTAAAATTGAATGAGTATATAGACCTCCTAGTGCCTCGTGGTAGCGACCAATTCGTAAGATATATACAAGATAACTCCAGCATCATGGTCCTTGGTCATTCTGAGGGCGTATGTCACGTTTATGTTGACCGAGATGCTGATCAGGATATGGCGTTGGAGGTATGTTTCGATTCTAAAGTGCAATATCCTGCGGTTTGTAATGCCGCCGAGACTTTGCTTGTGGATACTGCAATTGCCGCTGAATTTATACCACTGATGGTTAAGCGGTATCAGAATGCGGGCGTTGAGGTCCGGGGATGTCAACGGACAACGGAAGTCATGGAAGGCAAAAACGAGATAAAAGCGGCGTCCGAAGAAGATTGGCGTACTGAATATAACGACTTGATCATCTCAATCAAAGTGGTTGACGGTGTGGACGAAGCCATTGCACATATCAATCAGTACGGATCGGGACATACAGATGCAATTGTCACGGGAAATAAAGAGCGTGCGCGTAAGTTCTTGCAGTTTGTTGATTCTTCATCGGTAATGCACAATGCCTCAACTCGGTTCAGTGATGGGTTCCGGTACGGTAAGGGCGCCGAAGTGGGTATAAGCACGTATAAGGTGCATGCAAGAGGTCCTGTGGGTTTGGAGGGCTTAGTCATCTATAAATATCTACTTGTCGGCAAGGGGCATACCGTAGCTCCGTACGTAGGGACAGATGCGAAGGAATTCACGCATAGGCAGTTGTGAAGATATAGTACGATGAAAAGGATAGCGATAAAAGTCATTCCCAATTCGAAAACGGAAGAGATAATAGATGCGGAACCAATGATAATTAGGGTGAAAGAGCCGCCAACAAAAGGTAAGGCAAATAAAGCGGTAGTTATGTTATTGTCCCGATACTTCAACGCAGACGTAAGAATCGTTTCGGGTGCAAAAAGCAGACGTAAAATAGTGGAGGTAGGAGAGACATGAATATAAGGGACGGTAAGTTATGCTGGCTGATTCTGGGTCTGATTTCCATTGCTCTGTTAGTCTATGTGTTATTCCGTTTCTGTGATGTGATAATTTATGGGATTTTCCTTTACTACGTTGCGAGACCGGTATACCGCGGATTTGTCAAGAGATACAAATACGAGCGTGTGGGTGCTTTCATTTCTTTATTCTTTATTGTTCTGCCACTAGTCCTTATAGGCTTTTATGCATTGAGTACTGCATATATGGAATTGAGTAAATTCTTTGTACATACCGATTTCGGGTACACGAGTTATGTGCATGAACTAGTCAAAGATTTTAAAGAGATTGCAAGTAGCATAAACCCGGCTGATATTTCTAATTTGATCACTCAGGGCGATAAATGGAGTGTATACATAACACAAATAACCACTTTTTCGGGCACAATGGCCCCGTATTTCGATTTTCCGCTCAAGTTGTTCCTTACGTTCGTAATAGCATATTATCTGCTGAAGGATGGTGCTAAACTCATGGCATGGATAACCGATACATTCATGGGAGGCAAAACAGAGCTAGCAAAGAAGTTCTTTGGCGATGTCGATTCTGCCTTGTACCAGGTATACTTCGGTAATATCCTGACGGCGATTTTAACCGCCTTGGTTGCTATTGTTACTTTCTATCTTCTTAATCTCGTTGCACCACCTCAGTTGTTGATACCATATCCTCTCCTGTTTGGAATACTGTGCGGAATTGGGATCTTCATACCGATAGTAGGGGTGAAATTGATCTGGATTCCATTGACTATCTATCTGGGTGTTCAAGCATATCTAAAGGGTATTCTCCCCACGTCATGGTGGTTCATTCTGTTATTCATTGTTGTTATGTTTCTTGTGGTGGACTCTGTGCCGGAATACGCTCTGAGACCATACATAAGCAAAAAATACGTACACGTTGGTGCGTTACTCCTTGCATACATCTTTGGTGTGTGTATCTTTGGTTTTCTGGGTCTGTTCTTAGGGCCGATGATCTTGATAATAGCAGCAAGTTTCATGAAGATCGTTCTGCCAGAGCTGAGAGGGTAGTGTCTAAGAGGGTGTTTGAAAAGTACAAAACTCCTCTGAAATTTGTAATTATGTTTAATTATGGGGTGTATGGAACGAAAATCATACCCCAGCGATTTAAGCGATGCCGAATGGCAAATCATTGAGCCTTTGATCCCGCCAGCGAAAACTGGCGGTAGACCATGCGAACAAGATATGCGTGAGATAGTCAATACAATCTTTGTATTTGTTTAGCAAACCACAAGATTACACAGATTTTCACGAGAAAACAATAATAGTACTTATGTTTTAATAAACTATTGGCTATCCCATCCATATTAACCTTAATTTCTTGTGTTAATCTTGTGGAATCTCGTGGTTTTTAAGATTAGCTATACAAATACC
>JAUWND010000124.1 GCA_030612835.1 Candidatus Methanophagales archaeon | reverse complement strand
ATCACCCATCACCCATCACCGAACGATCCTAGCATTCCTCAACCAGTCTATATCGGAGCGATACAAATCACGTATATCGGTCAGCCCTAAACTAAGCATAGCTAATCGGCCAATTCCAAGCCCCCATGCTAAGACCGGATATTGCACACCTATGGGATTCGTTACCTCCTCTCGGAATATACCCGCACCACCCAGTTCGATCCATCCTCGCTCGGGCATATAGACCTCCACCTCCACTGACGGCGCGGTATAAGGGAAATAACCCGGCCGGAACCGTATAGAGGGGAACCCCATCTTATTGTAGAATGTTGCGAGATAGCCAAGCAAGTGGCTGAATGTTACGCCCTTGTCCATGACAATGCCCTCCAACTGGTCGAATTCCGGTATGTGCGTTGGATCAATAGTCTCACGACGATAAACTCGGTCAATGCAGAAGACCTTAACCGGCGGCTTGGGATGCGATGCCAGATACTTCAACGTAACAGCAGTGGTATGCGTTCTCAGCAATATCTCCTCACCTAACTCGCTTTTCCAGTTGCCACCCCAGCCGGTGGAATTTAACGAGCCACCATGCTCGTGCATCTGCTTTACATTCAGTATCAATTCTTCGGGTGCGTCTATCGGCTTTCTTCTCGCCAGATAGAAGGTATCCTGCATCTCTCGCGCTGGATGGTCCTGCGGTACAAATAACGCATCGAAATTCCAAAACGCGCTCTGAGCAAGTTCGCCTTTTATCTCTACGAAACCCATCTCAGTGAAAATCCGTCTCATGCTGTCTAAAATACGCTGATATGGATGTATCTTCGCAGGGTAAACTACTTTTGAGGGTAGATTCACATCATATGTCTTGAATTTCCGAGCTCGCCATGAGCCGGTTCTTATGAGCTCAGGAGTAAGCTGCGTTATCTCGTCTTCAACGATAGTTATACCAACAGTAGAGGTTTTAGTATGTGTTTGAGTAAGCTGTGTTAAAGTATCTTTGCCCGCTTCTGTTATCGCTATTACCCTATTTACACGTGAGTAGGACTCTAACAAATTCCGCGAACTCAATAGCGTTAAAGAGTCATTTATTGCCACTGCGCCGAATTCTTTTGTGACCGCTTCTGCTAATACTTTACTCTCGGTTTCACCAGCATTAACAATTCGCAGTATCGCTTCGCTAACGTCAGACGACAACTCGTCCAGTGTTATTATAGGCAGTAATAGCCGTTCGTCGCCTATTTTATCGATTTTCGACCATTTGTTCCGCAACAGCCAATTTATCGCTATCTTCGATTCCTTATCATCATCGAAAAAGGATTGGAGTTCGTCAACTGTTGCACGTCCCTTGTCAATCAAGAACACAAGCGCCCTCTTTTCCGGCAAGCCTTGCTCGACGTACGTCTTCCCCTCTTCGGTTAGCCGATAATAATCCTCCCGCGCCTCTTTTATCTCGCATAACCCGTCCTGAGCGAGCATAAATGCCGTTTGCATCACGGCATCTACATTTATGCCCGTTTCTTCCGATAGTCGGATCGGATCGCACACCTCCTTTTCGTCCGCGATAGCGAGCAAAACCTTGTTCTCGGATGCCGTTAGCGCTTTTGGCTCTGCATTCATTGTTGTATATTTTATAACGTATAACTTCTCCCTATAAATTTAATTTAGGACACGGATTTACACGGATTTATTTTTTTCCTTTGTTGGACTCGCTGGGCTATTTTTAACGGCATTAATCTTTTCACCACATTTTTTGGTAAAGCTTTTTGCTTGCAAAAAGGTTTGCGTTAATCTGTGTCAAAAAATATTTTATTTTCTTGCTAACTCACTAACTCGCTCACGGCGCCTTGATATTCGCAACAAGCATATCAATAATATGGTCAGAAGTAATGCCCTCTGCATCGGCTTCATAGGTCAGAATTATTCGATGCCTGAGCACATCATGCACGACCGCTTTAATATCTTCTGGGATAACATAGCCACGACCATTTAGTAATGCGTGCGCTTTGCCGGTAAGAATAGCCCATATAGACGCTCTTGGCGAAGCTCCATACTCGATCAGACCATTAATATCACGCCCCAGCGTATAATTCTCTGGATACCTCGTTGCATCTACAAGTTCTGTAACATACCCCTCTATCTTCTCATCGGCATAAATCTTTTGATTAAACTGTTGTATTTCGATTATATCCCCCGCAGTAAGGACTTTACCGGGTGCTAGCACAATACCCTGCGTATTACGCTGGATTATTACCCGCTCCTCGTCCTTCGTCGGGTAGTCGACCAGCAGTTTAAACGAGAATCTATCAACCTGAGCTTCCGGTAGTTTGTATGTGCCCTCAGTCTCTATGGGGTTTTGCGTTGCCAGAACCAGGAACGGGCGATCTAGCATGAACGTTTCGCCCTGTATGCTCACCTGCCGCTCCTGCATGGCTTCCAACAAAGCTGATTGCACTTTTGGTGGTGCCCGGTTTATCTCATCGGCGAGAATGAAATTATTGAAGATTGGGCCTTTCTGTGTGCTAAAGCTCGCTGTTCGGTGGTCATATATCTTCGTGCCGGTAATGTCCGCAGGCAGCAGGTCCGGGGTGAATTGAATTCGGCAGAATTGCGCTGATACCGTATCTGATAATGTCTTTACCATTAATGTCTTTGCAAGACCGGGCACACCTTCAAGGAGAACATGCCCATCAGCGATAAGACAGATCAGCAATTTACTCAATACTAGTTCCTGACCGACAATAACTCGTTTTAGTTCGCTCAGCGTGACATTTAATTTGGACGAGTATGCACGTGCCTGTGAATTCAATTGCTCTATCTCCTGTTCGTGTTCCATCTGCTACATCACCGTACCTAATATGATTTCATTTGTGCATTAAAAACTTTGTTTTATTTGTATAGTTACGATGAAGATGCATGATACAAGATACAAGATACAGGAGGAGGTTAATGTCATTTCAGACGTATAAGGATTTGGAAATATATCAGTTAACTCTTGATCGGGCAATTGAAATTCATAAGCTAAACAAACCGGAAAGCTTATATACCACCTTAACATAAATTATCATTAATTAGAAAGAGAGATTTAGGAGGTGATGGGAAAAGATGAAAAGCGAAAGATTTTGGAAGTTATTGGCGATTTCTGTTGTCCTGTTAGTGGCTGCGGGTGTCGCCGCTGCTGTAAATCTAACCTCGTTGAATTCTGATGAGACTTGTGCGTAGTTGCTTCTTTGGGTCATGTAGATAAACATCCAAAGATGAGCACCGAAGTGGCTGCGAAGATACCGCCACCGGGGATTGCACCCCCTGCTGAGCTAATGACCGTGAACATCTATTTGAATACCAATAAAACAGAAGACCTAGAAGAGCTGCAGAATCACACCGTAGAGCTCCTGCGTATAAAAGGGAGCAGAATGGTTGCGGAGATATACACAAGTGAGATTGTAGATATAGCTGATCTGCCTTTCGTTTCCTACATGGACACCCCACTTCAAGCTCAACTGTTTTTGAATGTAGCGATAAGCGAGTCAGGGAGTGTTAAGGATTCAAGGATGAGCACCGAGGTGGCGGATAGCATACCGCCACCAGGGCAGGCGCCCCCAGCTAAGCCGATGATTGTGAACATCTATTTGAGCGAAAATAAAACCGAAGACATAGAAATGCTGAGTAATTACACCGTCGAAATATTATCGCTCAAGGAGAGCAGAATGGTTGCAAAGATATACACGGGGGAGATTTTAGATATAGCTGATTTGCCCTTTGTTTCCTATATGGACATGCCCCTTAAAGCTCAGCTCTTTTCGGATGTAGCAGTAGGGAAAGGTGTAAAATGCATTAACGCAGATAAGCAACATAATCTTGGTACTACGGGCAAAGGCGTAAAAGTAGCGATAGTGGATTTTGGATTTGCTAACTATGCTATATGCCAGGAAGAGGGCAAGTTGCCACAGAATATATCGGTCAAGTCCTTTCGAGCGGATGGTGATATAACAGGTGGTGGAGAGGTACATGGCACGGCATGTGCCGAGATAGTACACGATGTCGCGCCAGATGCAGAGCTATATCTGGTAAACTATGATGGGTATCCCTACCAACTTGAAGGAGTTGTTGATTACTTGATTCTGGAAGAGGTAGACATAGTATCTCATTCAGCCGGTGGTACCGCAGGACTTTTTGACGGTACGGATTATATCTGCGGAGTTATAGACGATGCATGGTATAAGCACGGAATTATGTGGGTTAATGCTGCGGGCAATTCTGCACAGCGGCATTGGGAAGGGATTTTCAACGATTCCGATGGCGATGACTATCATGAGTTCCCTGATGGTGCGCTAGGTCAGACGTTTTGCGCGAACAAAGATGATCATGTTGTGTTACTCTTAAGTTGGAACGAGACATGGGGCTATGCAACGCAAGATTACGAGTTGTATGTGGTGGATTCATCTGGAAGCGAGGTAGTAGCAGCATCTGAGGATCCACAAAATGGGTCCTTTGGAAATATACCAGTAGAAGGCGTGGGTTTCTTAGCTCCTTATACTGACTGCTTCAGCATCGTGATAGCAAATTATAATGCCACAAAACCGGTTCAATTCGAGTTGTATTCCTGGTATCAAGACCTCGGTTGTAAAGTAGAATCCAGCAGTCTATGTGTTGAGGCGACTGCTTTGGGGTCAATAACCGCAGGTGCAGTGGATTGCGAAGATTGCTCAACGTTAGAACCTTACAGCTCAAGAGGGCCAACAAATGACGGACGGTTAAAGCCAGACTATGTGGGTCCGGATTGCGTTTCTACCTGCGCATACTTTCCAGATCCCTTCTGTGGCACATCAGCAGCAACACCGCACGTTGCTGGGGCTCTTGCATTGTGGCTGTCTCAGATTAAGCAGTACCATCCAGGGCTAAAGAACAATCAATATGGATATGGCTTGCCGAATTTCGGCGGGTGATGTGAGACAGATGATGGTAAATTATAACGTGAGGAAGATAGGTAAAATAAGTATTCCGTTCTTCTTCTTTTTTTTGGTGTTCATAGCGGGAGTTGTGGATGTCACTGCTGCTTCTACAATAATAGTTAGCAAGACCTCTCCTGCTTGCACTATCGGTGATGAGTATTTCACATCAATACAGGCTGCGGTGGATAATGCTAATGAGGGGGATGAAATTGTTGTTTGTCCTGGAACGTATGCGGAAAATATCAAAGTGGATAAGAGCTTAACAATTCGGTCTATGAATGGACCTGATTCTACGATTGTTCAGGCTAAAAAACCTGACAAAGATGTCTTTGAAGTGACTGTGAATTATGTGGAAATAAGCGGATTCACGGTGAATGGTGCAAAAGGCTGGTTGGCGAGCGGAATACATCACCACTATGCAGATTATTGCAATATATCGAATAACAATTGCTCAAACAACAACAATGGCATCTATGCACAATATTCGAGCAATAACATCATAACAGACAACAGCTACTATAATAACACGAAAGGCATCCTCCTATTGTATTCAAACAACAACCGCGTATCAAACAACATCTGCACTAACAATGGGCATGACATCTTCATCAGGGATTCAAAAAACAACAAGTTAATAGGCAATGACATGGTTGAGAATGGAATACTCATTGAAGGGGATACTCTTAGTCATTACACGCATGAAATAGACGAAAGCAACACAGTAAATGGAAAACCGGTTTACTACTGGAAAGATAGAGAAGGCGGAAAAGTTCCTGATGACGCTGGTCAGTTTATACTTGTCAATTGCTCACACATAGACGTAAAAAATCAGAATTTGAGCAATGCAACCGTTGGCATGGAAGTTGTTTACTCTTCCCATATAGCTATCTTTAACAACACCTGCTCTAATAACAGAGAGGCTGGCATCATGCTCATAAATTCACGCAATACTACTATAGAGAAAAACATCGTTTCTAATAACGGTTTTGGCATTTATTTGTATTCTTCATTCAACAACATCATAAAAGATAACAATATCCTAAACAATGGATTTGGCATTTATCTAGCATATTATTCGTTTAATAACACCATAGGGCATAATGTTGCAAAATCAAATTATCGGTGTGGCATTGGGTTATATTCTTCAAGCGATCTCAACACCATAGAGGATAATATCGCTTCAAATAATGGGGACGGCATTACAGTAAGTGAAAGTGATAACAATAGTATAAAAAACAATACCGCCTGCGAGAATGAAATTAGTGGAATTAATTTACGGGATTCATCAGGGAATGATGTCTGTACTAATATTGCAAATAAGAATTTATTGTATGGCTTTTTATTAGCAGGCTCTAGTAATAACAAAATAAGAAACAATACAGCTTGTGAGAATACATTTTGGGGAATCGAATTAAGCTCATCAAATAATTGTACTGTCTCAAATAATATTGTTACGAATAATTTTTTTGGGGGTGTAAAATTGCATTCCTCGTGTAATAACATCGTAAAAGACAGCATTATTTCTGATAATATGTATGGTATTCTTCTGTATTCCTATTCATTTAATAATACTATAAAAAACAATATTCTAAAGTCAAACTATTATGGGGGTATTGAGTTAGAGTCTTCAAGTGGTTACAATACAATAGAAGGGAATATAGCTTCAAATAACGGCAACGGCATCGATTTATATAAAAGTGAATGGAATTTTATAAAAAACAACACCATAAACTCAAATTATTACAATGGGATTAAGTTAGAACACTCTACTCATAACAACATAGGCAACAATACCGCAAACTCAAATGGCGAAGTTGGGATTCGTTTGTTCTCAAACTCTAGTCATAACACCGTAGAAGGCAATACCGTAAACTCAAATGCAGATTATGGGATCGAGTTATACACCTCTGACCACAATATTATAAGCTACAATACCGCAAACTTAAATAAAAAAGGGATTTGCATATTGGGGAGTTCCTACCTTGATGTAAACTTCGGGTTGATTTCTGAAACAAGCAATAACAATCATATAGAAGAAAATCTCGTTTTAGACAATAGAATTGGTATTTTTTTGGATCACTCATCTAATAATACTATAAAAAACAACATCGCTTCAAACAATAATGATGGCATTAGTTTGTATGATTCATTTAATAACACTATAAAAAGCAACATTGCCTTAAATAATCGAATAGGCATCAGCATAGATCTTTCGGAGATTATTAACATAGAAAACAACATCATCTCAAACAATCATGGTGCAACACAAAGCGGCATTTATCTGCGCAAATCTAAAGAAAACACTTTAAAAAACAATATTGTAAAATCAAACAATGGAACTGGGATCACTTTATTTAATACATGGTATACCATCTTCGAGAACAACAATATCTCATCGAATAATTTTTGGGGTATTTATCTCTGTTCGTGGAAAGGGTCATTACATAGCTTACCAAAAAGGCTCAATACATAGGTTACTCCTATTTGTCAAGTTAGGTTCATTACATCGCGTACCATTTTAGGATTTCTGAGTATCGCCTTTAAGTGGTTTGACCTCTTCACTTA
>JAUWND010000084.1 GCA_030612835.1 Candidatus Methanophagales archaeon | reverse complement strand
TGGTATGATGATGACATGAACGATATAAAATACATTTGTGAAGTGCTCTTCGGTGGTGAATAAAAAATGAAATACATGAATAGGAAAGGAAAAAGAAGAGAAGAAGACGACGATGACCCGCTGTCGGGCGTTGCAAATCTATTCGATGTGGCGATGGTATTCGCACTTGGGTTGATGGTAATGATACTGATGTATCTCAGCATACCGGAAGTGTTGACACAGACAGACATGACCATCATCAAAAATCCCGGGCAGCAGAACATGGAAGTGATTGTTAAACGAGGAGAACGGATAGAAAAGCTGGATATGATGAATGAGACGGTGCAAACAGAAATCGTTGGTGAAATGGGAAGAATATATAAAACGAAAGGTGGAGGGATGGTATATGTGCCGGCGATGGAGGGAGGGGAAAAATGATAGATAAACAAAACAATAAAGGAGCAGTAATACGGCTCAGCGCTCAATATAAACTATTCGGGTTATAACTGTTACCTAAATAAAAACATTTAAATGTAATGAAAGGAGAAATAGAGGTGTTGAAATGGATAATATAAAAACAATATTGGCATTGTCCGCAGCGGTTTTAATTGCTGTGGCACTGGTTGGATGCCTGCACGAGAGAACGAATGAAGAAACACGGTATGTAACCGACCCGGTGATAGCTCACCTTCCTGTCAGAGCAAATCTTTCTTTTCCTGATGCCCCAACATTAAACCAGACTGTGAATATCGCTTACACTTTGACCCCTTCGGTAGATTTGAAGCTGAATGTTTCGGATGGTATTGTTCTTCCAGAAGAAATTGTGTTCGTAGAGAACAATCTGCCAACTGGTCAGATTACGCTTTTAAAAAACAAGACATATCCGTTTAATGCAACGATAAAAGCGGTTAAGACCGGTGAGTTCATAATCTATGCTTCTCCCGGCATATATGTGGATGCGACGGTATTACGCAACACTCAAGGGGCAATTATACATGAACCCATCAATGCCACCGTTCCACTCTTTTTGCTCCGTTCTGCAAAGAAACCACCTGATATTCTGATGACGGTATCAAAAAACTGGCTGCAAGAATATGGCGTGCGGGAATACGAAAAAGAAGAATTAAAATGCTCGATACTAACATTTAGTCACGATCTTCTCTGTTGTGTATGTGAAATGAACTGCTATTCGGATTCGACACTGTATGATCGGTATTATTTTGTTATCGAGGATCGCTTGAACGCCAACAAAATTAAGATTAAAAATGTGTACCGATGGATGTACTGGAGTCCTTCCGGGTACCAGAGTGAACCTGTGTGTGAAGAGATAACCGCGGCAGTCTTGACTGAAGTAGCAGTGACCGGGTCTGTGATAGAGAAAACAGAAGAAAAAACAGAGTATGTAACTGACCCGGTAATAGCTCACATCCCGGTCACGGCGCATCTTGATTTTTTCGGTTTGCCTGAGTTAAACCAGACGATAGAGATTACTTATTCCCTGACACCATCGGTAGATTTAAGGACAAATGTTTCAGCAGGGCTTGTTCTTCCGGAAGAAATTGTGTTTGTGGAGAACAATCTGCCAGCCGAAGAAATTACGCTCTCAAAAGGCGAGACGTATGAGTTCGATGCGAAGATAAAAGGAGCTAAAACCGGTGAGTGGACGATATATGTTTCGCCAGGTGTACATGCGTATGTGAAAGTATCTAACGATACTCCATGGGCAGTTACAGGTAAAATCCGGGATGCTACAGAACCACGCCTTTGGTTCGAGCATAGACCAAAAGTATCAGAGGAACAGCGAAATACTTTTAGGGATACAGCAAAAAATTGGGTGCGAGAACATGGTTATGAGATACGAGAATATGAGAAAGAAGAAGTTAACTGCTCGATATTATCCACCCCCGATAAAAATATTCGGTCTTGGGGGTGTGAAATGAAATGGTATGCAAATTCGACACTGTATGAGCGGTATTATATTATTCTCGAGGAAGATACGAACACCCACAAAACTAAGATCATGAACGTGTACAGATGGGCGTACTGGAGTCCTTCGGGATACCAAGCTGAACCTGTATGCGAGGAGATCACACAAGAGATCAAACCTGAATATCCAAAAGGAAAAATAATAGATACAGAGGGTGGAGTTATATGGATACCCGACTTAGCCTAAAATTAGTGGTGAGGAAAAATGAAAAAGAGGTGGGATAGATGGTAAGGAAAAAAGAAAAAAACGATAAAGAAGCGAGATGCGCACGTATTTTTTTCATGACGATGCTCGTGGCAATAACGCTGAGCGTGTTTGTAGGAATTGTACCTGCGGAGAATGTGAATGCTTCGGAGGTGCCTCAAAATGAGACTTATACCGAAAGTGAAGTTAAAGAGAGCGTTACCGTAAATGCAACCCCGGATAATGAAAGTAGTCAAAGTGTGAATGTTTCTGATATTTTTCAAGATGAGGTAGTAAGTACAGAAGCGGAATCCTTTTCAGGCTCTATTTTTGGGTCTATTTTTGTCCCGGAGCCTGCAGTAGCACCAATCCATATACTTGGAGCTGACCATGACTTCAAACACATTTGGGATTGGTTAGACACTGGGGATGTAGAGATATGGAAGTGGGGTTCAGGTGGGGCTGCAACATGGTTTGGGGATTTATCAACTTATTACTATGATGGAGATTCTGCCCGGAGCGGCAATATAGGTGATTCTCAGCACTCATACCTAAAGGCTCATGTCATAGGACCTGGAACACTAACCTTTTATTGGAAAGTCTCATCTGAGAGTGGCGGGGACTACTTAAAATTCTATGTTGATGATGAAGAGAAGGCGAGCATTAGTGGTGAAATGGATTGGCAGCACCAAAGGTCTTATGTGATTGGTTCTGGTAACCATACATTGACATGGCAATATGAAAAGAATGGCAGTGGAAGTGCAGGCGATGATTGCGGCTGGCTGGATAAGGTGGAGTATGCCAAACATTTCTCCGTTGGTAGTCAGTTAGGCATTAATATGCTGGCAATGCCTCCTGACTATACAGAAGCTCATCCTGTTGTTTATTTTGATGCACAAATAGAGTTTGATCGCCTTTTTGACATTCCATTATTTGTAGCGTCAGGGGAAATAAATGGAAATCCTGTGAATACGGTAAGTTGTGGCGGTCCTAATGATGAATATGGGAATTTTCTCAGGGCTGGACATTATCCCGCTGGCACATATCATTTCACGGTTGGCTTGGATGTGCTTGGCTATACCGGCACCCAACCAGCGAAGGTGCAACTGCATATAGTAGAAAAGTGGTATGAGAATGGTACTGCTGTGACAGTACCTTGGACTAACATAGTTAACATACAACTCAACCTTCCAAGTTCGATAACCGAGTACCAGCAGCATAACTACATCGAGTTTAGTGATAATATAACATCAACCAATGGCCCTGATATGATTGCGGCATGGAACATGGCTTATGCAAATCTCACAATTATTGTTGATGACATGGCAGAAGAAGCTCAAACATCACCTGATGTTGCCATGTGTCTCAGGCATCCCAAGGAAGGACTCACGATTATACAACATCTTGCCACGGCGGGCGAGGCGGTAGGAAGTGAAGGGGCAATAAAAGTCAAAAAGGTTGCAAAACCAGCAGGACCTATCCTGGGATTTATCCAGGCGGCTGCAAAGGTGCGTGCAACGGGCGGTGATGTATATGATTTTATAAGGAGATATGGTAGTGACTTGTTCATGGGTTTTGTTTGGCCCGTTCCATTTCAAGAAGAGCTATGTGGATGGGCAGTAACCACCGTAAACATTGATGATGGAGTGGTGGCAAAGGGGGAGTTCTTCGGAATAGACACAATGACATCGGGATATCTCGCTGCGGGCATCTATGCACCCGAACATGGTGGTTATACACCAGATAAACTTCCTGCAAACTTTTCTCGCAAATGGCTGGTGGGTCCTTATGGAACAATTGCCGGGAATATAAAGCGCTTCCAAATAAACATTGATGCGATTTATCTCGGCCCTGGAGATACCTTTCGGATTCTGCATCCGAATGGTAGTGTGATTGAAGAGTGGGAAGGTCCCGGCTACTGGGTAAATCCATCTCCGGTTACCTGCTATGACATTTGTTACATTGAGATAAATACCGATGATTCAGGTGATGACTGCCCTGGGTTTAAGTTCAGCTCAGAAGCACCAATAAAGGTGAACTGTCATCAGGCATGGTATTACTCTGGCACTAATACTAATCCAGATAATCTCGTGAAGTTCGGAACGGAAGCAGTGCCGATAGACTTCGATTGGGGTAGTGGTTCACCATACCCGGAAGTGCCGTCAAATTACTTCGTTGCAAAGTATATTGCAAACTTAGAGATTACAGCAAGTGATACATATACATTCTACTTGACAGGAGAGAACGGCGGAGTGGTAATGTATATGTTTAATGAAACCGGTAAGCACAAGTACGAATATAATCTCACGGGTTTAGACGAGCACAGCTTCAGCATATACTTGATGGAGGGTGAGCATCCTTTTGAGATTATATACACGCATACTACCGGTGATGCATCGTTTAAACTTTCATGGTCAAATTCCACATTCAGCAAGCAAGTGGTTCCTGAGGAGTATATATCAACAAAATTCACTAAAGCGTTAGAGCCTCATGCACCTATACACATCAATGGTAACTCGCAGTTCACAGCCGCAAATGGTGTGGTTAAAGGTTCTGGGACGGAAAGCGACCCGTACATAATACAATGCTGGGATATTGATGCAAGCACAGCGCCACTGTGGTATGGTGGAATTACCATTGAGAACACAAATGCATATTTCGTAATAAGAAAATGCATAATTCATGATGGTAAGGATGCAGGCGTACATCTCGATAATGTAGCCAACGGAAAAATTGAATTCGCAACTTTTATCAATAATAAGGATGGTATCTTCCTGGATTCATCAATGCATAACGAGATTAAGGATTGTAGATTTATCGAGAACCAAAGGAGCGGTATTTTTTTATCAAAATCGCCCTATAATACCATAGCAGGTAATGTTTTTACAGGAGACGGTATATCTTTTGATGATTGGGACCAAAATCCAGAAGTCGATTTTGTGGAAAGCATTGATGATACAAATCTTCTAAATGGCAAACCAGTGTACTATTTCCTTGATAAGAGCAACGAAGTAATTGATGGCTTGGATGTTGGGCAGTTGATCCTTGTAAAATGCAGTAATTTCGTTATAAAGAATATAGAGATCTCCTCAGCAGGAGAAGGTGTACAAATATTGACATCTCATAACAACATGATTACTAATTGCACGGTTCACCATAACATAGGGAAAGGGATAGAACTCTATCACTCCTCTGATACTAAAATAGAGTCCTGCCAAATTTATGAAAGTTGGTGCTGCGTGGGTGGTATTATGCCTTGGTATCAGCCTAGTGGCCATGGTATCCAACTGTTCTCTTCCATAAATACACAAATAACCAACTCTAAGATTTACAATAATTTAAACTACGGAATTGGTTCTTATATGTCTGATAATCTACTAATCAAAAATTGTGAGATTTATAATAACAGTGATGCGAGCATGTACTCTGATGGCGTTAATACTATGATAGAAAACTGCATAATAAGGGACAGCAAGGAGGGTATTGAACTTAGCTATGGGTCAAAAGATGGCAATATAACAAATTGTACAATATGTAACAATTCAGTTGGTATCTACGTTGAGGAGACTCTAAATACTAAAATCCGTCACTGTAACATTAGTGGTAACACTGAATATGGTATTAGAAGTTGGACGGACTCGCCGGAGGATGTTGATGCGAATTGTAATTGGTGGGGAGACGGGTCGGGGCCTTATAATCCAGTTACTAATCCAGACGGTACTGGTGACAATGTTTCTGATTATGTTATTTGTAATGCCTGGTATATAACTCCAGATAACGGTATGCCTGTGGCAAGTTTCACATATACACCAACTCACCCAAAACCCTCAGATACGATTACTTTCGATGGAAGTGAGTCTTATGATTGCGACGGAGGAACAATAAATTCATACTCATGGGACTTTGACGCATCAGATGGAATCCAGGAGGATGCTACAGGTATAACGATCACGCATCAGTACACAACTGGAGGAACCTACATAGTAACATTAACTGTTATTGATGATGAAAATACAGCGAATAATGTGAGTAAAAGTATTTCTATTCTTACATTGGGAGAGGCTGTAGATAATACATATCTCGCCTGGACAACTTGTGGAGGATGGTTCGCACAGACGGAAACTTATCATTATGACAATGATGCTGCGCAGAGTAACGGGATTGGTTCTATTGAGACAACCGTCACCGGACCGTGTATAATCAGCTTTTATTGGAAGATCAGCAGCTCTGGTGGCAATTTAGGCTTATCCGTAGATGGCACGGAAACACTCGGGATTTCTGGTAATACTGACTGGAAAGGAGAATGTTATGAAGTGGGTGATGGGGCTCATAGTCTCAGATGGATCTATTATGATGGTAGTGGTTATGGCTGGCTTGATCAGGTAGTAATTCAGTCAGTGGACCGTACCTATCTATTAGACGATTTCAATGATGGAGTAGGAGATGGATGGTCTATATATGACGTAGGCGGAGTAGAAAATAATCAACTCTGGACATGTAGTGATATCGCACCACTGGGAGCGGCACGGTATGGTGGAACAATAGGTACTTTTAACATCTCTGACCCGCAGAAGGAACTGATATATTGGATAGATATGTACGTAGATGTAACGCCTGGGGGTACTGGACGAATTGATATCGGTATAGTAGACACTGCCGGCGGCAGCTATGGCTTTTTCAATACCCCTGGCTTTTATTTCACTATTGATGTTGATAATAACAGAGTAGAGCTTTCGATAATAGATGAAGACGGATATTATTATCATGCCATAGACTCTGCCTCCTACGAATGGGCTGCGGGAGAAACCCATACGGTGATGCTGTATGTCCAGTATGGGTTAATGAAAGGCGAGATCGATGGTGAGGAAGTTCTTAGTTGCCCTATTGGACCACTGCATGACTATTTCCATCCACTCAACCCCCATCACCCCTTCGATATGACGGTGTATTTGGGAGTTTGTCACGCATGTACATCTTTCGACAATGTAATAGTGGGGGGTATTGATGTTGTGATTACACCACCATAAATGAGGAAAATAAAATGATAAAAATGAAGAACAAAGGAATAAAGAAATGGATAGCTATAATCACAACGCTAACAATCGTTTTAGCGGCTGCAATTGCTGTCTCCTCTCTACAAATACCGGTAAGAGCAGAAACACAGGGACTCACAATAACCGACGACTTCGGTAGAAATGTAACCATCGAGGAGGCCCCGGCAAGAATTATCTCTTCATCGCCAACCAATACGGAGATACTGTTCGCGATTGGCGCTGGTGATAGAGTTGTTGGCGTGACCGAATACTGCAATTACCCAGCAGAAGCGAAAGAGAAGCCCGTGATTGGTGGTGTTTCTACGGTAAGCATAGAAAAAGTGGTAGCCTTAGAGCCTGACCTTGTTCTTGGCGATGAGTTGAACGGGAAAGAAACATTTGAAAGGTTAGAAGAGCTCGGTATAACCGTTGTGGGACTAAATCCTACGAACATCAGTGAAATACTGGCTGGTATAATGCTGGTGGGTAGAATAACAGGCGAGGATGAGAATGCTACATCTTTAGTCGCAGAAATGGAAAGGAGAATAGAAGAAATAAAAAATAAAACGAGGGATGTAAAAAGACCAACGGTTGCTCATGTTACCTGGCACGACCCTATCTGGGTTGCAGGCAGTGGCACAGTGCAAAATGAATTAATAGAAATAGCAGGAGGAGAGAATGCCTTTTCTGACATAGATGATTGGAGTACGGTAAGTCTGGAGGTGTTTATAGACAAAAATCCCGATGTGATAATTGTTTCTGTTGGGCATGGAGTAGCCGGTATGCAATCTTATGACTACATATTAGGTGATGAGAGGCTGAAAGTGGTGAATGCCGTCAAAAATGATAGGGTTTACAGCATAGATGCGGATGTTATCTCCCGAGCAGGTCCGAGGATAGTGAACGCCACGGAAACTGTTTATGGGTGTCTATTCGAATTTTTCGATATTACTGAGGAGGAACCTACACCAACACCTTCTCCAACTATTTCGCCTACGACAATTCCGACACCGACAGCAACACCAAGTTCAACATCAACGCCTACTGTAACACCAACACTAACACCAACACCTCTATCCACTGCTACACCAGAACCACCGGGATTTGAAGTGTTTTTCGCCGTTATTGGATTGCTGGTGGTAACATATCTTTTGAAAAGAAACAGTTTAAAAAACAAATGAAAGAAAAGAAGCGCGTTTTCTGTTCCTGGAGTGGAGGAAAGGACAGCAGTTTAGCATGTTACAAAGCAATGCTTGACGGGTTTGAGATATCGCATCTCTTGAATTTGTTAGCTGAGGATGGAAAGAGGGAAAGAGCACATGGAACTCGCCCTTTTCTCCTGAAGCTTCAATCAGAAGCCATAGGGATACCAATGGTCCAGGTGAACGCTTCATGGGAGGGCTATGAGAGTAAATTCAAACAAGCTGTGAAAGAATTAAAACTTGATGGCGTGGAAGGAGGCGTTTTCGGCGATATTGACCTGATTGAGCACCGGGAATGGGTAGAGGGAGTTTGCAGCGACCTTGAAATAGAACCAATCATCCCTCTTTGGGGTCTCGACCCAGAGGATATAGTGCAGGAGTTCATAGAAGAAGGGTTTGAAGCAATAGTAGTTGCGACGAGAATAAAAGAAGAATGGTTGGGCAGGAGATTTGACGAATCCTTTATCGAAGAGCTGAAAAAGTACAATTTCCATTTGTCTGGCGAATCAGGAGAGTATCATACTTTTGTAGTTGACGGACCGATATTCAAGAGAAGGATAAAGGTGAGTGAACTGGAAAAAGTGCATGTGAAAGGGATGTGGTTTTTGGATATAAAAGGAGGTGAACTAGAAAATCCTAAGCTAAGCACGAAATCCTCACGGCTATGAACATTTACCATATAAGCTACACAGAAAAATTCGTAGGCGAGAGGATGGCGATGCTGTCTTTCAAGGGCTGCAACTTCGACTGTATCGGCTGTATCAGGGAAAAAAACGAATACGACATCTATGCAGAAGAGAGGAGATACATTGATTGGAACTTTGAGAACATACTGAAGGAGTTGGAGGAGTTAAATCCGCACAGGATATATCTCGGTGGATACGAACCTACGCTCGACCCGGATTTAATAAGGATAATCGCAAATATCTCGAAACTCGATGCCCATATCGTGTTAATGACAAATGGAAGCAAAATAGACGAGCGATATGCGATAGAATTGAAAGAAGCAGGAGTAAACGAAGTTATTGTCGGTGTAAAGGCTTTCGATAGGAAAAAGCATCTTTGTTACACAAAAAGAAGCAATGAGGTGGTACTGAATACGATAAAGAATCTGGCAGCAATGGAAGACGCTTATTTCAGACTTCAGGTTGAGACGATTTTGCTTCCCGGAATAAATGACCCAGCAGACATAGAAGAACTGGCGACTTTTATTTCGCAGATAAATCCAGCCATTTCACTCTTCATCGAGCCATGGATACCAATGGAGGGTGTGAAGTTCAAAGAGCCAGAGAAGGAAGATTTAATTGATGCGGTTTCGAGAGCGATGAAGCACCTTTACGTGGTGTCCTATCACCCGTTGTATTCAGAGATAAAAGAGATACGGGAAACGCCGAGGAAAGTGAAATTTATCGAAATTCTACCACACATAAGATGAAAGAAGCAAAGGCAACGCGACTGAGTAAATTTATCCAGTGGAAAATGGTTATGGTTTACTTAGTTGCGATTCTCTGTTTGACCATCGTGCTGACAACGGCAATCGGCAACGTTTATATACCGCCGTTGGAAATTGTTTCTTTATTTGGAAGCAAACTGCATCTCTGCGAGGTGTCTTCTGTTCCTGATGAAACAATAATCTTCCTGGTAAGATTACCGAGGATATTTTTGGGAATATTGGTAGGTCTTTCGCTGGCAACTGCTGGTACAGCAATGCAAGGCTTATTTAAAAATCCCATGGCAGACCCATACATAATAGGGATATCGTCAGGAGCCGCAGTTGGAGCTGCTCTTGCGATAACTTTACTCCCAAATTTCTTATCGGTTTACACCACACCATTCATGGCTTTCTTAGGTGCCATGTTTGCCACTTTTTTGGTGTATAACCTCGCAAGGGTGGGTGGAAGAATACCGGTAGACACTTTGTTACTTACAGGAGTAGCTGTTTCATTATTCTTATCTGCTATTTTATCTTTCATGATGTGGAGCAGCCCTGAAGGTGGTTTACGCGAGATTTTTAATTGGCTTATGGGTGGGTTACTCCCCTCTGCTAACTGGACAAAAGTGGAAATAATAGTACTACCCATTCTCGCAAGTTTTATCCTGATATTATTCTTTGCACGAGACTTAAACGCAATGCTGCTCGGCGAAGAATCAGCACAGACACTGGGTATAAATGTAGAGGCAGTGAAGAAAATTCTGTTGGTTCTTTCGGCGTTTATCACCGCTGCTGCAGTCTCCTTCGCGGGAACTATTGGCTTTGTGGGTTTGATAATCCCGCACATTACGAGAATTCTCGTTGGACCTGACCATCGGATTCTGTTTCCCGCTTCCGCTTTGGTAGGGGCTATTTTCTTGGCTTGGATGGATGCCTTAGTTCGTTTCTTAGATCAGATAATGCCCTCCATAGGCGAAATGCCCGTAGGGATAATCACTGCATTCTTCGGCGCTCCGTTCTTTATTTATCTGCTTAAGAAAAGGAAAGGAGGCCATTATTATGTGTAGCAATAGTCTCAAAATAACCGGCAAAATGCCCTTAGAGATAAAAGATGTGGATGCGCAT
>JAUWND010000101.1 GCA_030612835.1 Candidatus Methanophagales archaeon | reverse complement strand
TTTTTATTATGCTGATTCCGCCTCCTGCCTCTTTAAAGCTTCGAATTCATCTTTCATCTCATTCACCATTTCATCATATTGCTTCTCAAACTCTTCATTTGGCACATACTTCATCCTCGCCATGGCATCTTTTATCTCCATACTCTCTATCTTCCCTATAGTTACACCATAGTCGATCGTTTCGCTTGCAAGGTCATACCATTGCAGAATGATTCTTGCCATCAGATACTGCTTCTCCAAAGAGCAGTAGGAGTCCACGTCATGGTAAGCGTTCTGTTGCAAGAAATCCTCGCGTATCATACGAGCAACTTCTAAGGTACCTCGTTCACGTGCCGGAAGTGCATCCGCGCCAACAAGCTGGACTATCTCTTGCAGCTCCGCCTCCTTCTGCAATATTGACATCATCTCGTCCCTCTGTTCCATGAAGTCAGGAGTTTCCGGTTTGTTAAACCATTCTGTGAGTTGACCTAAGTAAAGAGAATAGCTACGGAGCCAGCTTATAGCCGGGAAATGCCTTCTATCTGCTAAAGTGGAATCGAGAGCCCAGAAAACACCGGCTACTCGCAGTGTATTCTGAGTTACGGGCTCTGAGAAATCGCCACCGGGGGGTGATACAGCCCCCACTACAGAGACAGAGCCTATTCTTTCTTCCGAATCTGAGCATAACGCTTTTACTCTTCCTGCACGTTCATAGAAATCGGATAATCTCGAGGCTAAATACGCTGGATAACCTTCCTCGCCCGGCATCTCCTCCAACCGGCCTGAAATCTCTCGCAGTGCTTCCGCCCATCTTGATGTTGAATCCGCCTGTATCGCCGTGTCATAACCCATATCACGATAATACTCAGCGAGTGTGATACCGGTATAAATAGATGCTTCTCGTGCTGCAACCGGCATATTAGATGTGTTTGCAATAAGCGTAGATCGCTCCATCAAGTTCTCACCGCTGTAAGGGTCAATAAGTTTAGGAAAATCCTCCAAAACCTCTGTCATCTCGTTCCCTCGCTCGCCACACCCGATATACACAATAACCTGTGCATCTGCCCATCTCGCCACCTGGTGCTGCATTACTGTCTTTCCTGTCCCGAACCCACCGGGGATAGTAGCCGTTCCGCCTTTCGCAAGTGGGAAGAAGGTGTCATTAATGCGCTGCCCCGTAAGCAAAGGCACTTCGAGGTCTAATTTATCTTTATATTGTCTGCCCTTTCTCACCGGCCATTTCTGCATCATCGTCAATTCCCGATCTTCACTATCTGTTTGTAGCCTTGCTATACAGTCGTCAACAGAGAATTTACCCGCTTTCAACTCTATGATTTTACCGCTTAGCCCGGGCGGGACAAGAATCTTATGCGTTATTACTTTCGTTTCTTGAACATCGCCTAAAAAATCACCACCCACTACCTGTTTGCCTTCCTCTGCGGTAGGTGTGAACTCCCATTTCGTTGTCCGGTCCAGAGCATCCACATAGACACCCCGTTTTATATAATCACCCACTTTCTTGCCTATCGCTTCTAAAGGTCTCTGTACACCATCATAGAAATTCTTTAAAATCCCGGGTCCCAATTCGACAGTTAAAGGCGCTTTTGTCCTTATCACTGGTTCACCCGGCTTCAAACCCGTGGTATCTTCATATACCTGAACATATGCTTGGGCTCCAGCCAGTCTTATCGTTTCGCCCATCAATCCCTCGTCCCCTATCTTTACCACTTCATACATCTCGCATCCGCGCATATTATCTGCAACAACCAACGGACCTGCGATTTTTGTTATTGTGCCTTCTTCCTCCATCTTTTCTCCTCCGCTACATCAAATATCTTAATTATCTTATCCCCACATTAAACTAATGTTTAGTTTAGTTTAGTTTAGTTTAGTTTAGATGCAAAAGTACAAAATATAATTTAAGAGATGTAAAATCAAATTATTTGTATTGAGCAACACAGTTTCATACACTAAAGTATTTATATATACAATACAATCCATATATGATGTACAATGTTCGTCATTCAGACATGTGAGGAGATCCCATTTGTAAACCCTTGCTTGTTATATGATATTTTGAAGAAGGATGCGGTAAGCGATGATGGTGAGGCATACTTACTGGAGTCACGAGAAGGCGATGATAAGATGGCGCGGTATTCTATTATAGGTTTCGATCCCGCGTTTAAATTCGCCGTGAAGGACGGCATTTTGAAAACAAAGTCGTACGATGCTGTAATTATGGAAGCGATGGATAATGTGGTGGGTGAGTATATACATCCACTAAGTTTGATAAAAGCGTACCTTAACGAGTTAAAGATAGAGCACATGCAAAAAAGGGAGCGTTTTATCGGTGGTTTTGTTGGTTATTTCTCGTACGATTTCATCCGATATTTTCTGGATTTGGATGAAAGTACATTGGACACATTGGGGCAACCGGATTGCGAATTCCTGCTCACGAACAAGAATGTTATTGTAGACCATAGAGCGGAAAAAGCGTTCCTTATATCTAACGAATTTTGCGATACTCCAAACAAAGACATGGATTCAGATGCAAATTGTGTGACCGTGGCGGAATTACTGAAAGAGGCAGAAGTACCCGATAATTCTGCCCCGATTTCGATAGACGGCGATTTCCGGTCAAACATGGAAAAAGAGGATTATGAACGAAGTGTGAGAGTTGCGAAGGAATACATTCGTGCTGGTGACATATTTCAGGTGGTGCTTTCACAGCGACTGGAAGCCGATTTTGCACCTGAAGGGCATTTCCAGTTTTACAAAATATTAAGCGAAGTGAATCCGTCACCATACATGTATCTACTCGATTTCGGTGAACGGAAGATAGTGGGAGCAAGTCCCGAGATGCTGGTTCGAGTCGCCGGATTGCCCCAAGCAGGCAAAGGGCGTAGGAAAGTGGAGAGTTGCCCTATAGCAGGTACAAGACGGCGTGGCATTAACGAAGAAGAAGATAAGCGTTTGGAGGTGGAGATGCTTAACGATGAAAAGGAGCGTGCCGAGCATTTGATGCTTGTTGATTTATCAAGAAACGACATCGGAAAAGTGTCCGAGTTTGGCACCGTGAAAGCGACACGATTCATGTATCCTGAGAAATATTCGCATGTGCAACATATAGTGACGGACGTGGTAGGCGAGTTGAAAACAGATAAAGACGAGTTTGATGCGTTAGAAGCGACGTTCCCTGCCGGTACTGTATCGGGCGCACCGAAAGTGCGTGCTATGGAGATAATAGAAGAATTAGAGCCGACAAGAAGAGGCGTATACGCAGGATGTGTCGGATATGTCTCCTTTAATCGTTCATTGGATACCGCGATAACAATAAGAACTGCGGTATTTGAGCATGGCAAAGTATATATACAAGCAGGAGCAGGTATTGTTGCTGATTCTGATCCAAAACGCGAGTATAAAGAGACTCTGAGTAAGTGTGCGGCGTTATTAGAGTGCCTCTCTGGAGGTGCACGAAAAGGATGAATGTCCTGATTGTGGATAATATTGATTCATTTGTATATAACATAGTGCAATACGTTGGGATACTGGGTGCCAAACCGATAGTGGTGCAGAATAATGTGGATCTTAGTTATATAGAGAAAATTGTTAAGACACAGGAGATAGAACATATAATAATTTCGCCTGGTCCGAAGACGCCAAGAGATGCTGGTGTCACAAATGAAGTGATAACGAAGTTTTGCAACGAGGACAAGAAGATATTGGGCGTTTGTTTAGGGCATCAATGCATAGGTTATGTCTTTGGCGCAAGGATAAGGAATGCAAGGGTGCTAAGACATGGAAAGGTGAGTTTAGTGAAGCATAATGGCACAAACGTGCTGAAAGGACTGAAGAATCCGCTCTCGGTCGTGCGATACCACTCCTTAGTAATTGACGATGTAAACGGGAGTTTAGAAGTAACAGCGAGAAGTTTAGATGATAATGAGATAATGGCAATCCGGCATAAAGACAAGGACATCTTCGGCGTACAGTTCCATCCTGAATCTATATTGACAGAGGATGGGCTGAAATTGATAAAGAATTTTGTGGATATGTAGTTTTTTTATCGCCAAATTAAAGCGTAGCACATGCCTTTGAGCGTTCTAAACTGAGCCACCCAAGTAACTTCTCCCTAAACTCATTTGCTTCTACACTTGTTCGCTTCCTCGGTCTTGGTATATCAACAGCGAGGCACTTAACCAGGCATCCCGGTCTCGCAGACATCACCGCAACTCTATCAGCGAGATATACCGCCTCATCAACGCTATGAGTCACGAACAAGACGGTTTTCTTTGTCCTCGCCCAAATCTCCAGCAGCTCTTCCTGAAGCAGGTTTCTCGTTTGTGCATCCACCGAGCCAAAAGGCTCATCCATCAATAAATTAGAAGGCGCAGTCGCATGAGCTCTTGCAATCGCTACCCGCGGCTTCATTCCGCCTGAAAGTTCGTATGGGGAGTGATTTTCAAACCCTTCTAGACCCACGAGCGCGATATATTTTTCTGCAATCGCTTGCCTTTCCTTATCCTTCATACCGCTTATTTCCAGTCCGAATTCCACATTCTTCAAAACAGTCCTCCATGGGAATAACGAAAATTCCTGGAATACCATTCCCCTATCAGGAGATGCACATTTCACTTCTTTGCCATCTAAGATGATCTTGCCACTGGTTGGATGGTCTAAACCAGCTACCATTCGTAGCAATGTCGTTTTGCCACAGCCTGAAGGTCCAATAATACACAAAAACTCGGCAGGCTTGACTTCTAAGTTTATTCCGTCCAGAGCAGTCATCTCGCCTTCTTCGGTGATATACGTCTTAGTTATGTGCTGAAGTTCGAGTTTGTGGTTCATATCCTATCACTTCACTATCCCTTTTTTCCACTTAAATAGTTTCCCCTCAACGAAATGTCTGAATACGCGATCTAAGCAGAGTGCTACCAGCCCCAAAATAAGCATGTACGCTACCACATAGTCCATCTGATGCCAGGGGAAAAATTTCGTGAATATACGGCAGCCAAGTCCATACTTGCTTACCCCGAACATCTCAGCCGCTACAACGCACATCCAAGCAACGCCCATTCCAACCCGAGTGCCAGTAGCAATAGAAGGAAGCGCATAAGGTATTGCGACATATCTTATCAACTTTCTATTCCCTATGCAACCTAACACTTTTCCGGTCTCCACTAATACCTTGGGCACATCTCTAAATCCCGTATAACTGGCAATTAAGATCGGAAAAAAAGCACCTATAAAGATAATAAATCCCGCTGCAAAGTGCGTTAGAGAGAACCATGCAATTGCAAGAGGTACCCATGCGAGCGGGGGGATGGGTCTTATTAGCTCAACAATTGGATCTACCGCTTTGAATACGGTATCATACCAGCCCATAGCAATAGCTAGAGGCAGTGCCACGGCAAACGCTGATGTCATACCCATAGCAAAATGAAGGAGGCTGACCAGTATATCCGGTAGTATATAGTTTCGGAGCTCATAAAAGGAAAAAATAACGGCTGTGACACTAGGTAAGATTTCGGGTTTTTTTACCACGTACACTGCTATAAACTGCCATAAAAGGATGAGTATGATTAGTGGAACTAACCATACCCATTTCTCTTTTGTCGGTAGTCTCATCGTTACCCTGTTACAGCCTCGTAAAAGGAGGTATCAAAGATGTCGTCTTTTTCAAACACTTCTACTCCCCGCCCTGCATATCTCACTCTGTTCAGGTCGTAGATCACAGCCGCATATTCGATCCCCGATTCCACCTCTAAATTCGGATCGGTAATCCAGTGCATATCTGATACGTTTATAGACCGCTTTATCGTTGATACATCTGCTCCCTGCCACTGTGCGAAAATCTCTGCCGCTTCGTCCGGATGCGCGATTTCATAGTCGGTAGCACGTATATGCGTCTTTATTATCTGCTCAAGCATCTCCGGATGTTCTCTTATCATCTCGCCACTTGCAACCACGCAACAGCATGCATGATCTGGCCATATTGAACCGGACCACTCAACAATTACTCCGTTTCCCTCCACCTCGATTATTGTCGGTGCAGGACTAGGGAGGAAGACTGCATCTACGGCGTTAGCACCGATAGCGGTAATAGCTTCACCGGGTCCCATTGCTTTTAGTGTCACTTCTCCTTCAGGATCTATACCGTTATCTAAAAGCCACTTTGAAAGGACAGTATGCTGAATCGAGCCAGGAGGGAACGTTGCTATCGTCTTACCTTTTAAAGAGGCAGGTCCTTCGTATTCTGCGGCGAGGTCCGGACGGATAACCAGTGCGGACCCCTGGGTCTGGGCGCCGGCAACTATCTTTGCATCTAAACCTTCGTACAGAGCGGCAATAGGTGGTGCGACTCCTACATAAGCAATGTCAAGGGCTCCCGCAAGCATAGCAGTCATCTCCGGAGGGCCGGACGGGAACACTTTCATATCAACAGTATCTATACCAAACGAACTTAAATCCGCTTTCCACCAGCCTTTATCGTCTGCTATCATCGCTGCGATTTGGTGTGTGCTTGGTTGATACCCGATAGTGATCGTAGTCATTTTTGCCGGGGTCTTTTCTTCTACACAGCCTACAAACAGCGCTGCAATTGCCACTATAATTATTATTATTACACTCGATAAAACTCTCTTTTCCACGTTAATCACCCCCTAATTTTTTCCAGTCTATACTATAAAGCATTTTTTTATACATAAATGTTCTTTTTATAATAGCCATATATAAATTTTTCTGTTTTGTGCATTAAATTGTCTTATTGTATAATATCTCGCAAAATATAGATAAGAGATGATCCTATAAGTACTATAAGATACGGGGTAATTGCAGCAATATCTAAGGGGTATAAATTCTAAGCACTAAACTCTAAATCCTAAATAAACTCCAATATCTAAACTCAAAATTCAAAATTTACCACTCATAGCCTTCCTAAATCTTCCCTTTATTTGCTCTTGTGTCAAATTTATGTTCGGAACCGCAGGGACATTGCCTGGTTTCACTATTACATGAATGAATCTCGGTCCTTTATTGTCATACAAACCCTCGATAGTTGACCTTAACTCCTTCTCGGTCTGTACTTTTTTTGTTTCTTTTATTCCTGCACTTATCGCTATTAATTCCATATCTACACCGGAATAAGCATTCGTCAACTGGTCCCCCGTGCTTCCCAATGTGCCATTATCCAGACAAAAAATGGATAGATTCTTTGGTTTTCCCGCTGCTATTGTAGGTAAGATACTTGTGGCTAATAAGCTACCATCACCGTCAAGAACAAAAACTTCTCTCTCCGTTTCTAAACATATTCCCAAACCTATTGCGGATACCTGACTATAACTGCCCAACATGTAGAAGTTTAAATCTCTATCTTTGATGTCATACAATTCCTTACTTGGTATACCTATATTGGAGACAACAGCTTCTTCATCTAAATATTCTGCTATTGTTTTTATTGCATTGTGTCTCGTCATCTCTGGCTCGTGAATCGTTTTTTTATATTCCAGGATAGTTTCTCTTTCTCGTTTTGGAAACCGCTCTGTGAGTTCAGCTTCTTCTCCTCCCTGTTTCTCCCATGTTTTTGGCGAAATCAATGCAACATGAGTTCTACTATTTTCATACGCATCGCAAATAATGTTATCCATCAAATTTATTTTGGAATTGTCATCTATTATCGTGTAAGGGATATCAAATGCTTTTAACATCTTAGGTAGGTTTTTATTAAACGGTATTTGCGCAGGTATCTTTTCCCTATAAACACCTCTCCAACTCGTTATTATCGGCAAAGGCAGCTCGTAGGTTCTGGTAAGGGACATTAACGCATTCATGGAATTGCCCAATCCTGAACTTTGCATAGCAATAGCTGGTTTTCCACCTGCGAGATATGCACCAGCACATATTCCGATCCCATCTTCTTCCTTGTTTAGAGCGACATCGTGAAAGTGTTGAGGAATAAGATAAAAAAGAGTTTTGGCTTTATCGCATGGCAATGTCGCTACAACATCTATTCCATTATCTTTCATTATTCCTATTATCTTCTCTTCTATTTCGCACATTTTATATCCTATCTATTTTCACATTTGATTCTCTACAACTTCTTTGAACTCGTTGTATATCTCATCCTGGATTTCTATACCGTCCTTATTTTGTTCCTCTTTAATCTCTTCTATCTCACCAGGGAACATAGCACCGTCATTTTTAACATCCTGTATCAAATGGTCCACCTTTGATTTGAATAGGTCAATATCAGTAAAACTTGAAATGTTTATCACGATAAAAAGATCGCCTTTTGTGCATTTTTCCAAGGTTACCGTGCCTTTGACTTCCTTTCCGCTTTCCGCATTAATCAGGGGCCCGCACAAAATATCAATAACAAACGACAATCCATAGCCTTTGTAACCAAAGTTTTTCCCGCCAAGAGGTAGTAAACTGAAAACTTTTTCTGGATTTATCGTTGGATTCCCTTCTCTGTCCAGCGCGCAATCCTCTGGCAATAACTTTTTTTCCTTCTTCGCTTTCAGAATCTTTCCTTTTGCAATACTGGTCGTTGCGGTGTCCAATACAACCGGATGTTTCTTGGTTGGTATTGCAACTGAAACAGGGTTTGTTCCAAGAATCGGCGTCTCCCCCCCAAAAGGTGCCATTGCAGGCTCTGTATTGCACATAACAATTCCTATCATATCTCTTCTTGCTGCCATTTCAGCATAATAACCCGCCATTCCAAAGTGGTTCGTGTTATGAATCCCAATAGCTGCAATACCGTTGCTACTCGCTTTTTCAATCGCAAGTTCCATTGCTTTCTTTGCAACCACTATTCCTAAACCGCTGTTTCCATTTATCAGTGCCGAATTAGTCGTTTCTCTTTCGGTCGTTATCGTGGTCTTTGTTTTTTGAAAACCGTGCTCGATGGAGCTGATTAATTTTGAAAATCTTAAGATGCCATGAGAACCGAAACCTCGCATTTCGGCTCTTAAAAGTGCATCCGACACTACTTTCGCATCTTCTTCTGGTGTGCCAAGTTTGGTTAATACCTCTTCCATATCATGCCTTAAATCCTCTGGCTTATATCTACTCATCTATACAAATAACGCCTCCTTTTAGTATGGGAACGGCATCATATTTGTCTATCTGGGAAACAAATTCAACATCCTTCTTATAGCCGATTTTACCTAGATGTTTTGCGGTGTTACAGCGGCTAATGCACTCCTTCAAATACGCTTTGTTTATCTCCAACCCATCATTTAGACTGCTGTAAAGTGCCATTGCAACTGCAAGGTCTTCTGTTATTCCATGCGTGCTTCCCACAACCAGTAAATTTGCACTCTTACCCCTATCTTCTAATCTGTGCTTAATGGCAGTTAAATTCAAGCTTGAGCAGATGAGTGCACTTTCTATTTTAGTCAATAATTCAGTGCTATTAGTTGTTTTTAAGGCAATTTTCTCGATGTTCGATTGTTTGATATACCTGACTAACTCAACGGGAGAATTACCCAGGTCAAAATTGGGCAACTTTACTCCTTTATCTTCCCCTGCCAGGATGTA
>JAUWND010000003.1 GCA_030612835.1 Candidatus Methanophagales archaeon | reverse complement strand
CTGTGGAAATGAAAGTTACATTGAGAGGGATGGAAGCTTGGCATAATGGTGCTTTCATTAAGCGATGGAAATATTGGGAATATGTTCTAGACATTGCTGCGGATTATATGCTGGAAAAGTGCTTGTTATAGTACAGTCGTCATTCTCCAACTTCTTCTAACTAAGTAAAGAGGTATTCAATCTATTGGCTTTTTCTTTTTCACCCCTATGACTTTCCCAGTCTCATTCAACAGGAATTCGAGTGGGAACTTATCTGCATTTGACGTTTTGGGGGTTTCAACACATTCCACACACTTCACATTCAACATCACAGCCCAATTCTAGGGCATACCAGCTCGCATCTGCGTATGGTGTTCCCCAATAAGGGCAGATACTAACAGCGACATCCAAAAAAGCTTTCTTCCACTCCATGTGTCAATATCTATTTTTCCCTTTGTTCAACTTTCTGTACCAATTTTTGTAGTTCAATGCAGCTTTCTTTCAGTCTTGAAATTCTTTCCTCAGAGAGATATTGACCTTTGCAATGCATTATTGCATTACGGATTGGTATGAGCTTTTTCAATCTATTTATCAACTCATCTATTTCTGTTTTCCCCAAGATAGGAGTGAAGATTTTCTTTTTCTTCTCGATGATTTCTGCATAGGTATGGAAGTCAATAAAAAGCAATTCCGATAGTTTCCTCTCTTCCTTTAGTTGAGCTTCTTGCTTTCTCTCCGCACATTCCTTTCGTGTATTGATATCAACTCCTTCCCACCACCATTCCTCTCCATACTTCCTGCTTAATACTTCTTGAATTAGAACCCTAAGAGCGTTTTCAAGCCATTATATCAATGCATAATTTAGTAATATTGGATTATTTATCATCGTTCTTACTTCTTCTAACTTTTTTGGAAGCGTATTTCCGGCTTCAAATCGTTTAATCTCCCCCAAATAGTACTTAGCCGGCTCACTATCCTGCGTATTCTCAAGAACTATCTCAAATTCTACTTTTGCAGCAGGATATTGCTCTATTGAATAGAATAGCTCACCTAAATAGTAATGTGGTGCCCATAGATTAGGTTTTAACTCTATTGCTTTTCTAAAGCACATTTCGATTTCTTCAACGTGACCAGAGGATAAATCGTCCCTATATTTCGAGAACAACTCCTTGCCTTTTACAAAATAAGTCCAACCATCTTCTTTTAATTCTTTTGCCTTTCTTCTCTCTTTCTCTTTGTCATAGACACTCTCGCTCAATTTGTCCTCATCTATTCCGAGATTAGCCAGTTTATCTGCCCTTTTTATAAGCCCTTTCTCTCTCGACACGTGACTATATGTTACCTCTTCAAACAGCCTCGCTTTTTCTTTTACCAGAAGAAACAATTCGTGTAAATTCTCGTTTTTAACTCTGTATGCACCATTAAGTTGTCTGACCATCAACTCGCTGTCCGAAAAGCATTCAACTCGGGTTACGGAAAAATCACTTGCCAGCTCTAATGCTTTTATCAATGCCCGATATTCAGCAATGTTGTTGGTTGCGTTACCTATGGATTCCTTATCTTCTTTTATTATCTTGCCCGATTCATTGCAGATCACAACGCCTATGCCCGCGGGTCCTGGGTTACCCCGACAAGCACCGTCTGTGTATATGATTAACTTTTTCATCGTTTTTCTTATCGCTGCATCTTTTCCACGGGTACCATTCATCGCCCTTTAAATATTTCATGTCTATTATTCTATTGCTTCCACTATCTCCAATATTTCATCGCCATAATTCTCAATCTTCCTTTTACCAATCCCTTTTATAGTTTGCAACTCCTGAGTTGTCTTCGGTAAGCGATTTGCTATACCGATTAACGTGCTATCATGAAAAACGCAATATGCGGGGATACTGTTCTCAGCGGCAATTCGTTTCCGCCACTCCTTCAACGCTTCCAGCACGCGCAAATTACCCGTTTCGCATATTTCCGCCTTCTTCACGGGCAACTGCAACTCTATTGGCATCTGCTCTTTTAACGCCTTCTCGGACAACTCGGTAAGGTATAATTGAGGTCTTGGATAGCTCGAACTACCCTGTTTAGTAATCAAATAGCCTTTTGCTATCATCTGATCAATAATCGTTCTTGCTTCCTCTGCGGTATATCCTTTCAAGATACCATAGTAGCGTGATTCTTGCAGATTCTGCTCCAATATCCGCTTTGATTTCGAGCCGATTAATATATTGGCCAGGAACGTTCGACCCACGTGAAAGTCCAGAGTTCTTACTAATTCGAGGATACTAAAAGCGATTGTTGCACTTTCATCTAATAACTCCTCTTCTCCGGTAGCGGGGCTCAATTCGGGTTGTGGCTCGGTGCTACGCTCAAAACCATCGCCAATAAGACTTAAAAGCGGATTGCAAACACTGCATGCATTGCAATCTCCGTCATAGTCTTCACCGAAATAATTCAAAATGAACTTCCTCTTGCACTCTTTGCTCTCTACATATTCCACTATCTTGTCTATCTTTTTCATGCTGTTAGTCTCTAATCGGAGAAGGATTTGATGAAGATCCATTATGTCGACATCCTTTATGCCCGGATAGACTTTAACAGGCGTGCAGAAATCACGCTCTACAAGTTCTATCATGCCTGCGGTCTTCAACTCACGCAACACATTGTTTATCCGCGAAACAGATATTTGAACGGCACTACTCAACATGTCCAGGTCCATCCACCTATTTAAGGACGCATTAAAATACGCATTTTTATATATCTTCTCCGTATCAAGGCGATATTTTAGCGATCCAAAATCAGCATGCTGCACACTCACCACTGCACGTTTAAAAATCTTGAAATACGTTTTTAGCGCGCCCAACCGCTCAAGATTATGCAAAATCAATCTAATGGGGACTTCGTCCAGCGTCAACTCGTTTGCTAGCCGCTTCACATTCACATAAATCAAATCGCCCTCTCCTTGTGTCAACAGATCGAGCACCGCTTTAATTTGCTCCGCAGATGGCGTATTGCGCTGAATCAACTTCCGTAACTGTATTTCATCGCCTTTTGAGTATAGCAAGATGCAATTAGAGATATTCTGGTCTCTTCCTGCACGACCTACCTCTTGATAATAGTTCTCAATAGATTTCGGTAAATTATAATGTATTATCGCCCTTATGTCCTCTTTGTCAATACCCATACCAAAGGCATTGGTGGCGACTACGATTCGCGTTCGCCCGTTTATAAAATCGTTCTGTACCCTTTTCCGCTCTTCACTATCCCTTATCTGACCGTGATAATACGATGCACTCAATCCCGAATCGGCCAAATATGTGGCCAGCCATTCCGCGGTTTTTGTGAAATTAACGTAAACGATAGTGGAGCCTTTGAGTTGTCCTAAAAGTCGTTTCAAACTCAATTCTTTCCTATTATTCTTCATCATAGGAACAACGGAAAATAGCAGGTTCTTTCGGTCAAAACTGTCTTTAAACACGTCACATTTGATGCCCAATTGCTTTTGTATGTCGTTTTCGACTGTTTTTGTGGCTGTGGCGGTCAATCCGAGTACGGGTGGTGGTGGATTGTGTAAATCCGCGATCACCTGCTGCAGCCGTAAATAATCCGGTCTGAAGTTATGTCCCCAGACGGAAATGCAATGCACCTCGTCTATCGCTATTAAACTGATATTGCATGTCTTCAATATACTCATCAGTTTATTATCTACGAATGTTTCTGGAGCGACATAGAGCATCTTCAATTTTGATTCTTTTAAAAGCTTGTGTATCCGTTCCTTCGTGTTTTGATCGAGCATGGAATTGATATATGCAGCTTCAAAGATGCCGTGCTTCTTTAGATTGTCTACCTGATCCTTCATCAAGGCGATTAATGGACTTACAACCACTGTTAAACCGTCAAATATCAATGCGGGTATTTGAAAACAGATGGATTTACCAACACCCGTGGGTAAAATAGCTAAAGTGTTCTTTTGGACTAATACGTTACTAATTATTTCTTCCTGGCGTGAGCGGAAAGTGTGGTGATTGAACACGGAGTTCAAAATAGTTAGTGGGTCTTGTGCTCGTGAGGAGTTAGTGCTCATTTTTCTTTATTTTAATTTTAATATATTGTATTGTATTGTATTGCTGTTAACTTAGGGCGTTTTCTATTATTTAAGTTTTCGTTTTGTATTCGGATAGCGGAATAAAAAAACCACGAGATTTCACAAGATTAACACAAGAACTTGGGAATATTGGGTATAACGTAGCTAATGGTGTACTGAAACTATGTTATTAATATTCTTTTTCTTGTGGAAATCAGTGTAATCTTGTGGTTATAAAAAGGGGCTAAACAAATACCGCAAGGTCTACCATCTTGAAATACGAGGGCGTGGCATGATCACTGAGGTTCCAAAGAAAGTGATGGACTTGGATGAAGCACTGGGATTGCTTATGTTCCCCAAAACGATTCGAAGTTAAGGTTCTATAATGTTATTTTTCATTTTACATTGTCGGTTCAAAAAAAGATCCACCAATTTTTGTGCAGATACAAGGAAGGCATCTAAAATCAGCTAGCGTTTTGCTCGCCTAATATCCGATCGAGAGCAGCTATGAACTCTCCTTCGGACCCGTTGGGAATGGACGCACCCGCGGCAACCGGATGTCCACCACCAAAGCCACCTACTTCTTTTGATGCTTGCTCCATCGCCTTAGAAAGGTCTATTCCATCCTCTTTTGCAACAAGTTTTTTATTACATCGCGCGGATATTTTCGTTTCCGACCTTTTACCGTCCTCTGTTCCGTCTTTCTTGTTTAACGCAATTACCGGCTTCTCGGTGTATAGATATTCCGCTAGAATTCCAGATGAAACGCCAGTTACGCCCGTCTCGTGCACATAGAAATAGAACATATTTTGTAGCTCTTTTAGAACTTCTGCCTCACTTTCTATTCTACCCAACTCGGAAACAAGTTTGCTTTGAAACTGCATGTGTAGCGAAGTTGCATCTTCTATCTGTTTCGCATCTCGTAGGCACAGCCCTATCCCAATACCTGCTTTTCCAAACCGACCACAAGCATCCACCAATCGCATAAAATCCAGGCTGTTTTTCACCACCTCGGAATTTAAAATGTACGTCTCTCCCACCAGAGCATCCTCACTGATGCCGGCTGATGATTCTTTTGATAGCGCCAACAAAGCATCGGCTAATTGCCTTTCCACGTCCGCATCTAAATCGTTTATATCCTTATCGCCTTCTATACCTATCTTATCCAAAAAGGCATCCACCCACTCATCCCTACCTGCAAGTGGGATATATGGATCGGTCGCGAAAATAATCAAATCACGTATTTTACCGTCGCCGAGCTTTAGCCCGTTTTTAACCGAGATAACTCCCTCATTTATTCCCTCGTCCAAAATCAATTTGTTTATTCCGCTATCCAGCGCTACCTTATCCCCTAATGACCCCGCTACCGCGAGTCCTGCAAGATCTATGTTATTATTAGCGTCAGTTGATAAGCACCTTACCACAAGATAAGAGATACCTGCGGCGCAAATATCACCGCCTATTTCTTCTTTCTCCTCGCTAGAGCAATACGGATTTACGAGTACAAAGGATGATGTAGGGGATGTCGGAACTGGGACAGATGCTAATGGTACGTGATGGTCTATGATTACCACATCCTTCTCTTTAAGATGCTCTAATATCAAATCCGTGTGTGCCGTGCCCATGTCGCAGAATATAACGAGCCCCTCATTTAAGTCTTGTATGAGTGACAGTTCTACCTTATTTACGATAGTCGCATGGAACTGTATCCCTCTTCGAAGCAGGGCCGTACAAATAATCGCCACGGATGTTATCCCATCTGCATCGTAATGCGAAATCACTCTTGCATATTCATGCCTTTTTATTATCTCCGCTGCCTTTTCCAGGCTTTTTTGCAACTCCGTCATATCTACATATAGTAAGAAATGCTGATCGCATTCATTGAGTGAAAAGCATTAACAGAAAAAAGAAAAGGGTTTTTCTTTAATAAACTTTTCTTTCTCTTAAGGATGAAACTTCCCGTTGGGCGTGTGGCCTAGCTAGGATATGGCGGCAGCCTCCTAACAAATTTGTCGCATAAGTTCGATCAAAAAAGGGAGAAAGCTGCAAATCACGGGTTCAAATCCCGTCACGCCCGTAGTAAGCAAATGCTCAAAAATCCACTGATTTTTGAGCTGATGCCGCCCGTGCCTGTTCTCGTATCTGCTTAATATTCACTACTATGACATCCTTTATTGCTGTAACTGTATCAAAAGGTATAAAGAGATAACCGTCATCCGTTTTTAACTTGCTTGTGTCAAGCTCAGCAGCAGGCGTAACCACGAGTTCTGTCAGTATACCGGTTTCCGCATCTGCTACTAGGTTATGTAACACTCCCATCTCCCCGCCCTCCAAGTTCACAACCTTCTTACCACACAACATCAGGGATGACATTTTCCTCATTTTTATTCCTCTTCTTTACACACAAAAACCTTCAATTTCCAGGCATAATAATCTTTTCATTTCCCGCCCTCGCTTCGTAATTTATCACTGAATTTTAAGAAATGATTATCCTGCACTTTAACAAAAAAAGCGGGTTCACCGCGCGTAATGCTAATCTCGTCTTCTTTCTCCAGTCCCATGTAGAACTGCCCATCTATGACTAATTCTGCATCTTTCACACCAAAAAGGTCTAAGCCTATCCTTCTTTTTATATCAACGACCGTAGGCCTTGCGGAAAGTTTGAAAGGTGCAATTGGCACTATTAGGGTTGCATTCACCTTTGGATCTACAATGGGCCCGCCGGCGGACATTGCATACGCCGTGCTCCCGGTGGGAGTTGCAAAAATAACACCGTCCGCTCTTAACTCTTCTAACTCCCCATCATCCAAAAAGATGGCAAAATGTAGCATCTTCCCTGGCTTAGATGTGATTACCACTGCTTCATTCATTGCATATGGTATCCGCTCCTTCTTACCTTTTAGTTCCACTGAAAGCCGTTCCCTACGCTCGACCTCAAACCCATCTAATAGCTCTGTAAGTACTGGAATACAATCTTTTGGCTGCACCGCTGCTAAAAATCCGATAGCACCCATATTTATACCCAGCACAGGTATGGGGCTTTTCAAAGAATGCAGTGCCCTTAATATCGTACCGTCACCACCAACACAGATTAAGAAATCCACATCCATATCTTCTATTCTCATACCCTGCATTTTGAGCTTGTACGCTATCTCTTCCCCAAGTATGACTTCTGCACTGCCCTCAACGCACTCAATCAAGTCCTTTAATACGGATACCGCTTGGGGTTCGCCTTTGCATACCATTCCAATGCGTTTCGGCTGAATTAAATTCATTCTACACAAAGTTTGGATATTGCCTCTGCCAAATCACCTTTTGTTTCGGTTAACGCCGCTTTCGCTTCTGTTTCACTACACCCAGCCTTTTCCATCACAATTTCCACATCCTCTTGCGAAACTTCAAGTTCAGATTCTGCCTTTGGGCGTTCTACCGGCGTACCTGTTATTTGATACACTTTCGAACCCTGAGCATCCGTAACAGAAACTTCAGGCTCCGCAAAAACGAGTTCCGCATCTGCTGTCCTTATCACTACTTCCTCTACATCGTCCATCTCTTCTACACTTATGCCCATTTGTTTCATCATCTGGTTCAACTTCTTGGGACTCAAGCCCATTCCTTTTCTAAATCCACCTCGCATTTTTCTTTACATCCTCTGACGTAAGTAACTTTTTAATCTAATAACTTATTGTATCTAAAGATATAAAATAAAATATCTTTATAGTGGGCCCGTGGTCTAGTTGGTTATGACGTCGCCTTTACGAGGCGAAGGTCATGCGTTCAAATCGCATCGGGCCCATAATATAATTTTTAAAATTGCTTATCGCGATCTTGGAATAGATTCGGAAATAATATTTTCTACGCTTTATTGCGCACATTCAAAAGAAAAGAAAAAAAAAGAAAAAAAAGGGTATTACGCACTCGGCTTATCCAGTAACTTCACCTTCTTCAATATCTCCCCTGTTCTGGCATGAGGCATACGAACTAAGCAGTCTGTTTGCTTTTCCATATCGCGCGCTTCATAGGCGAGCTTTGCAGCTGCTCTTAATAGTTCATGCGCTGCCGCCACTATTGGCACGTATTCTTTGGGATCCTTCATCATGAAGCACCCTTTCACATCCAGCTCGGCTACTTTCTCGGCCATGCTATAAGCGGCGATGGCTTTTGCTTTTGCATACGGATTTGAGAACTGAGCCCTTTCTACCGATTTCTCCGCTGTGGCTATAAGCTGAGGTAGTTTCACATCGCCACCTTTCTTTATTGCATTTATAACAGCGTCAAGCTCTTCCTGCAGCAAGTTTACTACCCCTGTTATCGTTAGAACTGAGAGTACATCGGCATTGAACAGGCTCATCTCCACGGGGTCTAAGAACTCTCTTCTCGCTCCTATCATCGGATCACCGGGTATTATTATGTATCCGTACCCATTCTCCTTCAAATCATTCACCGCTTTTTTTGCCGGTGCATCAGAGATAACGATGCAGGGTTTACCCTTCTCTTTTACCATCTCACGTGCACGCTTAGGCCCAGGAAGTGCGGCATTGGGACTGGTTATCACCACTAAATCAGGGTCCCAATCTAACAACCGAGAAGTGTCTGCAGCATGCTCGGGCGTCATCTTCGCTCCTGTCCCCAACACCCGTGCATCTATATCTTCTCTATCCGCCCTCTCGTCCAGCAACAAATCGACTATCCTTGAAGCGCCTATGTTTCCTAGTTTTACAAATCCTATTTTTACTACTTGCATGTTTAATCACACTCAATATTATGTTTATGTAGCTAAAGATATAAAAGCCCATCGTTTTTGTTTTCAAACCTGCTTTATCCCAAAACTTTAGGAGACCTAGGAACTCCACGCTATATACAACTCACTGCAACATGCACATAGATACTACACCTAAAAGGGACACGAGAAGAAAAAGCATGTTTTATTTATCTATAATCTTTATCAACTCAATTTTATGTCAAGAGAAAGGCGGGGGATGGGTGAAAAAGCGGGAGGCAAAGGCATGAAGTTCGGCAGAGACAAATTTGAGGTGATACTATTATGCGTGGTGGTGGTTTTTGCAGGTATTTTATTAATGCTTGCCGCACTGGGATACCTGAAATGGTGGCACTCGTTTAATTATCTCGTATTAGGCGCAGGAGTACTTGTTATAATAGGCGAACTTGTTCGTCAAGCTATGCCTGTGTATCGCAGACCAGAACCAAAAGAGACTATACTTACACTGCTTGTCGGCTTATTTGCTATCTGCATCGGTGCAAGCAACTTATATGGACGGGGAGTAGAATGGGTAGAATGGTTGTCCTCCTTGATAATCCTTGTCTTAGCCATCTTGATAATAGTCTACAGCTACAGGTTGCGAAAGCGTCGAAAGCCAAAGTAACTACCGTTACTCCAAACTATACTGTCTTTTGTGATGCAGCCATTCAAACCAACACGTAAGTTTTTATAGCCGGTAAACAATATATAATTAAAAGATAGCTTAGGTTGACAATGGGTTTATTCGGACGAAGTAAGAGGATACTGGAAATAAAGAAGGAAAAGAGGAAGAAACAGCGAGAAGGTAGTTCAGATACGAAAACAGAAGAATTAAGTGAAGGTAGTATTGGAACGATAGAGGGATTAGATTTCACCGTGCTTGGAAAACTGGTATATGATTGGGGTGGTGGACAGTGGGAAGAGTTCTATTTAGAGTTTCCGGACACAGAAGAGCACAAATGGTTATCTAAGGAGGGGACAACACTTGAGTTACTTGACGAAGTCGAGTCTACAGATGCGCCAGACCCCGGGGAATTAAAAGAAGGCGCTGTATTCGACTTTCAAGGCGAAAAGGTGAAAGTGAACGAAGTAGGAAAAGCACAGATTGTCCTGGTAAAAGGGTCTTTCCCATGGAGTATTACTGTGGGATCGCAGGTAACGTATGCGGACTGCGAGATTGACCGAACCGGTGAAATACTCAGCATAGAAAAGCATCCGGGGGCAAGGGTGGAGGTATATAAAGGTAATGAAATATCAAGGAGAAGTTTGGAACTTTATTAGGGGGCTAAAATAAAAAATGGGATTGTTTAATAGGTTTTCTAATGTGGCAAAAGCGAAGACCAGTAAAGTGATAGGGCGATTTGAAGATCCTGACGAACAACTTGACTACGCATACGAGAAACTAGTAGAAGAGAAGAAGAAGGTAGATGTCGCAGTGCGGGATTCGATAGCAGCGAAGAACCTGAAAAAGCGTGAATTGAATGAAGCGCAGAAGAAGGCGGTATCTGTGCATAACAGTGCACTGGACTACAGAAAGCGGGCGCTGGCATTGGAGGAGAAACTGCCGGAGTTAGAGGGCGGTAAATTGGAGAAAGCGGAAATGCAAGTGGAACAACTGAACAGTGCCGCAACACAACTGTTAGAGGAAGAGAACAGAGCAAGAGAACGGACACAGATGCTTCAGCAGTCCGTTGCGGATATGGAGAAGAAAGTGAGGATGCTGAAGGACAAACAGGTAGATTTAACGGCGAAGATACAGCGATTTGCAGATAAGCGAACTGATTTAAAATCAGATTATGCGATGGCAAAAGCATCCAAGAGAGTTAATGACGCGCTCTCAGGAATAGATGGCGAGATTGGTGATGTTGATTTAACGGTGCAGCGAATGACGGAGAAGATCAGGATGGAAGAGGCGAAGGCAGAGGCATCGGCAGAACTCGGCACTGCCGCAGGAACTACGGACCTTGGGCTAAGCGAAATCGAGCGCGAGTTAAAGACTTCAGACTCGCTTTCCGCGCTTGACGAAGAGCTGGATAGGAAGTGATTGCAATGTCACGAGCATACTTCTTAATAAGCATTTCCGGTGGTGGTACCTGGGCATTCCCGACGGAGAACAAGGACGAGATATTAGAAAAGATAAACGAGCCGGACAATGAACTTGCGGCTATTAACGAAAGGGGCGAACTTACAGAAGCGAAATACAATGTGCTTTACTCACAGATATTTGATTTGATACGGTCAAGGGGTCTGCTTGTGGGAGAGGACATCGAGATAGACGAGGTGCTGGACGAAGAAGAAGCGTTTCCAACGCCTGACTTGATTCTACCGCCTGAGGACTTAGATTACGAGGAGGCAAATTCATTGTTCAAGGGCGAGGGTTTGATCCCCGGGTAAATAAAATGGCAAAGATTCAAGTGCTTATAGGACTATTAACACATTGCAGCGTGGAAAAGATGGAAGATGTTATGTTGATAGAGGGGATTTTAATGAAAGCGGCGAAGATGATGGATTTGACGTTACTGGAAACAGTCAGCCATAAGTTCTCGCCACAGGGTATGACGGCGGTTGTATTGCTTGCCGAGAGCCATATCGCAGTCCATACGTATCCGGAAGAGAATATGATATTCGTGGAGATGGCGTCATGCGGGTGTAAGGATGCGAAAATGGCTTTGGAGTTCATGGGCGATATGCTGGAAGGTAAAGTGGAGATTGTTATGGATAAAATAATAGGAGGTGCATGAATATGGCGATAGCAGAAATAATAATTGGTACGGTGGGTGGAGCACTATTGTGGCTGTTAATAGGTGTAGGACTTAGCATGCTGCTGGTAAAGATATATGATATTCTCGTGTTCCGGAAGTTCGATTTGCAGGAAGCGATGGAAGGGAATAATACTGCGGTTGCAATATTTTTCAGTTTGATGCTGCTTGGTATAGGACTGGTAGTTGCGGCAACGATTATGTCACCAGGGGCTGGCTTAGTGGTTGTGACAGCGAGTATGTCGCTATGGACGGGCCTACTTTATGATATGCTCGCAACAATTGGCTGGAGCATAGGGACTTCGCTCGTTGCTACGCTCTTCTTCTTCGCGTTTGATAAGGTGTTAGTGCCGAAGATAAAATTGCAAGAGGAGATAAGTAAAGGGAACATCGCAGTTGGTATCCTTTCAGGTGTTTTGTACATTGCGGTTTCGGTAGTGGCAATGGCGGTGATAATGTCTTGAATGGCTTCTGGGTAAGAAACCACGAGATTACACAAGATTAACACAGAAGAATCTCGTGAAAATCTGCGTAATCTTGTGGTTATAGAATGGAAGAAAAAGAGAAGAAATGGTAGCTAAAGAGGATATAGGCACAATTGTAGCTTTTGTTGTTATTTTGATACTCATAGTGGCTTCTATGCCGTTTGTTATAGCACCGCTTTTAGCAACTCCGAAATATACGGAGGGACAACAAAGTGCCTTATCCTTGGTTTCTTACCTTAGCTACTACTCACTTGGTGGCGATTCAATAGAGCATTACTCGGCAGAGCGGGTGCATGAAAATGGCGTTGCCGGTATAATGTACAGATATGGGCGAGAGTCAAGAGATATTGCAAATACGGTGCACGATAAGTTAGAAGAGATCGGTTTTGTCACTACTGCGATAGAAAGCGAGAAGAGCAGTGGCTGGGAGCCGTATTGGGATTATTCGTGGTTCTCGGCTGCAAATGGTGATATAATCGCTTATGTCACCACGTATTTTGACGGTCGTAACAATTATGTCTGTATAGCCGCGGGCTCCGATGATTATGAGGAAGACGTATATAAGATCCGTATAGAAGCGAGTGATTTTGTATCACTAACGAGTGGTGTCCGGGCTAAAACCGAGGAACCCACGGAGATAGAGCATGTGGCCCCTCTTGCGGGTACTATATATGCGATTACGTATCCTCAACACAAATTTAGTGGACCTGTGGATGCGGTAGTGAACATAGAGGCGAGGAAATCGTATGGCGAGATGATTGCGCTGAAAGATAAAGTAGCGGCGAACGAAACGTTCCGGCATGAGTTCTTCAATGTCTCTGCGGATAATGAGACTGCTGCGGTAAATGCAACTCGTGTAGTCCAAGAGCGAACAAGATATTACCCCTGGGGGTTCTTTTGGGTCTGTGGCTATGGTGGCTATGGCTACTACTCGCCTTACAGGTACGATCATCCTGGCTCAGGTCCTATTGTTAGACCACGCGGCACGGGATATACTATCCGTGGTGGTGGGGGTCCGGGAATGGCGAAATGAAACTAGAAGAAAAAAAGGAGGGTAATGTGGCGATATTGACCTTGAACGGCAGGCTTGATGCATATTCATCAAACGAGCTAGAGCGAAGTATAAGCACACTGATTGATAACGGCAGTGTGAGAATAGTCGTGAATTTCGATGGCGTGGACTATATCAGCAGCTCGGGATTGCGGGTGATGCTTGCATCACTGAAGCGGTTGAAGAAGGCGGAAGGAGATTTGAAATTAGCGTGTTTAAAGCCATATGTAAAAGAGGTCTTCGACATCGCGGGCTTTACACAGCTATTTGCGATCTATGAACAAGAGGAAGAGGCTGTAAATAGCTCCCGGGGCGTGTGATTATAAATGAAGATAACGACCGCAGAACTGTTATTAAGGTATTTGGAAGGTGAGGGTGTCGAATACATCTTTGGTGTCCCGGGTACATCATTGGTTCCGCTTTACGATGCTATAAACAAGCAGGATGCGATTAAGCCGATATTATCAAAACATGAAGAAGGTGCGGCTTTTATGGCTGATGGATACGCGCGGGTAAGCGGTAAGATCGGTGTATGTTATGCAACATCCGGGCCCGGCGCTACAAACCTTGTTACTGGAGTCGCAAATGCGTATATGGATAATATACCTCTATTAGTAATAACAGGACAGGTTCCCACGAGTATCTATGGGAAAGGTACGTTTCAAGATTCTACAAAAGAGGGTGTTGATTCCGTCGCTATGTTCGACCCGATAACGAAATATAGTGAGATGATAATATCCCGATACAAAATGCCAGAGACATTGAGAGAGGCATTCAGAATCGCTTTCAGCGGTAAGAAAGGTCCCGTACATATCAGTTATCCCAAGGACATTATGGAAGCGGAAATAGAAGATACGCTACTTCCGCCAGGCGGATATAAAGTCAAATCAGAGTATTTCGACAGGAAATTAGTGATAGACGCAACAGAAAAGCTCGTAACGGCAAAGAAGCCGGCAATGCTCGTTGGCTCTGGTGTGATCGCATCCGATGCGACTTTAGAAGTCCTCGAATTAGCGGAGCTGTTAAACATTCCTGTGGCGACGACACCGAAGGCAAAAGGTACATTCCCTGAGGACCACGCTCTTTCGTTGGGTGTTTTCGGATTTAGTGGTTCGCCCGCGGCAGAAGAATATCTCATGGGTGATGTAGATGTATTGTTAGTGGTTGGCGCCAGCCTGAATCAACTGACGACCCTTTCCTGGGACCCGAAACTTAAACCAAGTGATTCGTTAATCCACATCAATATTGATCCATCAGAGATCGGGAAGAACTATGTGGCAGACATTGGTCTTGTTGGAGATTGTCGTGCGGTGTTAGACGAAATTTCATTTCGAGTTTTAAGAGCTTTGCAAAAGTACGACCCGAGTGAGGATCGCCCAATCGAAGATATTGTTAAGTTCAAGCAGAGCGTGGGCATGTGCGTTGATGAGGAGAAGATGTTCTCAGAATCGGTACCGATAAAACCTCAGACGATGATGCGTGAGATTCAGGAGTGTTTGCCCGAAGATGCAATTGTCTTCGTGGATACAGGCAACCATACATGCTGGGCGATTCATTACATGCGATTCAAAAAGCCGAATTTTATTTCAGCCTTTGGTATGTTGACAATGGGGTATGCAACAGCAGCAGCAATAGGCGGAAAACTCGCCGCTCCTGATAGGCCAGTAGTTGCGATTGTTGGTGATGGCTGTTTCCTGATGAACGGAATGGAGATAGCCACTGCCGTGAGCTATGACATTCCCGTTGTTTGGATTGTTCAGAACAATGCGAAATTGGGATTGGTGCACGAGCTACAGCGATTCGCTCTTGGGGATAAGACAGTATCCACGACTTTTAAGGAGGTAAATCTTGCACGGGTTGCCGAAGGACTCGGTGCAAAAGGATACAGAATAGAACGTCCAGGCGAGCTTTTGGAGATACTGCCGGAGGCGATCGAGCGTGCCGTGCCAACCGTGATTGATGTCATTATAGATCCAGATGAAGTGCCACCGATAGACCGCTGGGTAAAAGGTGTGGGCGAACTTCGTGCGCGGTTAGATTATTTGTGATGTAATTTTAAAGACATTAGCTTTAGTAATACAATTATAGAATAAATGTAATATGGGTCAATTATATTATATAAGGTGAATTAAATGGCATATCCCATAATCGAGCTTTTACTTGTGCTGGTCGAGAAGATATGTGTAATTGTGGTAATCGCCTATCTGATCTCACGCACCAAATATTTCAGAGAGATCCTGGATAAAAAATTCACGCTAAAAAATCGTGCTATTTTTATTTTAATCTTCGGTGCGGTCTCTATATTCGGCACCTACTCCGGTATAGAGATATTCGGCGCGATTGCAAGCGTCCGAGACCTTGGTCCGATGATCGCAGGATTAATTGGTGGGCCTGTGATCGGCTTGGGTGCGGGACTGATTGGTGGCATACATCGGTACTTCTTAGGTGGCTTTACCTGCGTCCCCTGCTCACTTGCCACCGTGCTTGCAGGACTATTCGGGGGTATTATATATATATTAAGAAGAGGCAAGTTCATTGGCGTTCCCGGAGCAGTACTATTTGCAGCCCTTATGGAATCAGTCCACATGATTCTTGCACTTATCCTTGCGCACCCATATTCAGAAGCGGTTAAGGTAGTTGAGGAAGTAAGCATACCTATGATCTTCGCCAATTCTTTGGGTATGTTCTTCTTCGCATACATCATTTCAAATCGGATAAGAGAGCTGGAGACGGCGGAAGAGCGCGATAAATACTCCGCTGAGCTGGAACGAAAGCGGTATGAATTAAAAATGGCACATGACATACAACAGAGCTTTTTGCCTGATGCTATACCAGATTTACCGGGTTTCGAGCTTGCAGCACAGAATATTCCGGCGAAAGAGGTTGGCGGAGATTTCTATGATTTCATCCCTATCTCGGAAGGTAAGATCGGGCTCACGATTGCTGATGTCTCTGGCAAGGGCGTTCCAGCCGCACTTTTCATGGCGCTATCACGAACGATAGTCCGGGCGAAAGCAACGCGTAGTTCTGGCGTGAGTGAGGTAATACGCGATGCGAACAGTTTGATCACGGCAGATGCGAAATCAGGTATGTTCGTTACGTTATTCTATGCGGTATTAGATGTGAGCGAGAGGACGTTGACATACGTCAGTGCAGGGCATAACCCACCGGTGATCTTCAAAGCGAAGACCAGAACTCTAATGCGGCTCGATGCGAAAGGGATCGCGCTGGGCGCAATAGAGGATATAGAACTGGAAGAGCGAAAGATCATACTGGACGGTGGTGATATAATCGTCTTCTATACCGATGGTGTGACCGAGGCGATAAATAAGAGCATGGAGCAGTTTGGGGAAGAGCGACTCATTAGGACTATTAAGGTGAATCATGAATTATCTGCAGATGATATGATAGAGAAGATAAAGGGGGAAGTGTTAGCTTTCTGTGGCGATGAGCCGCAATTTGATGATATTACGTTAATGGCATTGAAGGCAGAGTGAATATTACAAATGGAAGACCTGTTTGAACTCGAGATAGAATCGAAATTGGAGAAATTAGCGGTGATAGGTGATTTCATCACTGATTCGATGCGTGAATTTGGGTTGGCGGATCGTAAGATATTCGAGATTCAAATGGCTGTTGACGAGGCATGCACTAACATTATCAACTACGGCTACACCGTAGATGTGGGCATGATTAATATCTCCTGCCGGAGAAGTGGTGAGGATGTCCTAGTGGTCATCAAAGACAGAGGTAAGCCGTTTGATCCCACGTCGGTCCCTCCGCCAGATCTGGATGCGAGTTTAGAAGAGCGGAAGATAGGTGGACTCGGGGTATATTTCATGAAGACGCTGGTGGATGAGGTCAAGTATGAGTTTAAGGATGGCAAGAATGTGTTGACGATGGTGGTGAAAGCATCAGCGAGGTGAAGAGGGCGATTCAGAAGCGGGGGTTGTAGGCATGAACATGGCATCTACTATCTTGTGATTTTCTGATTTTGACAAATCTCTAGTTTTAAAGAGATATATTGGCGATGTCATACCCAAATGCTGTTCTATAAGTTCCAGAGCAGCGATCGCGGTTTCCTTATTTTGCAATTTCTCATTATATATAACGTATAACTACCAACTAAGACGCAGATTTACACGGATTTAATTTCTTCTGCGTTAATCGGTGTCAACAATTTATTGTGCCGGAGCCACCAATCCCGGATGTTTATACATTCTAACCAGAGCCACACCTTCTTCGATTTCTGTTTCAAAGTTATTCGCAGGTTTGATCGGGTTATCCGAATATCGCCAGAATCGGGTGCTCTTATCGCCCTGGTTCCAGTATACGCCAGTAGGCCACTGCGTGGGGATGTTCGGTTTGAAAAAGATTACTGCAGCAAATACGGGGCATTTCCATTGTTTCGATGCGCCTGCAAGGCCGTGTTTAGCAAAAAGTGCTAAACCACACGGGCCTTTTCCAGGCTGATAGAAACAGTGCACCAGGTTCAGGACGACATCTACTCCGGGATTGTGCAGGTCTTTATGCCGGAGCCCAAAGATGTCGTAGCAGACGCACATGTAATAGCGGGTGTCGTTCAGCTCGAATCTACGCGATTTACCGTCTTCTTCTGTTGAATAATTCGGTGCGAGTTCTATTTGATCTTCACCTGGCGCGGTGTAGAATTTACGACCTTTAGCGATGATGCCGGTTTTGTCTATTGCTAAGGCGATCTGATCCCGGGCACTATCTACGCCTGTGCAGACAATGATATGGCTGGTTGTCTGTTTGAGAACGGGTATGAGCGTTTCCTGTACTCTGTTATAGTATGTGCTTGCCGGTTTTTCTTCGGTATAGAACATGCCTGCGGGGAATAGAATGACGCCATCGCCTGTAGATCGTTTCACAATGGATTGTACAACGTTAGATAGAACGTTCAGCCGGTCTTCGTTATGGCATTTGTAAACAGTCAGCCGTTCATCTTCGTTATAGGCGCTATAGATCGTATTTCCATCGTGTATCGTCCATTTATCCGTTCGCTCCTCTGTGACTGTTGCAGCTGCGGTAAGTGTGAATTTCTTAGCATCTAATTCCGCTTTTAAATTAGCGGAGATTGGATTAATATTCAGGTCCGCTTTAAACTTAGCATCCAGGCTACAAAAGCCGCTTTTGATGACTACTGTGGCGATCCAGTTAGTTATCGCTCTTCTTCTGGCTTCAATAATGGCCTTGAAGTGTGCAATGTCATCACGATTATCAGGATTTAAGCTACACCACTGCATCTCGTTTGAATAAAGCCTTACGGTGGGTTCCAGACCTTTGAACTCAGGCAGAAAATCTCTTAGCGTGTCATACCATGCACGCTGCTCATCACGGTATATTGGATCCGGATCATGAGCTTTGATTTTATCGCACGTAGAAATCCATTGTGCCAATGAAAAGCCAGATCGTGATTTATAGGGATAGCTCAGCAGTGCTATTTTTCGTGGCATTGTAAAATGTTGAGACTCATCAAATTCCAGAACAAATCCTAGATCCGGAACATAATAATCGCAGTTGGGTAGTGTATCCGTAATCACAAAGTTTTTGTTTCCCCTATAATTCTGGAGATTTTCATATATTCTCTGGAGATCGTCATAAAATGGGTTATCGCTGAAATCTTCTGGATTTGTGCCAGTTCTAAATTTGTAATTCGGTTTTACATCGCCATAAATCTGTTTGAGCATTCGTTCAATTGTATCCTTGCAATCAGGGCATCGTTCGTTGTGTTCTTTTTGTGTGGTCTCTGTGGATTCGCTGCGGGAAGATTTTTTGTTATCTTTTGCTGTTGATGATATTTTCGAGATTTCAAATCGTGATTTCGTTGGTTTTGATCCTTGTTTTCTCATTGGTTGAAAATCATCGCCGGTTGATAAAATATTGTGCTCACCATTTATAAATGTTTGGGTATCATAGTATTAATATTTTAAAAACTTATTTAGGGTAACTACCGCTTTTTTCTCCTGATTTGGGATTCTTTAACAGCCACTTAACCACATCTACCCACATGAAATAGCGAAGAGCCTAAAATATAATATATAACTGGTATTACCTGCATACAATTCAGATACAAATTCAAGAGCAGAGCTAATTAGAATAGGAACGGATAAATTACCGCCACCAAGTGGTTTTTCAGAAGTTCCATCACTGCTTTCACAAATGATCTTCTTAATGCCTTTCAAGTAAGTTCGTATATCACCTAATAAGCAATCAGTAATCCAATCAACACGAGTTCGATTTTCAAAACTTGTATCTTCAAAGATATATTTGTACTTTTCTTCACTATCCATTCTCTCCGTATCCTTCTTGTTTATTTAGTATACGTTATAAAAGAATCAAGCACAGGACAAGGAGAGGATAGAAATGTCAAAGGTTGATGTGCGTGATATCGAGATCAATTACCATGAGGAAGGAACAGGTTTCCCCCTGGTCTTGATACATGGCCTTAGCGGAGATCAGGCCGGATGGGTGTGGGTAATGCCGGAGTTTTCCAAGCACTATCGAACCATAGCTCCCGATGTTCGAGGTCATGGAGACTCAGGGAAACCGGACATGCCATATTCAATCCAACAATTCTCTGCAGATCTTTTTGCGCTCTTTCAGAAACTGGAGATCCGTCAGGCACACCTGCTCGGCTTTTCTATGGGTGCGGCAATAGCCCAGCAGTTTGTCCTTGACCATCCGGAAAGGGTTAAATCGCTCATTCTGGTTTCCACCTTCAGTCACACTGACGTCCATCTCCACAAGGCTTTTATTAGGCTTCGTAAGAGCCTGGATAGGGGTGGATATTCTACATTCTTTGATGAGATGGTAAAACTGGCCTTTAACCCTGATTTTGTCACTGCTAACGCCCACTTCATGGAGGAGGTAAAAGCAATGGGGATCAAAATCAATTCTCCTGCTGCAATCGCACATGCAACCGAAGCCTGCATGAAGTTCAATGTGAAGAGCAGAATCTCCCAGATCTCAGTTCCAACCCTGATAATCTCCGGAAGAGAGGATATATTTACACCGCTCGCCATATCAGAACAGATCCATCAATCTATACACAGTTCACAGTGGAAGATACTCGAAGGGGTGGGGCACAACATATACATAGAAAAGCCCGCCGTCCTAGCACAAGTCGTCCTAGAATTCCTGGGACGTCAATAGGTGTTTGCCCCTTATCAACATCTATTTGATTTAGTAAGATGTTCTCGTCTCAGGAAGAGGTATTCGATGCTCGTGAGACCGCGAATAGTGAGAACAAACTAAAATCAAATATTTATTGACACAGATTAACGCAGATTAACGCAGAAAAAATCAAATCAGTGTAAATCCGTGTAAATCTGCGTCCTAAATTAAATTTATAGTTAGAAGTTATAATAACGATTGCTCGTTTCGTTGTATCCGCAACCAGATCGCGCAACTTTAAGAAGAGTTGGTCGAAACTGCAGAACTCCAAATTATTCAAGAGACAGAGCGAGCCGTATTAATCCACATTTTCGCCTAGAAGTCAGTATCATCTCGTGTTTATAAGGTATAGCCAGACGAATAATTCAAAGATATTATATACATCCAGTTCCAACATATAAAATGAACATGAGCACAGATGAAGAGAGGGCCCGACAAACTTATCTTTTCGAGAAAGCGTGGGCGGATCTGAGCAGTTTAACGCCCGAGGAATACGTAGAATTTATCGGTATTGATCCGGCGGAGCTAGGCATATTGGCACTAACGTATTCGGATGAACCAATTGAAGAGACCTTAAATAGACTGCTAAATGGTGAGTGGGGAACGAAGAACTAACGCCATAGTATATAAGAAATATCCAAAACTTTAAGTCAGACTCCGGGGAAATGCCCACTATACAGGTTTGTGGTTGTAAAAGGCGATGAGCGGATGAGCGAAACAGACCGGATAAAGAAGGACATAGCTCTTTTTGAAGATAGCGTAGCTGAGCTAGATTCCCTATCGCTCGATGGCAATGAGAAAGAGGTGGTAGATAACGCAAAGAGATACTATGAAGACACGAAATATTACCTTAAAAAAGGTGACTTCTTCACTGCTTTTGGCTGTATAAACTATGCTCATGGACTCGTAGATGGGCTAAAAAAAAACTCTACAAATATAATAAACTCAAAATGGCAAGAAGAACTAAAGATTGGCTCAAACAAGCAGAGCTAGTCCTATGACAAACCCAATTATCGCACCGGAATTAAGAAACGGCAGTCCGGCATGCGGCTTCCCTCGGCCTGCAATTCTGCTCAGTACCGCATAACCCGCTAAAGTGCCTAGTGCCGCACCCAACGCAGGTGCTGCACTTGTGTAGTTCACAAACGCAGACACAACTAACATAGACGGTATAATCGCATCGCCAAGTCCCATGAAGAACGCTTCCCCCATATCGCTATTCTTCACAATAGAGAAATTCCGCTTCCGCGGCAGAACAAAAAGGATCGGCAATCGCATAGCCACGATGGATTCCGCCAATGATACCATGTGCTTCGTCTTATACACCGAAATCGCATCATATATCGCCAATAGTATCATCAAGAGTATTACAGGAATTATGTTAAGCGAGATACCAAACATCGCTGCCGCACCGCCCCCTATTACCAATCCTGTCGCATCGAGGATATACCATTCCGGATATATATAGAGGAGAACAGTAAGTGCGATAGTGATAACTATCGGGACATAGCCATAAGGAACAAGAACAGCCATTACATAATACATCGTTACTGCCACCGCAGCGAGCATTATGAACTGAACAAGTTTATCGCCCCCAAATTTGAGCACTAGAAGTATAAGTGCGGTGAACCCTATAATAAGGATAAAGAAGTATACGGTATTCCATATTGACTCCGGATCTTGAAAAGCTTTTATGCCCGAAGCTGCAAATGGTGCTGCAAGCAGTACTGCTATTACTTGTGTGAGCACGAGTAAAACAGCCATACCTAAGCACAGAAAAATGCTCAAGTTCTTTTCTTCTGCTTTTTCTTCTTCTTCGCTCATTGTATCCCTGTGGTATTAGAGTTAGGTTAAATAAAACCTTTAACTTCCATAAAGTAAAATTGTCATATCAGCAAAGCCGCAAAAATGCCGAAATCCACCGACTCAGAGCCCGACATCTGGCTGAAGGAGATAATATTAGAAAATTTCATGTCGTACGAATACGCGCGGATACCGCTGAAGCAGGGAATCAATCTGATTTCGGGTCCTAACGGAGCGGGCAAATCATCCATTCTATTGGCTATTTCTGTCGCTTTGGGTCAGATATATACCGAACGGAGTAGACGGCTGAGGGATTTGATAAGACGGGGAAAGGAACTCGGAAGGATTACTTTAGTCTTCGATAACGAAGCGAAGAACGGAAAGAGACCAATAAGCTTTTCTGATGCCGATACTTTCCTGCTGTCCCGGTATCTGAAGAACGATGGGAATTACTGGTGGGAAGCGGATTACAAGCAGGTGAGCTATGAAGAAGTTGCCAGGCTGTTCCAGGGTTTTGGCCTAGACCCAAATAATATGTTGATAATAATGCATCAAAACACAATGGAACAATTCTGCTTGACATCACCACAGGAGAAGCTGAAGCTTTTAGAGGATGCTGTTGGCTTCGGCTCTTATCGAGAGAAGGTGGTAGAAGCGAAGAACCGGCTTGAATCTATCATAAGTGAAGATGAGTCTATTTCCGAATTGCTAGGACGAGCAGAAGAGAGCCTTGGCTACTGGAAAGAGATGCACGAGAAGTATATGCAGAGGGACGAGCTGGAGGAGCGAAGAAAATGGCTGAAGAGAGAGGCGATATGGGTTCGTGTAATAAAACAGGAAGCGGCATCAAAGCAGCTCGAAGAACGGCTCGAAGTGAAGGAATATGCAGTTCTGTCTAGCTCAGAGGAGATGGAGGATACAAGAGAGAAGATAAATCAATGGCGGGAAAAACTCGACTCGTGGAAGATAAACTCTAAGGAACACTTTTATGAACTTTTACATTTAGAGAAAGAAGAGGCGATATTTGTACTTTCAACAGACCATCTGCGCGAGAAAGAACAGATGCTACGCGAACTAGGGAAGAAGGAAGAAGCGGCTGAACTAAAGGAAAGACAAAAAGAGATAGGTATACGAGCGAAAGAACTAAAAGAAGCAATAAAGAAGGTGCAAAGTGGACTCGGAGCCGTTGACCGAAGTCTGGAATCTAACCTGGATGATTATATTACTTATCGTGTAAAGGGAGAGGTCCTTAAGTTTAAGCGCGACATGCTAGAAATGGAGATAAAAGCGATAAAATCGGAGCTGGAGAAAGCGAATCAGAAGTTGGCGGATTTAGCATCGTTGAAGAAGAAAGCGGGTGAACGAATAGATACGGAAAGGAAACAGAGCGAAATAGAGAATGAGCTGAATTTGGTGGCAGCAAGAATAGACGCTCTGGGCAAGATACCGGAAGAGACGGAAGAGATATATTCTAATTATTCGAAGTTGTTTGATGAATTGCAAGAGAAATCGGAGATTGTAGCATCGAATAAACGAGAGGGTCTTAAGGAACTCGAATCGAGGCGGGAAATATGGCGTAAAGCGATCACGGACCTCTTAGATTCTATCAACGCCTCATTTAAGCAAATCCTGGCCGGTATAAGTGCTACGGGGTTAGCACGGGTGGTTAATACCGATGATGGCACTCTAGAAAACGCGGGTTTAGAACTCTTTGTTGGGTTCAAAGGCTCCCCCCCTGTCCTGTTCGATTATTATACGCAGAGTGGAGGGGAGAAGACATCTTTGATAATGGCGTTTCTTTTAGCCATCCAGCAACTGCTCCGGTCTCCTTTCCGAGCGGTGGACGAATTCGATATACACATGGACCCGAGGAATCGAGAAGAGATATATAAGATGATGATTTCATCAATGAAAGAATCGGAATGTCTATTGATCACGCCCAGCCAGTTAAGCGTAACTGATCCAAGCGTTCATGTAATAGTGGTGCAGAAGGCGTATGGGAAATCCGGAGTGAGCGAGGTTAAAGGATAACTAATTCGCGCGAGTTCAGAACCAGCTAAACTGCTGAAAGATTATTCTCCAGAGGCACTGTCGAATTTTCCAGTGAAATCACTATATCCTCAAGTTTCACCGCAGAGCACACAGAGAACGCAGAGGCATTAGAAAAACCAAGCGTGAATTGGAACGCTCTTAAACTCTGCGCCCTCTGCGATCTCCGCGTTGATAAATCACTAGTTTTTAAGACAGTGCCTCTCCAGACGTGACTGTAACCTCCGAGTCCACCCATATCGTTTCTATTGATTCCATAGCGGAATCACCAATAATCCCTTGAATATCAAGAACGCTTTTTTCTCCTGCACGTCCAACAACATGGAACTCAAACCTTACGAGTTCCGCGGATCCGTTAACTAGCGTCCCAAATGGATCAGAGTAAGCGATAATTTGCACTGTGCCTTTTTCCTTATCACCCCACCTCAGCCATGTAGAGCTACTAGATGTTGGGCTATCAAATCCCTTTTCGACTTCGATTAACTCTATGACCGAAGAATCATAGTTCAGCTTAAACAGAAATATTGTGAAGTTAGTAGCATCATTTACTGTTACAAATGCAGTGAAATTACCACCTTCCAAGACTTTAGACTGGTTTGTTACTGAAATCTCTATTCCAACCGCTTCTTCTATGAACTTAAAGCTTTGTAACATGGGCACAAAGTAATCCGTTTCTGCAGTATCAAATGTGCTCGATGCAGCAGTGAATCCTATTACATATGCTGTTCTATTACGTACGAAACATGCTTGCATATGTTTAACGTCAATCCCTTCATCCGTTGTGGTTCTAATTATATGCCCCGAAACAGGTTCGCCATTAATTGTGTCGTCTGGTAGTTCTACTGTTCTTACGTTCGCGTTTATCGTGTAATTATCCTCTATCGGCCCGGAGAATATCACCTCAGTGTCCAGAAGGTTTTCTTGCACTGTCCAATCATGGGGATAGCCAATTGAAAAGTTGTATTCCGCGTTTGTGTATGTCAACATCTCACTAACATTTGTGTATGCCGGCATTCCTGCTTCTTCATTAGGGATTTTCATGCCTGCGCTAAGGGCCGCACCAAAGGCGGCATCATCACTGCAGCTACAACTAACTCCCGTGGGACATGCACCTGCAATAGAAGGCGACACCAGAAGCAAGATAACGTATAATGCCAAAATGACTGAGAAGCCCTTCCAAATCCAAATACATTTAGCCGTCATTTATTACACCCTTTCGCCACTATTTTACCTGGCTGTGAAATTACTAAGCACAAAGGGATATAAAAAGGTTTTTAATTTTGTTGTTGTCTCAAACGTCACGATGATAAATAGATTTTACTCCGGGTGGCTGGCTCAGGGCAGATCATCGAATACCTGCATCATACTCTGCCGGTACTTCTGAAAAGCCGTTCGCCCTTTGTCTGTGAGCTGGAGCATGGTATGCGGCTTTCTGTCCACAAATTCCTTTACGATCTCGATGTAGCCTGCAGCTTCCAGCTTGCTCATGTGCGAGGATAGGTTGCCGTGTGTCAGCCCGGTCTGGTGCATCAAAAAGAGGAAGTCGGCGCTCTCGACGACATATAGGTATGCCATGATCATGAGCCGGGCAGGTTCATGGATCAAACGGTCGATCTCAGCGATGGGGTGGTGGTCTTCGCCGTCGGAATCACTTGCTGACATCCGGTGCCTCCTTTTCCAGTAGTGGATACTTACGCAGGAACGTGATGAAAATGACCAACCCACTAAGGACTAGGAACCCGCCTATGAAAACCAAATAGAGTATCAACCCCGTACATCCCGATCCAAACTCTATCAAAGAGAAGAAACCGCCAAGAATCACTGACAGGATTGCATATCCCGTATAACGGACGTTTCCCGATTTGGATGCTGCGTGGGCAAAGGGTCCGACTAGGATCATCCCGAAAAACAATGGCGACCACTTCACCCATTGTGAATAATCCTTAACGTCGCCAAAAATAGAGATCAGGGTGAATATAATCACGATAACTGCGAACTCGAAAAGGAAAACGCCGGTCAAATTATGCTTGAGATTTTCCTGTGGGAACTTGACAAACCCGATCCTGGGATATGTGTACCGTTTTCGAATAGACTCCACAATCCTGCCAGAAAATAAAATTAACAATATATAGAAGACAAAAACGGTGGAATAGAAAAAGCCACCAAATGCCATGAGAATCAGTCCCATCATGAGTTCCATCAAGCCATCCTGCTGTGAATCGCGATATGCTTTTTGCTCGATCTTGTTCAGATCAATTTGTGCTGTCATTGTACACCCCCTTCACAGGCAGCGGATATTTCTTCAGGAATCTAACCAAATATACAACCCCGATCACTATCATTATTATTCCTGAGATCAGCCATGCATATGCACCGCTTGCAATGACTCCTGTATTTGCTATTGTTATCTCATTAAGTGCAAAGGATAACGTAAACAAGATAGCATAAATATACATCCTGTCAAAATTCAAAAAATATGCAATTGAACAGGGGATAAAGAATACTATCGCTCCGACTATCACAGGTGTCATCGGTAATTGTTGAAACAATCCTTTTACTGTCAGTATCAGCAGAATAACAATTGATGCTGTCATGATTAAGTAAAGCACATAACTTTTTCTGTTGCGTGCCCTGCTGAATTTGACAAGCCCCATCCTGGGAGTCGTAATGTATTTTTTTGCTGCCGTGATAAACAGTACCGGTACTATGAATAATGGATACAGATAAAAACGAGCATCATCGAACGTCTGGCAAATTGTTGTCACAACTAATATAAGACCTATTCCAATGTCCATAATACCATCTTCAAAAGTAGATGTCCATGCCTTCTTCTCGAGTTCTTTCAGATTGATGTTTTGTGTCATTTTAAAACCTCCTTTTTAGGTAGCGAGTTATCCCACAGGCGCCTCCCTGAATATCTTTACTTTTACCACCACGGAAGGGGCGCATCCAACGCGCGGGTAGACAACACTCTGCCGGATCTGTTTTTTCAAAAAAGGGTGTGTACAGACCAATAAACCTGTTACCCCTGCGTACCGATGGTCGAAGAGAATTACGGCCATGATAGCGCGCGAAATACCGGTAAAAAACCAATTCGGACCATCGCTTTGAATTGCCCGGTAAACTTCCCGCTCGCTTCCGCTTCGCTCGATTTTTTTCAGTCATGATTACTACAATATACTTTGCACTATATAAAGGTTTGCGGTACAAAGTTGTTTGGGATAAGGGGCGACAGAGATTGTGAAGGACATTTCAGATGCAGAAATTGCGCTGAATATTTAGCTTGACTTTGTCTCATTTCATTTACCGCAGAGAACGCGGGGCGAAAGAAAATTCAATTAAGAATTACGAATTACGAATGATTCGTAAATGACTCTGCGCTCTCTGTGAACTCTGCGGTTAATCTAACGGCAAAGATAGGATGTTGCAAGCTTGAGTCTTTAAGCTTTAAGCGTTAAGGATAGAATAGCAAAGTGTTTTGAACTCTCGAGATATGACAGAATTTTATGCTGCATAATGTGGTTTTTTATTATTAAACTATAAAAGAATCAGTAGCGAACAATGGAAGAGACAGTAACAAAGATAAGGAAATCCGCCCTGCAGAATGCGGTAAGGTATGAGAAACCGCCTAAGGTGGATTCCGTGCTGAAGAAGATCCTAGGTGAGAATCCGGAATTGAGAAAGGATGCGAAACAGGTGTACGCACTGGTAAAAGAAGAGATAGCGCGTATAGAATCAATGAGCAAGGATGATCGAATAGCGGAATTGACCAAGCTAGCGCCGGAATTAGTGGCAGAGCCAAAAGAGAAAGCGAAAGCGAAACAGGAAGTTAGACTACCTGACCTGCAACTTACAGAAGGCGAAAGCGTTGTGATGCGATTCGCACCCAATCCAAACGGCGCTGCAACGCTTGGCAGTGTCCGCGGCATAATAGTAAATTCAGAATATGCGAAACGGTATAAAGGCAAATTCATTCTGCGGTTTGATGATACGGATCCTGTCGTAAAGCGCCCGTTATTAGAGGCTTATGACTGGTACCTTGAAGACTGCGCATGGCTAGATGCCGAACCAGACGAAGTGGTAGTGGCATCTGATCGTATAGATATATATTACAAATATGCAGAGGAACTGCTAAAAAAGAGCGCGGCTTATGTCTGCTTTTGCAGTTCTGATGCGTTCAAAGCCTACAAAGAGCGGGAAGAACCATGCCCTCACAGAGCTGTTAGCGTTATGGCGAATATGGCCAATTGGGAGAAGATGCTAACGGGCGCTTATGAAGAGAAGGAAGCGGTTCTGAGGATAAAAACGGACATGGCAAGTGCGGACCCGGCTTTAAAAGATTGGGTTGCATTCCGAATATTAAAAAAAGATCATCCCAGGGTTGGCAGCAGATATGTGGTATGGCCAACATTGGATTTTGAATCTGCGATAGAAGATCATCTACTCGGTGTAACGCATATAATAAGGGGCAAGGACCTGATGAAATCGGGACAGAGGCAGCAATTCATATATGACTATCTCGGCTGGCGATATCCAAGAACAATACTCTGGGGTAGGATAAAGATGCAAGAATTCGGTAAATTCAGCACGTCCGAGCTAAGGAAACAGATAGAAAGCGGCGAATATGACGGCTGGGACGATCCACAGCTCCCAACGCTAAAAGCACTACGTAGAAGAGGGTTTCGGTCAGAAGCAATTCGTAAGTTCTTTATCTCTATCGGCGTTACACAAACAGACATAGCGGTTAGTATGAAGAATTTGTACGCGGAGAACAGGAAAGCCGTGGATGCGCTCGCATCGCGATATTTTTTTGTGCGTAACCCGAAAGCGATGAAGCTAAAAGATGGCGATTCCTTCGTAGCTAAGGCTTTGAAACATCCTTCTAGAGCTGATTACCGTGAGATAAGAACCGGCGATACCGTTTACATAAGTAGCGATGATTTCGCGAAGATAGAAGAGGGGCAAAAAAAAATACGGCTGAAATACCTCCGCACTGTGGAAATAGAGTCCGTTAACCCATTACAGGCCAAGGTTATAGATCCCGAACCCGAAGTACCGGTTATCCAATGGGCGCCCACACAGAATATAAAAGTCCGGGTAAAGAGACCAGACGGGATAGACGAAGGCATAGGCGAGCCGTTGATCGCTTCGGAACTCGGAAACGTGGTTCAGTTCGAACGATACGGTTTCGTCATGATTGATTCTGTTGCAAAAACGGAGGTAGTAGCATATTTCACACATTAACTTAGAATTCCACATACATAGATATATTAAAACTATTTATGCACACCTATTATAGGAATCATTGTTGCTCACATTTAATTAAAGGAGGATAGCATGGATAATTTAGATAAGAGGATATTGGAGGAACTGCAGTTGGATTCTCGTAAATCTTTCACTAAGATTGCGCAGAAGATAGGCGTAAGCACTGCCACTGTAAGCGATAGAGTGAAAAAGCTAACGGAAAAAGGCATTATTTGTGGCTATACTACGACTCTTAATACCTCTGAGATCGGCATGGTTACGCTAATCTCCAAGATAAAAATCAAGCAGGAATATAGTATCGAAGAGGTTGGTAAAGAGATGGCGAAGATAGAAGCGAGTTGTTGCGTTCACCATGTAACTGGTGATTTTGACCTACTCGTCATCTCCAAGTGCACAGGACATGGTAAATGTGGCTCTATTATAGAGAAATTAAAAGAGATCGCAGGTGTGGAACGGGTGGATTCAGAGCTTGTACTCAAGACGCTAAAGGAAGAGCTTAACGTTAAGCTCTGATCACCTTTAGTTTAGTTTAGTTTAGTTTAGTTTAGTTTATAGCATCATTGGAACAGCAAGCGCGGCAAGGACTGCGGCAATTACTAGCACGGGCACTAAGATTGCAACGATTATAGCAAGAATAGCCATTCCAGGCGAAAGCTCTTGAAGCTGCATCACACCGTTAATTATCACTAGAACTGACCATATCGGGCCGATGATGACGTTCGCTACTGGAATCCAACCTAATATCAAGCACGGCGTTGCACCATACGTAACCGCTTTTGCAGTCTCCTTTAACCCCTTTCTACCGCCAAACAAGTACACCCAAATATGAAGCCCTACTATGATGTAGAGCGCGGCGAAGAATCCTATGATGAGTATATCCACAAAAGTCACTGCACCGAGCAGAAAAGCGAATCCCCCTAACATCGGCAATTCAACCATAGACTCCGCTACTGCCACCGCTACTGCCACTACAATTGCGAGTATTGCCGCTAGTACAGCCAGCAAAAGGATATAATATTTGAACGCATCCATGAGCGTGTCCTTCTTTGCCGCTGCGAATTCCTGTGACGGATTAAATGCGAATCCGCGTATTCTTTTTACGAGTTCCATTACACATCACCATTTCTCTAAAGATAGATCCACATATATAAAGCTTTCTGATTTTTCTTTCTCGTGATAAAAAAGCGAAAAGTTTATATGTGCTCCTTGCTAAAAGGTGATTAACACCTTTTGGAGTAGTGATATATAAAATAAATGAAAGTGAAAAGTACAATTAGGAGGAGTGCGTATGGAACTTGGTGAGAAGGTGATTATTGGATTGGTCGTAGTGGTTACTCTCGGTGTCATCATCGGTGCGGCGATTGGCGCGGTATTTATAATGCCTGCAATGATGGAAGAGATGGAAAAACCGGAGAGCTGTGCTTCGAACTGTCATGAGATGGAGTATTTTTTGATCTCCCATCAAAATTCAGTGCATAATCACATAGAGGATTGTCACGATTGCCATCACCCGCATGGGATAGAAATGTTCATGTACATGGGGCATGCCACGCACCATGCGGAAGCGATAGCGGAAGCGATGATGGAGGGAAGCGACACAAACGAAGCTCTTGAAGCGCTGGCAGATCACATAGAACAGGAGCCACCGGCATCTCCAAAAGTGGAACATTGCATGGAGTGCCATAGTAAGCACAGAACACCGCCAGAAGAAATCGCTGACCCCACTATCTCGTGCTTTAAATGCCATCCTACAATCAAGCACACGACACATAGAATCAGTGAATACGTCGGCCACGAGAGCCCCAGTTATGAGGGACACGAGTGTGTGGCATGTCACAACGACCACGATGTAGACGTTACGGAAGAAACCTGTACTGTCTGTCATCCACCGGGGAAACACAAATAGATAAATAAATGATTTCTCTGGTTTTTATTTTTTACTTTTTAGTTCTCCGACTAGCAGTACAACCATCCCAATTCCCATTAAAACTATCCCGAACCAGAGAAGCCATATCAGGGGGATCTTTTTTATCTTGACGACAAAATCTTCCGGCTGGACTTCCACGCCCATAATGGCATAAAAGGAAGAATTATGGCTGGATGCGGTGGGGTGCATGGATGCATATATGTCCCCCGCGAGAGTGGAGATGATTAAAGGCTCAGACACGATCCCATGATTTGCATAGTGATACATCCAGAGAGCTCTGTGATGAACATCCCCGCCTTCTTTAATCGTAACATCCATTTTTAGCGCTGAGTATTCCGGGCCTACGAAAACATGCTGTGGATAGAAAACGCGCCCCATGCCGGTATAGATAGTAAAATTCCCAAATTCTATTTGTGTCCCTAAAATATCTTTAGTGGAATTTGGCGTTGCGACAAAGCTTCTTGGGTTCTTAGCAGCATCAACTGCACTGAAAAAAACACCTAATAGTATTATGATGACTGCGAGATGAATAAGGGTTTTGCCCCATAAATGCAATGAATTCCGCTTTTGCATTACCTTAGCGGAATTATAAGCGATAGCAAATCCCGCGACTAGCAGAAGCGGGAGTCCGAAATTCATCAGTGGATTCGGCGTTGGCCCACCGAGCAATGCTAAAACTAGCCCAATACCCAGTACAGCTATGATTAGCATAAGACATCGCTCTAATTTCAGGGCGACGTTGCAACCCAATAAAGCGGCTACAAAAGCGAGCGTAAATGGGAAGCACCATCGGTTATAAAATTCTACACCGGTTGCGCTCATGGTCTTCTCGCTGAAAATGCCACCTACTATTGGTGCGGCATCGCCGAAGAAGCATATAATCAACAAAAACATCAGCGACCAGTAAGCGACTAAGATAGATACAGAATGAAGCGAAGAAAAGTCAATATCAAAGGTATAAAGCGGTTTTTTCGCCCTTACCGCAAGATAGACGAAGAATAATAGAACGCAAAACCCGAAGCCCAGAAGTACGGGTCCGACAGGAGATTTTCCAAACGCATGAACCGACTCCAATAACCCGCCCCGAGTAAGTGCGGTTGCGAAGATGATCATAACAAACGAAACCATGAGCGTGAACTCTTTCGCCAGATCTTTGCTCTTAGGCGGCAAGTGGAAATATGCCGTAAGAGCGAACCAGGGCAGTAACGATGCCGTCTCCACCGGGTCCCAAGCCCAGTAGCCACCCCAGCCGAGAACTTCGTATGACCACCACCCGCCGAGCGCAATCCCAAGCGCCAAAAACAGCCAGGCTGCATACAGGGAACATTTTAGTGGCGCTCTTAGTTCTTCCTTCTCGCCTGTTATCATCCCCGCCAGCGTCAGTGCGAAAGCGAAGAAGACAAATACGTATCCTAAAAAGATCACGGGCGGATGCACAAGCACCCAAAACGTTTGCAACAGTGGATTGAGCCCTGCACCGTCCGGGGGCACTATGGGTAGGCGCTCAAAAGGGCTCTGAAGTAAGGTGACGAGAAGGAGGAAGATGAGGAAGAGGTCCAGTATTTTGTATGTGGTGGTGCGAGACTCGCTTTCTTTTCCTAATCCTTTAAACCTGAACACGAAATATACGAGCACTAAGAAGAAAGTTACAAATAGCATTGACCCGCTGCTCCCTATCCACGGGCCGCCCACTTTATACGGGAGGGTCAAGCCGGATGAGCTATACGTATAAACCTCTTTCAACGAAAAGATGTCACTCACGAATGATTGAGTGAGCATGATGTATGTGGCTGCCACGATCACGCAAGCAATGGAAAAGGCGATAAATGCGAGTTCCGAAATCTTCTTCCCCTTTGCCTTCGCCTTTAACAACATGATAAAATCAAGAACCAGTAAGATGCAAGCTGACAGCACGAGCCAGGGGAAGATCAAAGCGAAAGATATGAGGAGTCCTGCTATTTCCATTTTTTACTCCCATAACATAACTTCTACATCTGTTGCCAAGGTACGCCCCCGCACATCCACTACCTTTACAACCACCTTTACCATGTCGCCCTCTTTCGGTAGGGCATCCCGATGAAAGCCGATTACCAAATCATAGGTGCCATTACCATGATAATCCTTTGCAGGCCAGTAGCTCATTTTTGAATTGTTGATTATTGCAACTGCATCGACACCCGGAAAACCAGTATCAGGACCGCCCCGTGGGCTCTGCAATGGATGCACGTACTCTTGTTCCAACTGCACGATTTCTATTGCAGGCTTGTCATCAGTCACCGTCACCTCAGCCTGAACGTTAAGAATTGGTACTTCTTTTGCGAGAAACGAAATCGCAAGAAGACCTACGAGAATTAGAATAACTACAAAAACCACAATAACAATACTCTTCTTCATTGCGCACCTCCTTCTTCTGACCCTTTTATAATCAAGTTTATAACGGCTTTAAATATGTTAGTTATAGTAGGATAAGTCATTTCTTCTGATTCCTGCTCCATCGGGACGCCTTCTATTAATATATACCCCTTCTCCTTATATTCTATCCCAAACGAGCCGTGACAGGAAACGCATAAATTGCCCGTATTATCACCATGAATTGCATGCGCATCACCGCGATGACAGAGATTGCAATTTCCACTTGCCGGTATCAAAATGTTCGCCCCTTCATCATGGCATGCCTGACAGTCAACAGGACTATGAAGCCTATGGAGATCATCACATGGGAGTTCACCTCCGCTGGTTGCTATTCCGCTCCCTACATGGCAATCAATACAGACCATGCTACCATGTGCGTTCTTTCTTATCTTATCTCCGTCTATCGCACCCGCAGAAGTATATGCCTCTCGATGACAGTTGCAAGACCCAAGCTTTGCAAGCAACGCCTCTTTTGAGAGAAGCGAGACGTGACACTGTCCGCACTCGGGCGCGGGATGCCAACTCCCTATGAATCCCCTGGGATTTGGTGGAATTACCTCTTCCCCTCCGCCCATACCGGTGAATACAACTGCTGCAATGAATACCACGACTAGCAATGCGAATATTTTCATCTTTTAGTTCTTCTTTTTCTATTCTATTCTTTTCTATTATATTATAGCTTTATTAGAAGTAAAATGTATTTTCTTTATTAATTAGAACAGAAAGGCATAAATTTTATGTGTGTTAATGGATAGCATAAGGACGAAGAAATGAGGGGATGTAAAAGAAGCATATTAGCTATTTTGGTGCTATTGCTGTTAGCCGGCTTTTCCGCCGTCAATGTTGCAAGCGCGGAGAAGGCGGCGATAGTTTCCGACGTCATTGGTTTGTATGATTACGTGCCCAGGGATAATACATTCACACATGGGGATACACTCAAGGTGTACACGGAAATGAGTGGCGTAAATCATAAGGACTTTGTACTTGTTGATTTCGTTTTTATCATTGAGAATTCCATGGGTGACATAATGTCACTTAGCCGTATGGATGTGAGACGCCGGGATTGCAATTACACGGTATATGTAGAGTACACAAAAGATATCCCCTCATGGTGGCGGTATGGCAAATATAGAATCAAGATAGCTGCGTACAACTGTCTTAACAAGGCGAGAATAAATGAATGGGAGCGAGAAGTGATTGTGCCAAGCACTCTTAATAAGCTGTTGGATGAAGGCAAGAGGGATAAAGAGAAGAAGAATAAAGAATATGATTTTGAAGACGTAGAAGATCTCTTTAATAACGTGTGTGATGGCAATGAAGACGATTTGGAGGACTTAGGTGTAATAAAAAGATATGAGGATTCGTTAATGGAAATAACATACCTCAATTTTTTCGTGGCTCGCGAAGAAGAGATGGAAGAGAGGGAAGAGCTAGAAAAGAAAATATCTCCAAAATCGAAATTCACGGTAACTGATTTCCGTATGAGCCCATCTACGGTCAAGCCCAATGAAACCGTCTCAATATCTGTAACCGTAAAGAATGACGGGATGAGGGGAACAGAAAAGATTGCTCTGGCATTAAATGATAAGATAGAATTTGAGGAATCGGTCACTTTAGACTATAAGGAATCAAAGACACTTTTTTATCAGGTAACAAAGGACATTCCAGGACAATATAAAGTTAGTATCCCAGGTACGGACTTGGTAAAACAACTTTTCGTTGACAACCGTTACGGAGAAGAAGAAACAGAGAATACCACATCTTCTTTCTCAGCGCCGAAGATGCCGGAAGCAGGTGGTGCCCTAGCCCTCGCTTACCTGGCCTATAGTATCGCTTTTATTTTATCGCAGCAATTGCCATATCCATAATAGCACTGATGCGCTTTCGTTCTAAACCTTTTGACCTTTTCTACCGTTAGTTACTTTACGTTACGTTAGTTAGTTAGTTAGTTAGAAACGACAAGAAATCATAAAATCCAACTAAAATAATTATTGACACAGATTAACACAGATTAACGCAGAAGGAATTAAATCCGTGTAAATCTGCGTCCTAAATCAAATAAGTAGAAGGGCACAGTCCAAAAATCCAGTGATTTATCAACGCAGAGATCGTAGAGGGCGCAGAGTTTTAAGACTGTTCCAACCATTGCTTGGGGTTTCTGATGCCTCTGCGTTCTCTGCGCACTCTGCGGTAAAACTTGAAGAGTCTTATAGTGATTTTACTGAAAAATTCGACAGTGCCGTTAGAAAAGAAAAAAAATAGAGGGCTGTTTTATTCCAGCCCATGTATCTCTGAGATCTCACCGATATGACAAACTGTGCAGTCCTTGCCCCTATCCTGGTGTATCCAGACGAGGTTTCCTTCGCTTGGCTCTAATGGCTTTGGATATCCGTGGCATAGCTCACATGTTGTCCCGCCTGCACCTTTCGGTGGAATCGTAGGTGTCTCTGTGCCATGACATGCTGCGCATCCAACTTCTCCTGGTGGATGGACCGTATGTACGGTAGCATTACCCATGCCATGACAGCCCCAGTAGCCGAAACAGCCTGGTTTACCATTGACCAATTGCCCGCCCTTTACATGTTTAGCCAACTTGGCTGTCGATTCGATCTTATGGCACATCTCACAACTTGTCGCCATTACCATACCCGGCGGTGCGGTTGGTGCCACAGTCGGCGGTGCGGTTGGTGCCACAGTCGGCGCAGGCGTGGCCTCTTCCGACGCTGGTCCCTCAGCACAGCCGGCTATTACACCTATTACCGCTACCATAGCTATAACAGCACAAACTAATTTTTTGTTCATTTTTCCGTTATATCTGTATAGTGACACATCTATTTAAAAACTTTTCGGTTTTTCACTTCTGCTTTAAATATTTATTAAGGTCGAGGTTAAAAGGCAGCGTCCCTTTTGTCTCATATACCGCCCAACAGAAGTATAAGAACACATATAATGCGAGGACGAGATAAAAAAGAGCGACCAGATTGTTTGGGTCAACGTGCGTACCAAGTACCATAAAGCTAACGGGAATAAGAAGAATTGGGGCAAAGACCATCACCCATGCAGTAGCGTTATTAACGAGTTTAAATTCATAAGATATGAGCAACCACCAGAGTATAAAAAAGAGAAGTGTAGCAAAATGCGCATATCTAATTGAGGTATATATCATGAACAGAAAACCGGACATCGTGATTATGGCTAAGAAGATGGTTTTTATTATAAAACCCATAGATGTTCCAGGAGCAATCGCCTTTTCTAGTTCTATTTGCGGTTCCGATTTCACCTGCTCGTCTATGACTGTTTGAACTTTACGATCAATTACATTTAAGCGACTTCCTAAACTTTCCATTTCAACGTGCGTCTCCGCGACTTTTCTCAGTATCGGTTCCAATCGCGCATATACACCCTCGTCAAACGCGGAATTCACCAATCCCTCGTAATATACCGATTTCTTATATATACGAATGGAGAAATAGCCAAGTGCGATCCCAATAGCGAGCGATAATAAATCGATCGCAATGGCGAACCAATCGAAATTCAAAATTAATAGGTCTATTAGCAAAGAGAAAATGGCATAGCCAATTAGAATTATTGCTATGATTATTGTAATACCCAAGCCTACTTTTTCCGCGATCGACATTGTGATCCTGGTTAGTGGCATATCATCAGTCATTTTGTATATTTTTTGTAAATCGCCCTACACGTGGACACCCAAGGCCAATTTCATGGCATTCTGTACATGCACCCGTGCCATTTTCTCTTATCGCTGTGTAATTGGCTAGATTACAGTGATGACAGGTAGCACAGGATTCATCACCCCGATACCCGCCCAAAGTTGATAACCCCACTTCGGGCGGTTCATGACACCGTTCACAAGCGACCTCACGTGGGATTGTATGATCCCCACCGAACAAGGATATTGTGTTCGGCATGGCAGCGATAATTGCGGCTACGAGACCAATAAACAGAAGCATCCGCTTATAGTTGTACATTTCCCCTCCTCTTCCTCTCACTTAAAGACAGTAACACGTAGCCCATGACTGCAATAACGCACACTATATACCCATACAAGCGCAGCATTGAAAAGATATTCCTCATAAACGCATATTCCGAGCCATATTTGGGGTCATAGCCCATTTTGCTTGTCTCCAGAATGAAATAATTGCCAACGTCTTCCAGTACTATGGGTCCGCCACCCATCTGCACTGCTTTAGCTATGATCGCTTCGTTTTGCACAATCCAGGGATCTGTTACCCCTCTCGCGTCCCCCCCCGTCTTTGTTCCTTCATCAGTTACGGCGATAACCCTATGCGTAACGGGGAGCATAATATCCTTGTGCATAAACATGATTATGTCACCTTCTTCCGGCGCGGTGGCTATTTTTTGCATGAGCACAAGGTCCCCCTTTTTGAACGTGGGTTGCATGCTATTCGAGACAATAGCAGTGAGAAAGACAAGCTTGAATAGAAGAATGAGTATAACAGCGATAAACACGCAGAATGGTAGCGCAGATCGCAAAAAAGAGGGGGCTCCAACGCCCGAAAAGGTCTTGTATTCGGTCATCTTTTCTTTCACCTTTTTATTACGCGAATGCTCGCGGTAGCCGTTCTTAAAACGGTTATACAAACGTAGTGGCGATTCGGATCCCTTTACCGCAGCCAAATAAAAAACGTAAAAAATCCCTGCTATGAATGCGCTAACCGCAATAACTGTTATCACCGCTTCTATAAATGGTTCCATTGTTTCCTCTTTCTTAATTTATCTATTGTATTACATTTATAAATATTTTTTGTTTTGTTTTGTTCTTAGATGGCCCGCCACAACCCCTCAGGCTCCGGAATCAGGATTGGCTTCACGGTGGCAGCAACCAATCCTCACCACTACCCCCTGGTACGGACGGTGTTACATCAGGGTCTATATACGGCTCGGTAGTGCTTGGATCATCGCCGTACCCATCACTGTATGTAGTTATAGCATAAGTGCCTGCTGCCTTGAACTGTCCAACTGTCCAATCGCCTAAACTGTCAGCGACCGATTGCGAGTGCATCGCGTACCCGAGCCTCCAGTCTATTTCCATTGGAATGGCGGTGTGACATGCAATGCATGCCTCGTTTGAATCTTCCATCAAATCACTATATACCGCACCCTGAACGTATGCGTTATGTGCTGCATGATGCGGAGCCCCTACGCTACCATAGTTAAACGGCGAGCCACTGGGCTGCTCAAATCCACCGGCAAAAGGTCCTTGATTATTGTCGCGTACATGTGCATCGTACTCATGACACGCCATACACGCAATTGTAGAGGCAGCATGTGTCTGTACACCGGGAGGACCGCCGCCGCCTCCGTCTGCATATGTTAGATCCAGATCTGCCCTATGACACGCATAACAAACATAACTCAAGTCTCTACGTCTACCTGCAAGTGACGAGTGAACCTCAGTCATAGAAAACTCCTCATATTTGTCGGCATGACACTTCACACACGGTACACCGTCTCTTGCAATGTCATACCAGGTATGCTGTCCACCCAATATGGACATCGTGCTCGGAAGAGCGAAGATACCTATTGCAACTACTGCTATCAGCATCAGAGCCATTTTACTTCCACTCATTTCTTCTTACCTTTTTGGAGATCTAGCCCGTTTTATTTTGATCAATTTTTTTTAAAAAAAAGATTGGGGCAATATAACATAATATAATATAATATAAAACAAAATAAAATAAAATAAATTACTATGGGTTAGTCCATGCATTCTGCGTACGCACATGTGTCATGTTATCACCAGATGCCCCAAAGTTGCTGAGCGTCCACGTACCATGCTGGTTCTCACTTGCATTGAAGTTCAGATTCTCTCTCTTCGTCCATTCGATGTCCATACCGATTCTCGTGTGGCACGAGATACAAGCTTCATTCGCACCTTCCATCAGCGTTTCGCTTATCGAATCGTCCACGAAGACCTTGTGCGCCGCCTTTGTGCCTGTATCAGATACATAAGGTGTCAAACCAAAACCGCCTGCTGCGAGGCACTCCGCACCATAATTACCATTAAGATGGCAATCCCCACACTTTCCGGCATATTCCGGGTATTGCGTGTGAGACGACGTTGGATCATAAGCGCCATGACAATCCATGCACTCGACCGTGGATGCAGCATGCGCCTCTTGGCCAGGTATTGGATCTTTCACGGTCGCACCTACGCTGTAGCCGCCTAGGGCATATGTATAACCGGTAAAGTAAGCCCTGTGACACATAGAACAGGTCAAACCCTCATGTGCGCCGTTATCGTCACTAAGCATCTCTTCCTCTATTTCAGCATGGCACTTTTCACAAGGCACGTTATTTGCCCCCGGTGTGCCACCAACAGATTCACCAACGTCATACCACGTATGCTGCCCGCTGAAGAGCGAAACCGAACTCGGCAGTGCGAATATACCGATTGCGACTACCGCAATCGCCAGTAATGCTATCCCTTTACCCTTCATATCTTTGCCCCCCTACTTTGCCCACAATACCAAAAATAAAAAAGAAAAAAATGTTGGTTGTGGTTTACTGATTTGTCCATTCGTTTGGAGAAGACACGTTCGTTATATCATCGCCTGTCGCTGCGAAATCGCTGACCGTCCAGACTCCAAGATCGTCCTCACCTGCCCCGAAGCTCATAATCGTATTCTTCGTCCACTGGATGTTCACACCGACCCTTGTGTGGCATGCGATACACGCTTCGTTCGAATCTTCCATCAACGGGTCGTGTATTGCTTGTCCAATGAATTGATTGTGAGCTGCATGCTCTCCACCTATGCCACCACTACTGTAAGTGTATGGCGTAGTGCTTCCACCTGCTGACTTCTCAACCGCGGTCTGACTGAATCCACCTGCGAAAGGATACGCTGTGCCCTCTTCATGACAGATCATACAGGCTATGGTTTCCGCAGCGTGAGATGTGGTACCAGGCTCAGGTGCTTTACCGCCGTAACCACCTACAGCAACACCAGTTGTATTTACCCTATGACAGTCACACCCGGGTCCGGCTAATAATTC
>JAUWND010000191.1 GCA_030612835.1 Candidatus Methanophagales archaeon | reverse complement strand
CAGATTGATCTTTTTTGTTACTTTTCATACGACGTTTTATCGTCACAGAGCAGAGCACCCAAAATTAATTAGACGTTTGTGATTTTCATCTGTGTTAATCTGCGTTAATCTGTGTCCATAAAATACTTTTTGTATGATACTCTTTTCTTTTCTCTTCTCTTGGTTTGGTTTTGTGGGCCATAACTACTTAACCGAACACACATGGAAGAGTGTTATCGAACAAGGAATAGAGCAAGAGGGGGCAACAAAAAAACCGTCCATTAAGGCACACAATTTCATTATCGGCAGCAATTACATTGCTGCACAGGCGGCGCTGGAAAAAGCGAAAACTCTTGGCTATAACTCGCTTCTGCTCACAACGCATCTGGAAGGAGAGAGTAAAGAAGTAGCAAAGGTATTCACTGCACTCATGAAGGATATACGGTCGCATGACACGCCGCTAAGCCCTCCCGCCGCGATGATAGCTGGTGGCGAGACAACTGTCACAGTCACAGGGAATGGACACGGAGGAAGAAACCTGGAGTTTGCTCTCAGTGCTGCTATGACCATGCCGGCAAACGATGACAGAGCGGTAATAATAGCTTCTATGGGCACGGACGGGATAGACGGTATGAGTGATGCTGCGGGAGCAATCGCGGATGGTTTCACGCTAAAACGTGCATCGAAAGCGGAGCTGAACCCGGATACATATATACGTAATAATGATTCAAATACATTTTTCGTGAAGCTCAGTGACGCCCTTATTACAGGCAGAACAGGGACAAACGTGAATGACGTCATAGTGATGCTGGTCATTGAGTGAGGGGATGTGAGGTATGCACCGTACCACCAAAAACTTTAAATACCACCTCTGTCTTAAGTAGATGCAGAGAAAAAATGAAAAGCAAAAACGAGAAGATAGGTTTGGTAGTTTTGATTGCAACAGCGATTTTAGCGATTTCCGCTTTTTCGGTAATTCTTACTCCGGTAAGCGCTCAGCCAGTAGAGGTGTGGAACGTAACATGGTCGGATATTGGAACTGCGGTCGCAACAACTGAAGACAGTGTGTACCTGGTAGGTGTCAATACTAATCTCACCGATGCCTTCCTCAACAAATACGACAAAGATGGAAACCTTCTCTGGAACAGCACATGGGAGATGTTTGCCCCAGAGGTAGGGGGCAGTAATGTTGTAGCAACTGCGGCAGCAGGAGACAGTGTTTATCTGGCAGGCGGCTGTGCATTCTCAAACGTTACTGGTTTGGATGCATTCCTCAACAAATACGATAGTGATGGAAACTTTCTCTGGAATATAACCTGGGGCGGTACAGGTGCCACAAGTGCCACTGTAGCATATGCAACGGCAGCAGTAGAAGACTGCGTGTTCTTAGCAGGCGAGACGGCACCTTCAAACGTTAGTGATTTCGATGCCTTCCTTAACAAATACGACGGAGATGGAAACCTTCTCTGGAACATAACATGGGGTGGACCGGGTACTTATTCTGCAAATGCTGTTGCAACATCTGGAGACAGCGTGTATGTAGCAGGTCGTGCCCCAGGTGGCAAAGCTTTCCTCAACAGATACAATAGCACCGACGGAAACTTTCTCTGGAACAGGAACGTAACATGCGGAGGAATAGGTACACAAGGATGGGCAACTACAACAGGAGACAACGCGGTGTACCTGGCAGGCAGGACTGGTCTCGATACCGTTCCCGGTGCCTTCCTCAACAAATACAACAGTACCGACGGAAGCCTTATCTGGAACGTAACATGGGGCAAAACAGGTAATGATCATGGACGTGCAATCGCAACAGCAGAAGACGGGGTGGTGTACTTAGCAGGCAACAGAGGCTCTTTCCTCGCTAATGAGAGCGATGCCTTCCTTGTTAAATTCTCAGAACCAACACCAATACCCACGCCCACATCAGATGTTCATGCAATATTGACTCCTGCACCGACACCAACAGCTTCGCCAACGCCGACACCACCAGGATTTGAAGCGGGATTCACTATCGCAGGGCTACTCGCAGTATCATATTTAGTGTTGAGAAGGAGATAAAAAGAAAAATGGCATCGAAAATAAAAGAAATAAAAGGTAGAGAGATTTTAGACTCGCGTGGAAACCCTACGGTAGAAGTAGAAGTGCTTACCGAGAGCGGATTTGGCAGAGCGGACGTGCCTTCCGGGGCATCTACCGGAAGAAACGAGGCATGGGAGAAAAGAGACGGTGATAAAGGGAGGTATGGCGGTAAAGGAGTACGTGAAGCTGTTGAAATCGTTAATACCGCAATAAAAAAAGAGCTGGTAGGAATGGATGTTCTTGAACAGAGAGAAATAGATGAACGGCTAATAGAATTGGATGGAACGGAAAACAAAACGAAATTAGGTGCCAATTCTATTCTTGGAACTTCGATGGCGGTTTGCAAAGCGGCTGCAGAATCGTTGAAAAAACCGCTCTTTGCTTACATCTGCGAAGATGTCGCTGGAATGAAGCTACAACATGAGCTGCCGGTACCGATAATGAACGTACTAAATGGCGGGGAGCATGCAGGTAACGATCTGAGCATACAGGAGTTTCTTATCCTACCTTTTGGTTTTGACAGGTTCAGTGATAGTTTGAGGGCAGGTGCGGAGACTTATCACGCACTTAAAGAAGTGTTAGCGAAAAAGTACGGGAAGATAGCTACGAACGTTGGTGATGAAGGTGGCTATGCACCGCCAATGAGCAGGACGGAGGAGGCACTCGAGGCGATGACCGAAGCGATAAGAGAAGCAGGTTATTCTGAGAGCGAAATACGCCTGGGTCTGGATGCCGCTGCTTCCACTTTCTTCAACGCGAAAACACAAAAGTACGTGATTGATGGTATGGAGAAAGAAGGTTCTGAACTGATTGACTTCTATCAAGCCCTTGTGGATAAATACCCGATAGAATCAATAGAAGACCCTTTTGACGAGGACGCATTCGAGTTATTCGCAGAACTCACCGTGAAGATGCCGCGGAAAATAATCATCGGTGATGACCTTTTCGTGACCAATGTCAAGCGACTAAGGGAGGGGATAAACAAAAAAGCGGCAAATGCCATTCTGCTGAAAGTAAATCAAATAGGCTCTGTTTCGGAAACGCTGGATACCATTAGATTAGCTTCTGAAAACGGATATAAGAAAGTAGTCAGCCACAGATCTGGCGAAACCGAGGATACGTTTATCGCTGATTTAGCCGTGGCGATAAACGCAGAGATAATAAAGACTGGCGCCCCTGCAAGAGGCGAGAGGACTTGCAAATACAATCAATTGTTGAGGATAGAGGAGCAATTGGGCGAGAAGGCGAGAAGCAGGACGTTTTTGAAGGTATAAAGTAAACTAACAAAAACCGGAGTGTGAAATATGGCAAAAGAAAGTTTTTTGGAAGAAAAGGATACGATTTACCTCGTACCAAACGCGCATTTCGATGCACTCTGGGTCTTCACGAAGGAGGAACATTTATACATCAATCGTATTTGTATAGCTAATCTTAAAAACCACGAGATTCCACAAGATTAACACAAGAAATTAAGGTTAATATGGATGGGATAGCCAATAGTTTATTAAAACATGGGTACTATTATTGTTTTCTCGTGAAAATCTGTGTAATCTTGTGGTTTGCTAAACAAATACCATTAATCTAATG
>JAUWND010000182.1 GCA_030612835.1 Candidatus Methanophagales archaeon | reverse complement strand
TAATTCAAACAAATATTTCCGCTGTTGAAAGGTAGTTTGGCGATAATAGACTGCCATCTCCAAGTTTCTCATTTATATAGAAGGTAGGCATAGGAAGATTTATATAAGGCATGTTTCCTATCAAGATAGTAATAACAAAATGTTGAATATTTTGATGTTTATGTATTGGATTAAGAGGCCACTCGCAATTCATTCCGAGCTTAATGTAGGCGGGAACTTGAAACGTTTCACCCATCAAATTACAACTCCCTCTTTTATTGCTTGACGAACAATACGTATCTCTTTTCGCTTCTCTTCAAATTCCTCAGGAGTGTAGCATAAAAAAACCGTTTCTTAGAAAGAAAACTTTACCAAAAGAAAAACAAAAACAAACGTAGGTCATACGTTATATACAAAAATATAAAAGTGCCGACCAGGATTAATGCCTACGTCCTTCTCTTCAATGTGCTCAATAAAGAGTGGAAAATCCTAAACTCTCTTTCTTTTCACAATTACCCTTAACAATACAAATATAACCAGACAAATCGAGATCAGCAGAACCGAAATCGGTCTTGCGCCTGGTATACCAGGTAAGCCAGTTAATCCGAAGGATGTGAACCGATCGCCAATCAGGATAGACGCAGAGCGTGGAAATGAGGCAATAATCATTACCGCTGCGAACTCACTTATTCCACGTGCCCAGCACAGGATCGCGCCACTGAATATAGACGGAGAAGCAAGTGGAAAGGTTATTTTAATGAACGTTCGCCATTGAGAAGCGCCTAATGAGCGTGCAACATTCTCTAATCTTGGATCTACCTCTTTAAACCCCTCGCGTGCAGCATCCACTAAAAACGGAACACTCACAAAGAGCATTGCAACCACTATGCCAAAAAAGGCATCTATAAATGCAATACCTAACTTCTCAAACGGCGCACCTATCACCCCATATCGCATGAACACACCGTATAATGCAATCCCGGCAACAATGTGCGGCACCACCAGGGGCACATCCACAATACTTTCTATAATGCTCTTACCAACGAAATCCTTCCTTGCTAAGAAATAGGCTAAGGGCACGCCGAAAAAGAAAGCGATCAGTGTTGAACAAATCGCAGCAGATATGCTTATCCATATTGCCATTAGAACTACGGGATCTGTTGCGGCATCAATTAACCCGGAAATGTCTTCTGCCTGCTTGTAATACATGTTCCCAAGCGTAATACAGATAAATGCGATGAGAAAAAGGCCCAAAAGCAGGAAAATGATAAATATTTTCTCGCGCTTTAGTTTCGCTATTCCTGACCTTCCAAAAAGTATTTTCATCGCTCCTAAAATTTTCCTACTTTACATCTTTGTTTCTTTTATCGTCACCTATATGCAAGATTGTGCCACTCGCTATAAATTACTTTCGGTTTTTTCTATGGAAGTTACTTTTCGGTGGCACGGTCTTAAGAAACCCGTGATTAATCAACGCGGAGATAGCCGAGGGCGCGGAGTTTAAGACAAGAGCGTTCCAATCCACGCTTGGATTTTCTGATGCTTCGGCGGGTCTACTTCGTTATTCGTCACGGATAAAATCCTGTATCCAGCTCTGAATCTCATCAATATTATCTTCGTATTTTATCGCATCTTCTAGTTCGATATCGCCGACAGAAATCTTTGGTATTCTCTCCATCTTACGACCTTCCACGAGTATCAGATCAGGATGCACGATTTCATTCAGAATATCCGCAATTTCCTTCAATTCCATCCCTCGCTTGAAGATAAACGCGGTCTCATCAGGAGAAGAAGCGACAACCACGCTCGCACCTGCTTGTCCATGTTTCCATGTATCTTTTCCCTCTGTATCAATCGAGAACCGCTTTGGGATGTTCTTTATTGTCGCAATTTTATATCCCTCATTTCTCAACCGCCTGATCAATTTCTCAATTAGGGTCGTCTTCCCGCTATTGTGATACCCACAGATACCGATTACGTTTTTCATCGCTCCATCACCAGAAACTCAATCGCATCCTCAAACTGACTTACCTTCCCTCCTCCCTCTGCAATCTTCTTCATCATCCTCTCCTCGTCCACCACCCTTATCCCCGCAAGCATATCCACGCCGTAATCAAATAATACCGGTGACATCGGCGTGCTTGGACCGATAATAATTGTAAGTCCATGACTCAGCTCCAATAATCGCTCAATTGACTTGTTTATAACTGAGGAACTCGTTATTACGGCGATGTCCGCCTTCGGAATGAAGTATTCGGATGCAGTGTCTATAAAATCCCCCTTTTGTGGTTGCTTCTCGATTACCCACAGTTCATCCGCGCGTTTCCGTAATTCATTCACTTTCGGGAAGTGACCAACCATTGCTATCTTCTTGCCATCCGCGTTTTCAAGCAGGAACTCGAGCATATTTAATTCCTTACCTCTTGGCGTAATCAGCGAGTTGATCGCCGCGAAACCCACGCCCGCCTCGATCATGTTCCATGACTTCGCATATTCCGCGAGTTCTATTGCCGTCTTCTCGGTCAGTTCCCCTAAATCTCGCACTTTATAACCCTGTAGCGCCCCCAAATTCTTTGCCACACCGCAGTTCCCGCTCAAAACGCCGATCCAGGCATAGCCAACGTGCACATCTCTCACTCCCGTATCTTTATCTCTCACATCAGAAATCAAATCGTCTATCAGTTTCATGATTTTATCCCTTCCATCAATAGGCAAATAGTCTTTTCTTTTTTTAAAGTAAAATATAGCTATTTGTCTTACGTTATGATCCGACTAATATGAAGAAGATGAGTACGGATGAGACAATACTTACCCGGAGGCAGATGGATGTGTTGAAACTCAGGAACGAAGGATATTCTCAGGACGAGATTACCAAAAGAGGGGGGACAACGAAACAGAATATCTCTACAATCGAGAAAATGGCATGGAGAAACGTAAAAAGAGCAGAGAATACAATTAAGGCAGATATACGCGGAAGCTGATAAAGAGGAGATACGTATAACCTATGATGGTCTTTCTCTCGCAACGAAGATACGTGAAGAGCTTATGGATAAGATAAGACATCGGCTCGCGGCATTCCACACAAAAAACGACTCCAGTTTTCGCCTTTGGTGGGATCGCAATGCGCACATATTCAAAAAAAAGTATATCTCTACCCACTTCCAGTTAGTATTTCATCAAAAACTTCTCGGTGTGCGACTTCTCTTTCGTTGAGATACCCTGCGTCTATTACAGTATATTTTAGCGTCTTCTTCGGGTCTAAAATACTGCGCACCCCGTTGGGATCATCCCGCCTCGTCATTGTGATCGCCATCTTACCGTAATCCACGATTTGCAATTACAGCGCATTTAGTGTATGCGTTTTAAAAAATCAATACACTACTTTAAATCTGTGTTAATCCACGTTAATCTATGTCTTAAAAATCCTTGGAAAATGTTAGATACCTTTCTTGTACCTTATTATTTGTGAGTTCCCTTACGCCCTCCAGTTCTATTGCATCAACGGGACAGGCATCAATGCATGTGCCACATCCCCCGGCAGTTCTCTTGATTTATATGGACAGGAAGCTCGTCAATCACACCCCTTGCAACGGCACCCACCAGGCCCATGCTGATGGCTTCTTTTGTTTCCATATCAATCCCTCGATATGCAAGATTGTGCCACTCAGTATAAAAGCTTTTCGTTTTTTATCGTATCGAACTACTTAAAGAGAGCAGTCTATATAGAACTCAGGTGATAAGAATGCCAATAAGTGCAAGGAATAGAATGGCTGGTGTTGTAAAGGCAATAGAGAAAGGCGAAGTTGCATCTACCGTGAAAATTGAAATCACTAAGCCCTCTGTCATCACTGCGATGATAACAAAAGAGGCTGTGGAAGAGCTTGGCTTGAAAGAAGGCGATAAAGTAGAAGCGGTGATAAAAGCAACAGAGGTACTAGTGTCAAAAGACTAAAAAGCGTGAAAAATGTAAAAATGAGGATTCATCATTCACATCCCATTTTTATTTTTTATCTCGTTAACTTCAACTTGAGTCACAAAAGAATATAGCAAACAATGAAAGAGTATCTGC
>JAUWND010000105.1 GCA_030612835.1 Candidatus Methanophagales archaeon | reverse complement strand
AGAGGGACATCAGTAGTAAGACAGAGGAGAACCATGAGGAGATATGTTCCGGGTGTGAAGATGTCCGGGTGCATCAGTTAGATATATTACAGGATGGTTATAATAATTAATTCCGGACGAACGCCGAGTTATAGTTTATATCCCTTAAATCCGTGTAAATCTGTGTAAATCTGCGTCTTAAATCGGCAGAAGTTATACTTTATATACCTTTGCTAACGGTTTCTGACTCAATATTGACTCTAAGAAGTCAATTACCGTCTTCGATGCATCCTGTATCTCTATTTTAACTAATATTTTCAGCTCTTCTTTCACTCCTATTTTTAACGATTTCCTCTACCGCTGCCAGTTTGTTTGCCATCAATAAACAATCCAAATTAATTCTTTACCGATTCTCTTCCGCACTCCACCCCTGCATAATAATGTATTCCACCACTTTCTCCGCACACGCTTTCACACCCATCCGCTCACTATCCACTACAACATCGGGATTCCACGGCTCTTCATATGGTACGTTCACACCCGGCACCGTCGCACCGTCCTTCTTCGACATTTTATATATGCCTGAAGGCGCATATTTCGCTTTCCTGTCCCGTTCTCGCCCCATACAGGTATCTAAAGAGCACTTCACGTACACCTCTGCGAAATTCCGTATAGCCGCTCGTGCTCTATCCCGGTATCGCCTCCGATTTGCAGTAGCATCTATGATAACCGGAATGCCACTTGCCACCATGATTTTCGCCATATATACGAGCGAAGCATACACTATTTCGCGCTCGTCATCCGAATACGAAGGCTTCGGCGTGATAAATTTACGGATCTCATCAAGTTCAAGCACTTGCACCTGCATGATCGTCCCCACTTTATCTGCTAATACTGACTTGCCACTACCCGGTAAGCCTGTTATCCAGATCGCCCATGTCATGTTTTTGGTGGCCAGTTATCGGTCATCCAGCCCGGAATCCGTCCACTGTCCCGTGGACCCACAAGGACCGACCAGCCAGTAGCATCTTCCGTCTCTCCCGAAATCCTCGCCGCAAGACCTGGTAACACCATTGTCTTATGAGTTACCTTCTTTTCCGCATCACACGATGCCACTGTGTCTTTAATTATATCTGCAGTAAGCTGCCCACCGGCAACAGCAGCTTCAACGCCCAGCCCGTCTGCGTCCACAACCATCAAATAGCAATCAATTTTGCTAGAACTTAGGTCGCTCTCCACAGTATAAAAGGTCAATGCGAAATTAGTAGTGATAAAAAGAGGCGCGCTATCTGTGGGACTCCCTACCTCCCTCAGTCCGGGGTCCACACTTACCGGACGCCTTGGGTCCGTATATATATTTGCAACGAGTGTGCGCTCAGTAATCAGCGAATGCGGCTCTATCGAATGCAAAATCAATATGTCCGCGTATCTCAAGATTAACGTGTCCGCTATAATCGCTTCCCAGTACGAAGCAGCCAAAGCGTCTTGATTATCATTTGCCATCCACGCAGTCATAGGCACCCCCATCAGAGGATACGCAATACTCTTATTCCCGTCTACTATCCCCGCACGCCGTATCCGTACGAACCGCGAGAATGTATCTGCAAGCCCTTTTCCTGTCGGATATGTCCCGGGGTCCAATACGAGATCAACTATGCCAGCAGCAGCGAAAGTCGTGGCAAGGCTATTTAACGTATCGAGATCCGGTGAAAATAGCGTAACGGGAACGTTATACTGCTTCGCAAGTTCCAGAATCGCCTGCCAGTTGGTCTTGTCCGCAGCATATAACAATGGATTCCTATCTGAAACCGCTTTCAAACCGGCTTCTAGCACGTTCGCATCGAACGAACATAAGATTAGAGGCATATCTGTCTCTTCTGCCACGCACTTCACGCACCCTGCAAATGCTTCGGCTTCGCATGATACAGAACGTACAGCAATTGCATCTAAAGTTAAAAATTCACCGACGTAAAATTTACGCCACAAAGTTATCCTTCTTACCCGTTCCCGCAGTTCCTGCTCTGACATTGTGTCCCAAACGTCATAAGCAAGCGATGTACGGTCATAGAATGTGAGCTCGTGCCGGTGCATGATGTCTTCGCCGCCTATTTTACTCGCTCTCGCACCTACCCCTATCGCAACTTCTCTTATCTCCGGAGCTAATAATTCCGCTAGCTCTTTCGCTTTCGCTGCGTATTTAGGTTCAAAAAGTGGTGTACAATCCTCCAATTTCTTATTCCGTTCTAACAGTAGCGATGCAAAAGCCAGGCACGTCTTCTCGCCACATTCCTTGCAATTCGTTCCCGGAAGATATTTCCAGGCATCCATAGGACTACTTAGCTTCATTTGTTATCCTCCCACGTTACCCAGTCACCCTCATTCACTTCTTTCGCACCATCCGTGTCAGCACCAAACAGCATTTGCGTTACGCGCTTAACCGCCGCCGCCGCCTCCGGGTGCATCATCATAAACAGATCGCCACCTGCGATACCCAGTGTCAAGCCGGTTATAATCTCATACAACGGTCCTCTATACGCAGCGGGTCCCCAATCGGAATCCTCAGCAAGTGGTGAACCCTTCATCCATGATTCGCGCGCACCCCACGCATTTGTTACTCCGCAAGAGATAGGGAACGCCAAATCCGTATCGCCCTTTAATGCTGCTATCCTCATCCGTTCTATATTCGTGAATGCATAATCCAGGCCATAACCGAGCGCAGCAGTTGTTGGGTCTATCACTATATCCTCCCGCGGCACTCCTAATTTGAGTAAATACCGGTTCAATGTCTTCTGTGCATTTATGTCCAATTGAGTCCACGAAAGGATAACATGCCCATTATCCTGTGCTGCTTTTGCTATTCGCTCGTAGTCCATGTTCAGGTTTGCAGAGGCGATTAGGCATCGCTCGCCCGCTGCCGCTTCAGCCGCAGCCTCCAGCACCACCGGGTCTTTATCCGGATTACCTGAGCCACCAATGACAATAGGGACTTTTACCGCTTGTAGTACGTCCTCTACTGTCTTCGCCGCTTCCTTCGCCGATGTGTCCTTTATCGTTGGGTCCGTGCTAATCAGATGAATCGTAACCATGTCCGCACCGAATTCACGTACATTCTTCTTCGCCCATTCTCCCGGGTCTTCCATAACATCGTCATAAAAACCCCGCACCGCCTTCGCAAGCGGAATAGGCATGTCAAAGCAATCGACTGATATTACTGGCGGATACGGCATAGGGGAATCGAAATTGTAAAACGGCAATGATTTCTCGCCGCCTATTGTTACCGTACTCTCCCTTGTGCCGCCATCTGCGGAGGTAGCACCGATAGTAACTTCTTCTATCTTTCCGGTCCACGCCGCTTTCGCAACCTCAAATTTCGCGGCCTCTAAGACCACTACCTTCTTCTCTACTACACCTTGCACTGGCTGCAGTATCTGGATCAACGAAGAAGGTATTGTGCCACTTAGTGATAATTCGACTTCCACATCACCCTTTATCTTCACATCCTCCAACTCTACTATATCATAGTTCTCCAATATACTTGCTAAATCCCCAAAGGTTATTTTCTTCCTCATCGCTCCTTATTACTTTGTTTGTGCTGCCACATATATAGTTAGTATCGTTTTTTACTCGATAATAGTACCCAACCCCCTCTCTCCAGCCAACGCCCTCAATATATTTCCTGATTTACCGCTAAGGATCTCACATTCAATACCCATCTTTGCTATCTTGATCAAGTCCTTTACTTTTGTTGTCATCCCTCCGGTAACATCAACCGAGTATGAACTGCCAAGGTATGATTCAACACTGGTGTATTTTTCTATCTCGATTTTAGGTAATAATCTCGCGCTATCATCTCGCTGTGGATCCGAAGTATAAACACCATCAACTAATCCAAAGATCAGAACCCTGGAGGGCCGTAAAAATCCGCTCAAGTACGTAAAAATTTGTTCCGTAGATATAATTGTGCAGTCTTTTACTGCATCAAATACGCAATCACCAAAGACAACGGGGATTAAACCTTTACTCATACATTCTTCTATCGGTCTGATAAAAAAATCGGCTATCTCGCCATCTTCTGCTATGCAGCATGCCGAAGGTTGGATAGATACCGCATTGATCCCATAATCGGTCATCAAATCCACGACAAGCCGGTTCAATGTTGACGCGGCATTTTGGCACATTGCAAAGCCTCTTACGCTGTCCGCCCGAATAAAACCATCTGAGGTTCTAAATGCTTTTGCTATTGGATGCGGAAACGAGCCACCACCATGTCCAATGAGTAAATTCAAATTCCGTTCTCTATCAACCACTTCTTTTAGCTCTTTCACAATTTGCTTTAAAATACTATACTTTAATGTTGCAGGAACACTTTTTTCGGTAATCAAAGAACCACCTAACTTGACGAAGATCAAATTGTTTTCCATAATTATACTATTACTTAAGTAAGGGATATAAGTGCTTATGAAGATTCTTCATATGTGTTCTTTACGGTTAAGGGATTGATGGATAGATACCTCATGTAATCTATTAAAAATAGAAAATTTTATAAAGATAATACCCTGTTGAAGTATAATATGGACAAAAATATCTATCTGAGGCGACAGGAGCAGATGGTTTTCAATGTAATATCTACACTTGATGTGGCATATAATAAAGAAATAGGGGCAGTATTTCCCGATTTAAAGCCCCATCAAATAAATAAAATCTGCTCAAATCTTTCGGCAAAGGGGTATCTTCACAGATTAAAGAAAGGTATTTATTTGGTGCAGGCGAGACCATCCGCAGTTCCGGTAATAAAAAACCCATATAAGGTTGCTTTAGGATTATTCAATGGTTATATAGGTTTTTCGTCCGCTCTTCGAGTTTATAATCTTTTAGATTATGCCCCTTTTACTATATTCGTGGTGACCGTGAATAAATCAAGGGAGAAGATGATCGGGGAATATACATTTAAAGCGGTAGCAATGGGTAAGAGAGCAGTTGGAGTAACATACTATAAAGGGTTCTATATATCAACAATTTCAAAGACTTTCTTCGATTGTTTTTACAAACCGCAATACTGTGGGGGCTATTCGGTAATAACAAAAGCGTTAAATGATGTGGAGCTTGATTGGGTCGAATTTACAAGATATTTTAAATTTGCATCTGATTCTTTATGCCAGAGGACTGGCTATGTTTTGGCGCTGATGGGCAAGGAAACCGGGAAAATGATTCCAACCTTGGACAACTTCAGAAAGCGAGTAAAGACCAATACGAAACTAGTGCCTTCTGGTAAGGCTAAAGGAAAATACATAAAAGGGTGGAAGGTTTTGGACAATCTCGGAAAAGAAAATATACTGTCATGGTGGTATCATGGCTGACATAGAGATCCTGAGATATTTGGCTACGAAGACGGGACTTGGCTTGAATTATCTATCAAAGGATGAAAAGATCTCTATCATTCTGGAACAAATGAGGGATTTATTTCCAGATGTGATTTTAAAAGGAGGAACAGCTTTAAGTCGTGTGTATCTTGCAAAGATGGGAGTTAGCCGATTTTCCGAGGATGTAGATCTGGATTTTATCTCAACTAAGAGTTTGGATGAGAAAATAGCCACAATAAGAGATAGGATTAAGGAAATAAAGGGATTTGATGTAGAAGGCCCAAGAATTCTTCACATAACTCTGAGATTTGATTGTTACTACCTGAACGAATTTGAACAAAGGGACAGGGTAAGATTAGAGTTTTATCTCACGCAAACAGAAGCGATAAAGGTAGAAGAAATGTTAGTGAAATCGCTATTTATAGAGACGCATCCGGTTATCTTCAAAGTTTATTCGCTGGAGGACCTTATGGCACGAAAGTTCATCTCTCTGTACAACAGGATGGAAGGGAAAGACATTTACGATCTATGTTTTTGCTTGGATTTGGAATTTGATAGTGTGAAGTTGCTTAAGGCATTAAAGAATATGCTGGACTTTTACAAAGTCAATCAAGCACCTTTTCTGAGCGATCTTTTGCTGAGATTACGAGAAGCGAAGAAAAATGCCTATTACATTGGGAACTCAACTAATCTCTTCATACCCCGAAATCTGAGGCCTGATTGGAAGGTCTTTATTGATACGTTAATGCTAAAACTTGAAAGGACATTTGTAGCCAATGAACTCGCTGTTTCAAATTTTTAGAGTGTGTTATTGGTGCAGAAATTTTTTCATTAAAGCTTTTTGCTTGTAAGCAAAAAGCTTTATTTCGCACCCCGAATCTTATCAGAAATGGTTCTTATCTCATTTGAGATCTCATTCAAACTCGCTCTTAGCCGTACCAGTTCTCTTGCCATACTCCTCTTCTCCGCATCCTCACTGCGTGCAAATTTGGTCGATAGCGCATTTATCGAACTCGATTTCTCCGTTATCCGCTCTGATGTATCATCCAATTCCGATGAAATCATGGTTACATCCACACCTTTACCTCCGCCTCGCGAAACATACACATATACAAACACAGAACCCAATATCAAGCCCAATATAATTGATATGATAACATAGAGTGCAATTGGCGGTGCTTCTATCGTACTAGCGAGTTCACTATAATCCTCTGCCAGTTTAGATGCCCAACCCGGATGCCCACCTTCATATAGCCCCATTATATCCTGTTCCATCTTTGTTGTTCCGCCAACTTTGGCATTTGCAGCCCCTAAACTAGCATTTATCTTTCGTTCCGCGTCTTGAATGCCTCTGTCCGTAGAATAGAAGACCATGGACGGGCTCAATTTTTGCTGTATTGTCTCTAATGTCGCACCATCTCGTGACGTGCCAACGGTTAGTTCTACATATACATCATCTTTTCCTATCCCCTCTATGTTGTATTTCTCGAACCCTGGCTCTTTTACTTGTCTTATCGGCTCTGGAACCACACCTGTTAGTATAATCGGTGATGGGAATGGATAAGCATGCGCATTCTTACCCTGCCAAACAATCTGGCTGGCAGTATGAGAGATTTCATCGCCGAACTTCCAATCTCTTGGCTTATCCAGATTCGTCCTCAGCTCTAAGACGTAATTATCTGGAATCGGGACCCCTGTCTTACTCACATATATGTGGAATTCTAGTTCATCGCCTTCAAATTGGTCACTATCTAAAAACTCCGCATATGTTTTCCTATCTGCTCCTGTCGCTAAATTAGTAACATATGATCTATGCTCATCTAGCTTTAGCACATCAGCCGCAGATGCATTTCCAATGGCTAAAAGAGTTGATAAAAGTAGCATAACCAATAAAATGGAAAATACACACTTCACTTTCATTCTTCTTCCCTCTCTAATGATAGAGATAAATCCGGCAGCTCTAGCTCCTCATCTTTTCCCGTTACCGCTTCTACTTGTGCTGGTTCCCCCGTGCCTTCTGCTTCTGACGTTTCCGTCACCCGTTTTAGCTCTCTTAAAGTGGCTAAGATCATTGCAAGTGGTTCCCCCATATCTTTCATCCCTCTTACTACTTTCATACTAGTCTCCCGTATCTTTGAAACCTCTGACTCGGCCTTTGTTATATGCCTTATCACACTTGAAGAGGTCTCTTCAGAAGGTATCCCGCTAATGAACTCCATTGCCCGGTCAAGTACCAAATTAATATCCTCGCCGAATCTATTCGACAGGTCATCTATCCTCTCTGTTAATATCTCCATATTCCGTGCTGAATCGTCTATCATTTTCACTATCTTCTCCGCTTTTTCCGAACCAGGCGCTTCGGCACCCTTTAATTTCGCGATCAAAACCTCAAATTCCGTTTTCAACTGTGCAAATCCCTTACCCGCACCCTTGGTCCATAGCCCTACTTTTTCCATGTTTCTACTCGCGTTTTCAAGCCCCTGGACCAATACCGTGAGTCCTGCAATCGAAAAGCTATCCGGTACTTTCAGATTACTTATGTTCTCCGCTATATCCATGCCGGTCAGCAAATCATCGAACATCTTCAGGCTTTGTGCCAGCACAATGGGAACGTTATTCCATAAAGCTCCGGACTCTATAATCTCGTAATTCTTCCAGTATTCTGTTACTGTATCCCTGTTCTTATCGTCTGCACCCGGCGAATAGGGTATTCCAGTGATCTCAGAGAACGGTTTCGGAGTACCATAGAAGAGCGAATGGTGCCGCTGTAGTTTGGTGAAGTCACTTTCATTATACGCTCTTTCAATCCATTCTAATTCACGAAGTCTTGGTGGAAGTCCGGGCCCCGGTGCCCAGGGCTGAAGCCCGATCATGAGCGTGTAGATACCAAAGCTGTGTGCTCGTGCTGGCGCGTCCAATTTCAGAACGTCCGCGTCTTTTGCAAATCGCTCGGTCACCATGCTCTTAAAAGCTCCACCTCCCAGCCGCGCATCATCGAAATTGTCACCTCTTGAACTTAACACAGTGATGAGATGTCCAAACTTCTCCTCCTCATTCACCACATTCCCTTCCGCATCCAAGGACAGGAACCCGTAATCATGAAGTATGTCTATATATTTTGATGCCATGACGTTATCTATCGAATGCCGATAGTTTACCAGTGGATTGAATATGATGTCGCCATCATTAATCGGCGAATGCGTCCACCGGAAGTACTCGTCTTCTCGGTCTAGCTTTCTCATAATGGCTAAGAACGAAAGATTCTTTAAATCCTCTCTGTCCTTCTTTAAGCTCGTTATCTCCTCTTCTGCTAACGCTATTGGATGGTAGGTCCTCGTGTTCAAGGGCGCGGTAAGCTCTCGGAGGAGCTTGTTCTTAAGCGCTCCAAGCCGCTCTAAATTCCGTTCCGATGCTATCTTCCGCTCTTCGGTATCGCTTACTCTTATATCGAGATCGAAGACCTCTTCTTTTAATTCCGCTGCTTTCCTCTTCGCTCTATCAAGTTTTGATATTGCGTCGCGGATTTCCGCTTTGTTTACATGATGGAACAGTCCTGTCTTGGTTTCATAAGCATTAATTTCTCGCCGAGTATCCTTTATCCTACCCTCGAACCGCTCCAATTCCGACCTACCGGATTCTGTCTTACCCCTTATGTCAGATAGTCGTGCCTCAATCTCAACCAATTTCTGCCGGACCTTTGGTATC
>JAUWND010000043.1 GCA_030612835.1 Candidatus Methanophagales archaeon | reverse complement strand
AGAGGGACATCAGTAGTAAGACAGAGGAGAACCATGAGGAGATATGTTCCGGGTGTGAAGATGTCCGGGTGCATCAGTTAGATATATTACAGGATGGTTATAATAATTAATTCCGGACGAACGCCGAGTTATAGTTTATATTAGGGATTTCTGAAATAGGACCTTTTTTGCAATATTAGGTTATGTGGTTTCTCCCTTAAAAACCAATCTAGTTGTTCTCAAGTCACGACACAATGCTTCTTAAAGAATGCTACAACCCCTTCTTCGGTCACTATTGGGGTTCGCATATTTTGATCGATTTCGTATATAGGGATGTGAGATTATCCATTTTTAAATGTTCCTATTGTTAGCAACTTATAATAAAAATACCCAAACCTTTATATAATAGAGTATCATTCAGAAATCCCTATATATCCCTTAAATCCGTGTAAATCTGTGTAAATCTGCGTCTTAAATCGGCAGAAGTTATACCTTATATACCTTTAAAAAAGAAAAAAATAAAGGGTCCAACCAAGTCCGCCAAGACCTTTGCCCTTCTTTAATTAACGTCTCCGCTTTGCAAGAACTACAACCACTGCAATTGCAATCACTGCGAATATCAGTTCGAAACCAGGTGGTTTTGCTGTTGGTGTTTCCGCTGGCGCTGCTGCTGGTGTCTCCGTTGGCACTTCCGCGGGTGCTTTAGCTGCTGCTGATAGATCTACAGCTAAAACCTTATCTATCGTCTCTTGCGTCATAAATGACCCTCCTGGTCCGAGCATTGTAAGGGGGGTTTGATCCTCGCAACCCTCACAGAGCACTTCCGGGTTTTCGTGGCAGAATGCGCAATCCTTTGCCTCTTTTGTGGTTGTATGGGGGAACCATTCTGCCCATCCTGTATGCGTTTCGTTATTATAGATAGCCGCTATTTTAAGGAACGGTTTTATCTTGCCATCAGCAGCTTCAGCAAGATAGAACTCGTCTGTTACTACTGTAGCCGTCCCGGGAGGATTCTCCATATCTAGATGGCAGTTTGCACAAGTTGGCGTCCATCCTGAGTGGCATGCTGTACAGTCAAGTTTCTCTCCGTGTATCATGTGCGATGGCGTATCAGGTGAATACTGCGTCACGGGCAGGTCCTTGACAACCTTCCCTGGACTTTCATGGCAGTCTTCACACTCTGTCGTGACTGCTTCAAGCATCGTGCTATACTCAACACCAGTTCCGTGCATCTCTTCCACTGTATGGCAATCTATGCAAATAAGCCCCTTCTCATAGTGGATGTCGGCGTTGGGTCCTGTACCTTTATGTGCTGGAGTATCCCCTACAAACCCTGCCTGCTTCTTGAGATGGCATTTGTCACATGTATCTATCGTTATCTCTTGAGTCTGGTCGCCATGCCCAATCTTAGCTTCATATCCCACATGACACTTCTCGCAGGTATCGACATGGCAGTTAGCGCAGTTGCCCTTTGCAAAAAACTCATCCATATCAAATCCGAAATACCCTGCTGCACCCTTCTTCCACTCTGCCGGCATTCCCCTAACGGTGTGGTGCAGCGATGTCGAAAAATTCTCGGCAATATCTGAGTGACATATCTCACAACCTCCAAAGTCTTCTTCAGCCGCTGTTACCGCTGTTACCGCTGTACACCCCAGTGATACCGATAGCACTGCAACAATCAATAATGGCAATATCGTCTTCGTATTTTTTCGTCCCCAATTATAAATATGTTTCATTTTTTCATCTATCACCCCCTAACTTTTTTCATCATTTTTCCGCCGCCCTTCGCGGCAGCTTTTATTTTGCCTTTTCATAGCCCCCTCTACCAAGGGTGCTAGTACTATATGATAGCGGTTATTGGAAATATAAAGTTTTCGGTTTTTCCGTAAAACCTAACCCGTGAAAGCTATTAGACAGAAGAATTTGGATTACTCAATATAAATAAAAACCTCTTAAATGAAATCAGTAATAAATAAAAGAAACGATGCAAGGAGTACTTTCAGCCGGAAAGGTTATAGTAGCGGGATCAGAAGCGGAGTCTCTTGTGAAAGGGCACAGCAGGAAAAGAGGCAGGTTAGAGTTGGAAGAAGCTGCTGGTCTGCTTGAAACCGATAAGATAGTGATAAAAGATGAAGAAGGGAAAGAGATGAGTCCGGACGAGTTCTTGAAGCGTGCATTGGCCATCTCTCCCGAGTTCGGATTGAGATACCTCGTCTACAATGACTTGAAAGAGCGAGGCTATGTAGTACAGCCAGGCGGAGTAGATTTCTGGCTTTATCCTCGTGGCGTTAAGCCAGGCGAGAAGCCCGCGAGATATTTCATCCGTATTCTTTCGGAAAGCGCTACTATATCGTTGAAAGAATTAGTTGAGCTGCTTATTTTAGCTCGTAACATGCGAAAAGCGCCTATTATTGCGGTTGTTGATGAAGAAAGCGACATCACATACTATGAAGTGAAAGACGCTAAGTTTGAGAATTCGGAAGCGAGAAAAGAAGAGCAAAGAAAAGTAAAAGCGAGCCTGTTCGGCGATCGGGTAGTCATATGGGATGCTGATTTGGCGGAGACTCTTTACAGGACATATTTCTATGGTACTTTAACGAAGGAGAAGCGGCTGCTGCTTTCTTTTCTCGAAGCTGCTTATCTGATGCGAAAAGGTACGCTGGAGCTGGAAGTAGCGCCTCAACTCTCAACTCTCAACTCTCAACCCTTTGAGCGATTCATCGAATATGCAAGCACAATAGAAACGGCTTTCCGAGATAAATATGCAGTTTACGCGGATTTGATGGAAAAGGGACAGATGGTGAAGACTGGGTTTAAGTTCGGTTCACATTTCCGGGTCTATAAAGCAATGCAACTGAAACACTCGTTGTATTTAGTCCACGTACTTTCCGAAGAGCATGTTTTCCCATTGCCGGAACTATCAAGGGCAGTAAGGCTCGCACACGGCGTAAGGAAGAGGATGATTTTCGCGTTTACCATAGCTGAGGGTATTAGATACGTGGATGTAGGTAGGATGAAACTGTGATGTGCATCTGGCGATACTAATTTGGTGATAGAAAAATTGCATTTGTATAGCTAATCTTAAAAACCACGAGATTCCACAAGATTAACACAAGAAATTAGGGTTAATAGGGAAGGGATAGCCAATAGTTTATTAAAACCCGATTCATATTATCTTTTTCTTGTGAAAATCTGTGTAATCTTGTGGTTTGCTAAACAAATACGAAAAATTAATGGACATTACTCATGCGGGCATCACAAACAGAAAAGTTTATAAAGGGTAATCTACTTCTGGTAGTTCAGTGACCACAAATGGTACTGAGTATAGGAGAAAGGATAAGGGGATTTCTGTTCAGTCCTTCGGAAACCTTTGACACATCTAAGGAAGATACAATTGGCGATGCCTTCAAGTACTACGTTGTTATTCTATTGATATTAGCAGTGATTGTTGCAATCATAGGAGCAGTAGGTTTTTCGCTGATTTTGGGAATGTTTAGCCAGTATCTACCGCCCGAAACACTTTCGTTAGCTGCTATGGGACCTTTGCTCGCAGTAGTCCTTTTTATCGTAGTACTAGTCGGAGGAATAATCGGTGTTTTCATTGATGGACTTTGGATTCACCTCTGGGTGTACATTGTTGGCGGCAGAAAGGGCGTAGGGCAGACCATAAAAGCAGTGATGTATGGTGCGACACCGTACTGTCTATTAGGCTGGATTCCCATTGTAAACTTCATCGCAGAGATATGGATGATTGTCGTGGCAATCCTAGGCGTAAGACAGCTACACGAGATATCTACAGGAAAAGCGGTTCTCGCAGTGATTCTCGCAATAATCATACCAGCAATCATCATCGTAGCAATAGTTGCTTCTGTTATGTCTGCATTGCCGCAAGGACCGATGTGCACATGGCCGGGAGGACCGGGATTAGGAGGGATTTGAGTATCCTCTTTTTATTTTTTTTCTTGCCTTAATAATTTGCGACTAGTTCTTCTTTAAGCGCTTGAGCTCTCTTCTCGCCTGCTAATAACTCTACTAATTTAACTCCAAATTCTAGTGCCGTACCCGGACCCTGGCTGGTAACAACAGTGCCATCAACTACAACTCGCTCATTGCTAGGCTTCGCCCCGGTCAACTCCGCTTCCATCCCGGGATAAATTGTCGCTTTTTTACCTTTTAATACCCCCGCCTTTGCTAAGACAGAGGGTGCCCCACAAATTGCAGCCACGAAGATCCCTATTCCAAATGCTTTTTTGACCGACTCTAAAACTCTTCTATCCGCTCCGAGATTAGCATAGCCCGGGTATCCCCCCGGTAAAATGACCGCGTCGTATTTTTCGAGCTCTATCTCGTCAATTGTTATATCCGGAACCACTTTTATCCTATACTTGGCTTCAATTGCTCCTGCTTGTAGGCCCGCAATTACTACTTCTACTCCTCCCCTCATGAGTGTATCAATGATACTCGCAACTTCTATATCCTCAAACCCAGTAGCTAAAAATAATACCGCCTTCGCCATTCCAAATCACCTCCTTTTTCTTTGTTATCATGTATGCCTGCATAGGCATCTAATTATATAAAAACAAATTTCGCTACTCGTTAAAAATGCCATAACTACAAATTCATTCGTAGGCTTAGAAAAGAAATATTTATAAATGTGGAAAGATAAAGAGGGATTATGTTGCCGGGAAAACAACAGCTAATTGCAACAGTTGCAGTAGTTTTTGCGTTCTTAGTGCTTATTGCGTTAGTAGCAACGATTGGCGATGGCCTAAGATCATACCAGCGGTCGGAAATAGCAATTGCTGATATTGATATATCTGCGGAAGCGCTTGGTATTGCCGAGGCACTGCTAAATGTGACCACATATATGGATAATAGCGGGTATGCGAAATCAGGAGAAGTGGATGTTTTGATAAAGGCATACAACGCAGATACGAATTTGCTTGTCGCTTCTAACGAGACGAAAGTGGGAGAAATAGGCGGAAGAGAGACAATATCTGCAACTACATACTTGAAACTTCCGAAAGCAGGGGGATATCGACTGCAAATAATTGTTTTTGAAGATGACAAAGGCATATTGCGGGGCGAAAGGAAGATTTATGGGTTATCACGCATAGAATCTCCTTTGGTAGCAAAAATTTCCATACGGGAACTTGATTTCCTCGTGGAAGCGGTGGAAGTAGAGGGCGGAAAGGAGTATGCAACCATCAATACCACCCTATACCTTGACAATCTCGGTAAAGACGTTAGCGGTCTGAGAGCATTGATAAAAGCGAGAGATGACGAGACGAAATTAATAGCGGACAGGAGGTGGGAAGACTTCGGATTTCTTAAAGGTGGTACTACTACCTTACATTATGAAGAACTGACAATGCTCAATGGTAGGGATTATATATTCGAGATACAAATATGGCAATCCGAGCGGATAATAAAAGAAAGCAGTGGGATGGTTAGGTTAAGCCCTTTTGTGAACAGAACAGTAGTAATAGAAGCGGAAGAGAAGACGGTAGAAATTTCACCTACGGTAGAAATCACTGATTTTATACCTCCATCGGTCCCTAAGTCCATGCCATATCCCACTCCTGAACCGATGGCTCCGGGCTTTGAAGCTATATCCGCAGCTTTTGCTCTCTTTATTACCTTTGTATTAATACTAAAGAGAAGGAGGCAGGGTGTGTGAAAAATGGGAATGGAGAAAGAGAAAAAAGATAAAAAAGAAGAAGTGCGATTCGCATCTGAGACGATACTCGGGTATTTCAGGCTTGGTCTTTTCATAATTCTAATGATCTTACTCGCAGTGGCTATCTTTCAATTTTATTACTTCGCTATGGATGCTATCTCCACGCTATTCGAGCATGAATATCGCTCTTTGGTACAAGCAGGCTTTGTGGCATGCGTTATCGCTGTGGTCGTGTATCTGTTGAGAGCGGTAATTATAAAGAGGAAATGAGAGCGCTATACATAGGGCGATTTCAGCCCTACCATCTCGGACATCATTCTGTAATAGAAGAGATAGCTTCGGCAGCGGACGAGATCATCATCTGCATCGGATCCGCGCAAAGAAGCCACGAGTTAGAGAACCCGTTTACTGCTGGCGAGCGCTATCTGATGATTTCAAAGTCATTACGCGATAAAGGCATCGCCAACTTTTACATTGTCCCTATCTTAGATGTTAATTGGAATGCCGTCTGGGTATCGCATGTTGAGTCTTTGATACCACCAGTGGATGTAGCATATACAAATAACCCGTTAATAGAACGCTTATTTGAGGAGCGTGGCTATGACGTACGTGTTCCGCTTATGTTTAACCGGAAGGAATATTCGGGTAGCGAGATAAGAAGGCGAATGCTGAACGGCGAAAACTGGGAGGGTTTAGTGCCTAAAGCGGTTATCGAAGTCATAAAGGAGATAGCGGGACTAAGAAGAATGAAAGCGTTAAGTATGAGCGATTTATAGTGAAAAAAAAGAAAAAAATAAGATAAAGGGTAAATTTACTGATTACCCTTTAAATACCCTTTTTGGTTTATGCTACTGCTTCTTCGATGTCTTCCTTTTTTACTGTCTTCCTTCCGGCGTGCTTAGCGAGGCTTACCGCTTTTGCAGCTATTTTCTCGCCCTCTGCCTCTAAAATCTCTACTAGTGCCATACTTGCGTCTTCGCTTACTCGTTCTGCTCCGGCATTTCTCACCAACCTGGTTACAGGTGCTATAGGTAGTTCAGCCATTTTTATTACCATGATAAGATAATGGGTGGGTATATAAAAGCTTTTCGGTTACTTGACCTTATTAACATCATTAAAACCAATCCCCTAATGTCTTCTGCCCCCCCACCTCAAAAGATGAAGTGACATAACCAAAAAGTTGCAGCACCCTATGGGCAACAGGTATTACTTGATGCAGGAGATAATAAGAGATGTCAATCTGATAGTTTCTCCCCTCCGCGTATATTTCGTTCCTTTCGCTTCGCTCCATAATATCAATGGGGAAAGCACGGTCACTTGTCTTCCCCGCGCCTTTTAATATCACGTAAGGGACTTTCGAGCCCACTTCGTATGCGATATGCGACGAAGAAGCCAAAGCCTTTTCCGCTGCTATAACATGCGCTTGCTTCGTATCATACGCACTTATCTTTCGGGTGAGTGTTTTGTGAATTATCAGTTTATGCACGGGTAAATCCCCCCGTTCTAAGTCCTTTATTACGCTTTTAACATATGCCATGGCCTTCTCCGGATCTTTATCCCTTAAGATGAGCTCTATTACTTCTGTCTGTACCTCCTTCGCCAACTCGCACCAGTCTCCACGGCGCACTTCTAATCCCCGAACCACGATTTCACCCGTATCAGTAAGCGCGGCATACCGCTTCTTCTTTCCCGTAAAGAAGATGGTTTTGAAGAAATCCTGTAATGCGAGTTCAAGCGGGAGTTCTTTTGTTATTCGCGCGGAAATTTCTTCCGCTTTCTCCAATATCGCTTTTTTCCTATCGCCTTCAACCTCAAGAGGGAATTTTACGAATATGCTATCGGTATCGCCATAAATAACCTTGAACCCGGACTCTTCCGCCATTTTCACTGCACGCTTTATGAAATGGCGCCCCCATGCCGTTGTCGCTTCCGCGCATTCGCGCTTGTAAAACTTCGCGGCACTCCAGCCGGTATAGCCATAAAAGCTGTTCGTGAGTATCTTGACACTTTGCTGTTGTATATCTAACAGCCGATATTCATCGCTCGCTTTGTCATAACTTTTCATATCCGCCTTTATCGCTCTCCTTCTCGTAATCAAATCGCTCATTATTCTTTTAAAGAATCCATCCGGCGCTTTTCTGAATGCATGGCCCACTTCTGGTGCGACATAGACTTCTTCGTCTCCGACTTCCGTCGCAGCCACAAAAGTATCGGGCGAAATGTTAAAAGAGATCATGATAGTAGGGTACATAGAAGAGAAGTCGAGAGCGATGACATCTTCGTGCAGGCCCTTTTCCGGAAGCAGCACGAAACCGCCTTCGAATGTCTTTTCCGATCCACCTTTTGGGGGTACCAGCTCACCCCGTTTAAATGCCTCCGCAGTCAAAAAAGCTTCTACCTGGCGGCCTCTACCCATCTTTGCTAGCTCGTCCAGCGGATAACCAACCATTTTAGAAAGTTCGATTTGTAGCGGTAACATCTTCGTGGCTATCCCCAACGCGCTGACCGCATCTGCTTTTGCATATTCGTATAATCGCTCTCGCGCAGAAGCATTAAACCAGCTTTCGTTAATCTCGCGCGGCGATAAATTCACGCGCTCATTTTTACGTACTACACCGAGAAATTCCGCTACATTTTCCAATTTCTTTACCTTCACGCTGTCCAGATCTCGCTTTGCAAGCTTAAACAGGTCTACATTTAACATACCTCTGATATTTACTCCCGGCAAAGCCCCCCCTTTTTCAAAACGAACCGTGCTGCCATCTGCGCCCATACGCAGACGAAGCCCGTACAAGTTCGCACGTTCACGTATATACGGCCAGTCAAAACCGTCTGAATTATAGCCCACAATGATGTTTGGCTGTAAATGTCCCACAAAGTCCAAAAAATCCCTTAGTAGCTTTTCATCGTCACCACGCGCATAATCTTCATCAGCTATCACAAACAACTTCGACTTTACCTCTTCTCCCTCGTAATATGCAACGGAAATGATTATTATCGGGTCTCGTCCAGGAGATGGCATGCCATACCCGCCCTGAGTGGCCATCTCGCAATCAAAAGCGAGAATTTTTAGCGCCGGGAGCTCATCCATCTTATTATAGATCACCTTTGAAGCGAGAATAGCTGTTCCATAACTCAACTCTACTTCTTCGCCTTCTACAATTACACCGTCAAAAGGTCTCAACTGCTTGTCTATCAAGTACCGAATTGCAAATAGAATGTCCGCTTCCAACACGGTAAGACCCACCCTACTGACGGCCTCTCGCAGTAGCGGAACATGTCTCGGATGAGAAGCGAAAATTTTTAAGCCGTTCTGATTGACCCCAAGGAATTTCTTCTGGCAAAATTCCACTCGCGTAACTCTTATCGCTTCATCTTCTCTAGCTATAGCTATTTCTTCTATCTGTCTCTTTTTTCCTTCTATATCGTGACTTTTAGGAGAAGAAGAGAACGCATAAAAATAAGGCTCGAAATTCTTGTCCAAAACGATAAAATCCGCACCCTCTTTGCTCTTGCACCATAATCGTATCACTGGCTTTTCAGTACCTTTTTCGTCTTTTTCCGTTATGTAATCAATGTCCACCAGAAAACCCTCTTCCTCCATTTTTCTTCCTTTCTCGCTCACAGTAAATAAATCTTTGCAACGCAATGCAGGCACAATAGATTTTTAAATTTGGATAAGGTAATTTCTATTAGTTCTGTCGAAAGCGGAATGAAAGAAGAATAAATGAAAAATATCATTGTTGGTGGTGGGAGAGCGGGAAGAGAGTTGGCTGCACAGTTGCATGAATCTGTGATTATCGAGATAAACCCGGAAAAATGAGAAAAGCTTTCAAAATTAGATGGGGTGGAAGTGATTATCGGTGACGGAAGTGATGAAGAGTTGTTAAAGCGAGTGGGTTTGTCAGATGTCGAGGCTATACTGGGTGCGTTTCTCGCGGGGGTGGGGTTTTCTATATTGTTCCGCGGTGGGACAGTGCTCGAGCAGAAACTCTTCGGGATTGAGCTTGATAATTGCGATGGCCGCTGTTGGTTTGGAACTCGGATTGATAGATACAACAATGGAATCGGCAATCATATTACTTGCGATAATAACATGTATAATCTGTCCGACTATATTCAGGAAGATGCAAGGAGGCCGAAGGCAAGTTGAAAGTTGAGGAATAAATCACAATGCCAAATACTACCAAATTATGATAAAAAATTAATGCCATTCACGATACTTCAAACCCACCGGGTTTTGCGATTATTGCTTCTGTTTTCATATCTGGATATATTCTAATCCATTTCTTCGTGTTCTCTTCTTTTGGTTCCGGAGTAGAAAACTGCTGAACACACGCTTTGCCACCTGCAACATTCCTCAGGTATTTTGAAGCGGAATTAACCGCACGTTCTATCTTTTCATCACTCGGTCTTCTCGCTACTTTCTCCCTCGCTTCTCCTGGTGCGAACTTGATGATTTTATACTTGATTCCTGGGTCTATCTGCGCTAAAAAAGAAGCAATTCGCTCGATTTCTTCCACATCTACTAGCCCTGGCATCAAGACCGTTTCAATCCTGAACTCGAGTTTGCTTTTACAGAGATGTCTCGCAGCCTCGAGAACCGTGCGATTGGACATGCCGGTGTACCATCGGTGGATTGAATTAGTATACGCTTTTAGGTCAAGCTTAACCTCATTGAGACCCGAACCCTTCAAGACCCGTACATACTCACAGTCCAATAGATATCCATTTGTGGACAGTGTAATATGTTTCACTTCAACCTTTGTTTTGAGTTTCCGCACGAGGTCAAGCAAAAAGTTCTTATCCAAAGTAGGTTCACCTCCCGTTATTATAGCCCCTTCAAGCGGCGTAATGTTGCTATATATCCAATTTGATCTCTTTATAAAGCTTATTAATTCGCCAACAGTCATCGACTCGCCTACAGGGTCACGAGCAATGCTAAAACACCCCTTGCATTTGAAGTTGCAGCCTGAAAGGGTAATCCAGATACGTGGTTTTGGCTCTGATAGTGACAGTGTAATAAAGGGAACATTTCTATATCCTTCACTCGTTTCCATCATTACTATTTATTTATTTAATATAAAGAGAAAAAAGTTTAAAAATGTAAAGGCAGTGAAATAATGATGGAGCTAAAAGAAGGGGCGCTTTTGACCATTGATGAGGTAATAAGAGCAGGGCTTGCAAACAAGTGGAAAGTAGCGATATACGGTAATGAAAAGGAGGAAATACCATCTTATGATACAGAGGGAGAAAGAAACCTTGAGAGTATTACATCTATGGATGGCGGCAAAGTGAAGTACAGAGTTAAATCGGTTGATGAGGTGGAGAAGACATTGTCAGTAATACGGGAAGTGACATGGTCGTGACAGGAAAGCATAATATCCAACTAAAATCGATTATTGACACAGTCTAACGCCGATTAACGCAGAGAAAGTCAAATCCGTGTACCTCTGCGTCCTAAATTAAACATACAAAAGTTATGCTTTATTCATATACAATAAAAAGGAGAACAATATGGGAAATGTAGATATGGAGAATGTAGTCATTGCAGGGGCGGGTCCTGCTGGCTTGACGGCCGCAATATATACGGCACGCTCAGGGCTGAACCCGTTGGTGTTAGAAGGGCCCGTACCTGGCGGCCAGTTGATAGTTTCCCCTGAGGTGGAGAACTATCCCGGTTTTCCCGAACCGATCTCAGGCATGGAACTCATGGACCGGTTCCGGAAACAGACAGAGCAGTTCGGGGCACGTTTCAAAATGGAAGTAATCGAGAAGGTCAAGAAAGTGAATGACATTTTTGAGGTTGATACGGGCACCGGAAGAATAGAAACGGGAACACTTATAATTGCGACTGGAGCCGAAGCAAGGCGTCTGGATATACCATCCGAGTCGAAATTTTACGGTAAAGGCGTGTCAGGATGTGCCACATGTGACGGCGCTTTTTTCCGTGATAAGGAAGTTCTGGTTGTGGGCGGAGGGAATACAGCTATCCAAGACGCTGTGTTTCTCACCCGATTTGCGAGCAAGGTAACGATTGTTCACAGACGGGACTATTTTCGTGCTGTCCCTGCTGAAATGGAAAAGGCGAAGAGCAATCCGAAAATCGAGTGGTTAATTCCTTGGGTTGTGGAAGAAATAATCGGTGCTAATACAGTAACCGGCGCAGTCCTGAAGAATCGTGAAACAGGCAAAACGCAGCAAATCGCGTGTAGCGGTATTTTCGTGGCCATCGGACATGATCCCCAAAGTGAAGCATTCAAAGAGCTGGTTGAGACAGACAAGAATGGTTTTATTCTCGTTGAAGCGGGTTCTACCAGAACATCGACACCGGGCGTGTTTGCATGCGGTGATGTTTGTGATCCTGTTTACAAACAAGCGGTTGTGGCTGCAGGACATGGATGCATGGCCGCTATGGATCTTGAGCAATATATATATATTCAAAGGAGGACGTAAAATGTTGAACACAAATCTCAAACATATAGAAACGGAACAAGAAGTTAAGGAAGTCCTGGAAAGCAATGAAAATGTCATGATTTGCTGTGGCCGAATGGGTCCAATGTGCATCCCTGTCTTTAGTGTTATGGAAGACTTGGAACAGATATATCCGCATGTCACATTCCGTGACCAGGATTTTGACATCCCTGCGGCGGACATTATCAGGAATTTGCCTGAATGTGCATTGTTCATGGGATTGCCATTCACGGTGTATTTCAAGAATGCTAAAGTCGTAGCGGCCACAAGCAGCATACAAAACAAAGACCAGGTGATGGAAATCCTGGACAGGGAGTTCGGTAAGTAATCGTGAGAACATTGACTCCTGAGCCGATTATTGGCGGATGATAACTTGATTGTCAAGGTTAATCGGATATTGTCAAGCTAAAATCTGTATTATATGGTGGTGAGAAGAAAATCAGATTAGAACCGAAGACTCGGAAACGTACATTCGCATGCGCAGCAGCTATTTTAGTGGTTGTTACTGCCTTAACGCTATTCTCCGGCTGCGTTGAAGAAGATGAAGACAACAAAAAATCAAACATCCCTGACGGATATGAACTAATGGATGAAGCCATAAATTACATTGACGAAAAGACTCTTGGCATGAAGGACGTAGTGGAGCAGATAGGCGGGGAAGGAAGCATATATGCTCTTGCGGAAAAAGAGACTGGTGCAAAAGCCCCGTCGTCATACTTCACACGGTACGCGAAGGTTGTGACACAAACATATTATCATCCCGACGGCAGCAAGATAATAATGCACAATATTAACGGAAAGCAGTATGATGATGAATTCATTAAAAAGCAAGGCCTAAATCTGAAGGAATTATGTCTGTCAGAAGATCAGATACTCCCAATGATGGAAATAATGGACGACGGTCGTATCAATTGTTCAAAGCTCGAAAAATCCACAAAAAATCTCGGCCTTAAATACGTTTACGACAACATAATCAAAAAATCAAAGGCAAACGACAATATCATAGGCAACAACAATGGAGATCCCGAAATATTCTTAGGAGTAGCTCAAAGGCCTAAAACACCGTCTTCAAAACAGCAAAGTTGCCTATGGGATGCATTTTTTATTTTCAATGAAGCCTTTTTGAAAAAGTATAAAGATGGAGTTGGAAACTACCTCACATGCGGGTCATCTACTCCGCTTGAGGTAGAAAGTATTGACGACATTGTGTGGGCATACATACAGCCCTTGGAGATAGGAGAATCTAAAAGATATGGGAAATTAACTGACGGTTTTTATTACCAAAGATTTCCCGTTCTCAACGACACTGAACAAATATTCAGAGGCTCTCCAGACCCAAGAGAAATATGCATCCATCTCGAAAAAGCCTGAAGAACGTCATTGGTTTATCCCGCCAGGCCACTTGTCCTCTGACATGGTTCCGGCAAGCGCCCATGCCCCTACAGCTGACACACCTACTGATGTCACACAGTATGCAGGCAGCGCCCCTGCGCCCCCTGAGAAAAATCCAGCCACTGCCCCGGCAACCACTCCGGCAACCACTTCCCCTGCAATAATACTTACTTCTGCCACACTGGCACTGTCCCATTTTTTCTCATAGCAGAAGTTTGGTCCGTAATCAGTATAACCATGTCCCTTTATCTTCAGGCAGGGCACAGTTTCCGTACCCTCCCAGAACGCCCACCAGTCGCCTTTGACGCATTTATTGTAAACTGCTCCTTGGTCATAGTTTATCGGCATTATATGCGCAAATTGAAGTGTGTTCGTAGTACCACTAAGATCTATGGGCGGATTAGTATTCTTAAGAATCCATTCCTCCAGCTGCCCTTGATCCATAGTTTGAAGTGCCTGATCAAGCATGAGAGGGCTATCCATTACCGTACCAGAATTAAGATCTACATTCCTCATTTTGCATTCAGAAGTATCTTCTTTGCCTTCCTCACATTCAGGAAAATAATCAAAATTGATAACCGGTCCTTTATAGTTATAACCAGAATCCACCGGGAAGTCTATCGGGATATTGTGAGTATTAACTATCTTGTATGCTGGACACACCGATAATACACCCCCCCAGGCAAAGAGCAAGCGGATCAACATCCCATTCATGAACCACAACTTCCGAATATCTGGCTGATGTATCATAGAATTTATTGCACTCGCAGTCAGACATCCTTACAGTAAGGTCTGCCTTGCACGGGCTTGCAAGATAAAGCGGGCCATTTCCTTCTAAATCCTCAATTTCAATCCACAGGGATTTTGTATCATCACTCATCTTATTCAGGCCGACCATGCCTGCTGAGAAACTTAGAGGCCAGCTGTGCCCGTAGACGCACATGGTGTTTGTCCCGCAGTTGCTTGGGTCACGCAAATCATTCATCTTTTCCAGCTTGTGCGCCCCAAACATTGCAAACACAAGCCCTTAAGTCACCATGCCCTGCTTCTTCGTTGGATTAATCGAATCTGGCGAAAATCCAAGACTTATAAGTACCCCCTGCATCAATTTTAGCTTTCTTTTCAAGATCCAGCACTGACTTGATAGCTTCTTCTATATGTATTACCAAAGGTATTTAAAGCAATTACCTGAACTTACTCCAGCTCAGCTATACGATGCCTTTTCGTTTTACTATGACCACCAGGAAGAAATAGAGAAAGAACTTGAATTGAATCAAGAGCTTTAAAAGCCAGGGATTTCGATGCCCACTCTGTTCAGGAATTGGGAAGGAAGGGATTATCTGATGATGACCAGTTGATTTTTGCTGGCAGCAATAATCGAACGTTTTTTACATATAATGTGAAGGATTTCGTGGAACTACATAGAGAATTTATCATAGAGGGGAAAGAGCATCATGGAATCATTGTCTCAAGACAGCTTAGCTTCCAATTGGCGCAGCATTGAAGAGGCTCCTTAGTTTGATGAATACCTTATCGGCTGAAGATATGCGGAACCGCTTCGAATTCTTGTGTAAATCTGTGTAATCTTGTGGTTATAACCACGCAGCCCTTTATATATTTCAAGCACGATTATAATAATCATGACCAAACAAAAATTCGTTGATCGTGAACACGAGCTGAAGATACTTAAAGATGCATACAATTCAGACAGAGCTGAGTTCATAATATTATATGGCCGCAGAAGGATCGGCAAAACGGAACTGTTAAAACAGTCAAAACCAGGAGAAAAATTCGTTTACTTCTTTGTCGAAGAAGCCTTAGAAGAAGAGAACCTGAACACATTCAAGGATATAGTTGCCGGATTCTTATCCAATCCACTAATCGCGAAGGCCGAATTGTCATGGCTGGATTTATTCACAGAGCTTGCAAAGGTGGACAATTTGGTTTTGATTTTCGATGAATTCCCAAACCTAGTAAAGAAGAATAAACGATTTTTATCGCAATTCCAAAAGATCTGGGACGAGTTGCTGGCTGACACGACAATAAACTTAGTTGTCTGCGGCTCATCCATTTCATTGATGGAGACCCATCTTTTATGTTATCAATCGCCGCTGTATGGCAGACGAACAGGTCAAATATTGCTGCCACCGCTTAAATATTATCACCTAAATGAGTTCATTGAACTTCCGGTTGATGATATTATCAGGATATATGGCATAACAGATGGGATACCATATTACATTCTGGATGCTGCGTACAGGCTAAAGAACAACGAGAATTTAGAAGATATATTTAGGCCCGGCCGGATATTATTTGAAGAAGCGGAAATACTGATAAAATACGAATTGCGAGATCCGACAAGATATTATAAGATACTCAAGGCTATTTCTTTTGGTTATACCAAATTCGGCGATATTGCTACTTATACGGGTTTCAGTACGAGCATAGTCTCCCAATATCTGAGCAATCTAATAAAATTGCATATTATAGAAGATACGTTTCCGGTCGGAGAAAGGAAGGAGAAAACACGAAATAGACGATATACCTTCTCAGACAATTACTTCCAGTTCTATTTCAGATTTATTTATCCGCACAAATCAGAACTCTTAGAAACTGGACGTATATCTAATTTCGATGCAAAGTTCAATCAGTATATGGGCACGGTATTTGAAAAAGTCTGCAAGCAATTTCTTCTTCTAAACCGTGATAGACTGCCGTTTGCAATTACAAAACTAGGTCGATGGTGGCATAAAGATAAAGAAATAGACGTTGTTGCTCTGGACGAAGAAAGCAAAGAGATAGGATTCTTTGAATGCAAATACAGTACCCTAAAGTTTAAGGATGCTTTTGCTATCCTTGCGGAACTGAAAAAGAAGAGCGGGTATGTTGACTGGCATTGCGGCAAACGGAAAGAATATTTCGGTCTGATTGCAAAGAAGATCGCGGATAAAGAGAGACTCAGAAAAGAAGGCTATTTTGTATTTGATTTTGATGACTTTTAGTGATTGATCGTCAAACTCGTCTGTTAGGATTAATTAATGCTGGGTTGATGGCGGATAAGCATAGTTACAGTACCCGCATTATTTCATCAACAATATCTGGCAGTGGCACAACCTTGTCCACAGCACCCATCTCTATTGCAGCTTTTGGCATGCCAAATATGACACTTGTGTATTCATCCTGGGCAATTGTCTTTCCGCCTCTTTCCTTTATCGCCTTCATACCCTCTGCACCGTCTTTTCCCATGCCGCTGAGTAGCACGCCAATAACCTTATCACTGTATGCTTCTGCTGCGGAACTCATTGCTACATCTATGCTTGGTCTCACACTGTTCTCCTTTGATCTATTATTTAATTTTATCTTACCGTTTTTTACTACTGTATGATAACCAGATGGTGCAATGAATGCATGACCTGGTTTTATAAGATCGTTATCTTCCGCTTCTTTCATTGCGATAGAAGTCTGCCAGCCCAGTCTTTCGGAAAAGCTTTTTGTGAAGCCAACTGGCAGGTGCTGAACAATTAAAACAGCTAAGGGGAAGGTTCTGTGAAGTTTCGGAATGATTTCTGATAGTGCCTGCGGCCCTCCAGTGGAAGCGCCAATAATCAGAACTTTTTTGTCTGTTTTCGGCGGTATTAACAGTTTATCTATGTATCTTCTTTCCACAACCTTGAAAGCCATTTTTTTCACGTTCACTGTTGAGGCAGCTCGGACCTTAATTATCAGTTCCTCTTTCACCTCTTCTACGTCTAAAGAGATAGTCTTGCTGGGTTTTGATACAAAGTCCACTGCGCCGTACTCAAGAGATTTCACGGCAAGGTCCGCTTCTATTTTGCCCATTGCTGTGAGCATCACAACGGGTACCGGAGTTTTCGCCATTATGCAGCACAAAGCAGTCAATCCATCCATCCTAGGCATCTCTAGGTCCATCGTTACAACATCAGGCCTGAGCTTTTCTGTCTTTTCTACTGCTTCCAGCCCGTCTT
>JAUWND010000171.1 GCA_030612835.1 Candidatus Methanophagales archaeon | reverse complement strand
GGCTACCGCAATCATCTCTGCAGGGTCGCCAGGAGCGGACTGCATTGCAGAAAAAGTAACCACTGTTACACCAAGGACCACTACAAAAACCAATAGAAGCCGTTTTAATATATATTTCAGCATCTCTCCTTCTTCTTTGCGACTATGATTTTTGTTGGGTCTTGTGGAGAGGAAATGTCCAGAATTTGTGTGATAGAGAATCCGGTGGCTTCTAAAAGACGGATGTATTCTCCCAATGTGTATACCCGGTGCTCACTCCTCCTCGTTGCCAGCATGAAATCAAATAAAACAGAGGTTAAAGGGGAAGTTTTATCATCGTTAATTGTCCACCGTCGGTAGATCAAAACACCATTCTCATTTAGAGCATCATATACCTTTTTTAGGATACCTGTTATTGTCACATCAGATACGAAAATAACGTCATAGCCATTGCCAATGTCATCTTCGGTAAAATCGCCAGCGATAATTTTTATCTTGTCTTGCGTTCCATATTGCTCAAGATACTCCTTTGCAATTTCTGTAACGTGGGGCAAATCAAATAAAACAACTTCAAGGTCTGGCTTCAATTGATGGAGGGCAATAGAATAGAGTCCATGACCTCCACCGAGGTCGAGAAGCTTTTTTGCTCCTTTAAATTCCGGAAGTGATGACACAACATCCACCGCTCTTTCCATAGCACCTGTAATGGCTATTTCAGCATGTCCTACAATTAGTGTCCTGTCAATAATGCTCTTATTTTCTGTTCCTGTTTTAATGCTACCGTTCTTCAGGGCATTACTTATTCTTTGCCAATCTGTTAATCCTCTCTTCTTCATCTCAAATAAAGTGCCCTGATAAAAAGGACTTTTTCTTACAAGGAACGTCTCTGCAAGTTTGGTATTCAAATACTGATTCTCTATTTTGTGGATAAGATTCAAGGCTACCAGCGCATTCAAGAACTTTTCAGTCAAGTAAGGGTCAGTTTTGATTTCCTCTGAGACGTGATCTGCTGTTTTTGGTTGGATGAGCAAATCAAAAATCCCGTAATCTACAGCAGCAAATAGAATATTCGCTTTTTCGTTTCCTTTCGCTATCTCATCTATAAGTCCAAAATCTACTTCAGGAATCCTATTTATAATCTTATCCATTTTATTCACCTCATTGTCGAATATATTTCCTCCACATCTACCAGCACGACCGCTTTCGGTCTCAATTTATGATGTCTTTCAACAAGTTTTTCAAACCTCTCTGCCATAGCGGGTCTTTTTTCTCTCCATACAGAAACCCTTTTCTCTCGCACCTTGTCCTGTTCTTTCATTATCTCAAACGCTTTCTCGTATAATTCACCCTGGGAGAAGATCTTTGCTTCTCCTTTAAGCTGATATGCTTTCAGTTCTTCCAACGCTTCAACGGCAATTGCAACCTGTGGATTTTCCTCCAAATTTTCTCTCGTCTTTTTAAAGTGCACGTCCACAATCAGCAGTTCATGGTCGCTGATTGTCCGACAGAGACCTATTGGAACCACGTTCGGCTTTCCGTCTTTTGAAGAAGTCGCTAAATGGACGAAATTATTATTTATTACTCTCTTCACCTCATCACTCATTTTCATGTTTTTTTTCGCCTCCTATCACTATTCCTCGATATACACCTTCCATAGGCTGAGATATGCCCCGTGTATTCCCCCTTGCATCTCATAGTTCTTAACCCGCTTATTCACACCGACGACATTTGCATCAGTATATAAGAAAACTCCTGGTACATCCTCTTCCATTATCTCCTGTATCTCGTAAAAGACCTTAAGACGGTCTTTCGAGTTTACGGTTGTGTATAAGCGGTCTATTAAGGTAGTTAGCTGTTCGTCTTTGAATGCACAGCGAACTCCTCTTTTCGAATGAAAGAAGTAATTAAACCATAGAGAGGGGTCACCATGTCCACAAACACCAAATTGCATCATCATGTCATACTGCCCCTTTTCAAACATCATTTGCTGAGCTCCATACTCTACTGTCTGTAATTTCACATCCATGCCAATCTCTTTCAATTGCGCCTGGACTATCTCGGCGACTTTTGGTAATTCCGGACGGAAAGAAGATAGAACAAATGTAACTTTTAATTGTTCTCCATTTCTATCTCGAATGCCATCTCCATTAGTATCTTTCCACCCAGCTTCTGCTAATAGCTCTTTTGCTTTCTCCGGGTTGTACGGATACCACGTTAGATCCTGGTTTAATAGATGTTCGGTGGATGACATTGACAAAGGTCCCTTTAATAACGGAGTTGCAGTCTCACCTAATACAGAGGTGACCATTTTTTGAGTATCAATGCCATAATAAACGGCTTTTCTCACTTTTAAATCGCCGAATGGTTCTTTTTCAGTATTGAACTGAATCCAATTCACGCAGGGCTGTGTATATCCTTCAACTATTTTTATTTCCGTTTTTTCTTTCAGCCCAGGTATGTCTGAAACGTATAATGCACTTCTACCAGCCATATGACCGGTCAGGTCTATTTCCCCTGTTTCTAAAGCCATAGCTCTTGCGGAGGAATCAGGGATTATTTTAAAGGTTACTACTTCTAATTTTGGTGACTCCCTCCAATAATTTTCATTCTTTACCAGCACAATTTTTTGGCTCTTGACCCACTCATCGAGTTTGAATGGACCTGTCCCGATTGGTGATTTGAAGTCTCCATTTTCATCTACGGCTGTTGGGCTCATTATTGGAGCTGAACTGACATCCCTTAATAGTGGTGCATAAGGCTTATTTAAAACGAATTTAACTGTGTATTCATCTATGGCATCTATTGATTTTGTGTAGTGCAGAAGAGCACGGTATGGAGCAGGTTTGTATTTGAAAGAAAATTTCACCGCAGAAGCATTGAATGGAGAGCCATCGTGGAATTTTATTCCTTTCCTCAGGTGAAAAGTCCATACTTTACCGTCTTCTGATACCTCCCATGACTCTGCTAATAAAGGTTGAATTTTAAGGTCAGCATCTTCCGTTACTAACGTCTCATAAATCAGGCGAAGTGGTGCTCCCCATGGGCAGCCATAAACAGGCTCCAGTCCTTTTATATCTTCTCCCATCCCAATAACTATCTCTTGAGGAACCCCCGTGAGAACTTCTTTTGACGGAGTTTCCCATTCCGCCAATAGTACGCCACCTATTATGATTCCTCCCGTGATTATACAAATCAGCAAAGCAATCAGTTTCTTGCTCATTTCTTCTCCTCCAGGTAAACGCCCTCGATATTGAGCCATGGGTCTTCGGCTGTGATGGTATAACCTTTTACGTATGAATTCGCTGCCACAATCTTTTCTTCGTGAACCAGATAAAATGCCGGAACCTCTCTAACGACCCAGTCTTGTAACTCATGGTAGAGCTTTTCTTGCTCCTTCGGATCCACCGTCATATCTGCTAAATCCACGAGGCGGTCATATTCTGCGCTTTCATAATGAGAAGCACAGGAGCCTTGAGTTGCATTAGAGTGGTGTGTAAAGAAGTGCCTGGGATAGCTGCCCCAGACGTAACATCCAGAGTAAAGCCACATGTCAAATTGGCCTTCCTTTAAAACGTTCAGAATCGCACCTCTTTCCAGAACTTGTATTTCCACATCCATACCCACCTCCCTTAATGCTCCCTGGATAGCTTCGCTCATCGGAATGTGACGCGGTGCCCAAGAACCTCTTTCTACCAGAAGAATCCCCTTGAGCGGCTTTCCATCTTTATCACGTATTCCATCTCCATCAGTGTCCTCCCATCCGGCCTTCAACAGCAGGCTCTTGGCTTTTTCCTTATCACAGTCATAGAGTTCGAGTTCAGGTTTCGAGTACATCATGATGGGCGAGTATGGTCGACCCCTCGCAGCAATTCCAACATTGTCCAAAACGGTGTTGACCATTTGCTCAGTGTCAAGGGTATATGCCACGGCCCTCCTCACATCAAGATCATCGAATGGCTCTCTTTTGCAGTTAAACTTGATGTAATCAGTGAACGTCGTCATTTTTCTATATACCGTGATACCCTCTTCTCCTTCCAAGCGCGAGACCTCAAATTCCGGTACCTTTAGAATCATGTCCACTTCACCGGTTTCAAGCGCCATCACCCGTGTTGAAGCCTCGGGAATTACCTTAAAAACGACCTTCTCGAGAGTTGGCTTCTTTCCCCAGTAATCCTCGTTTCTTACAAGTACGATCTCTTGGTCTTTTACCTGCTTTTCAAATTTGAATGGTCCTGTTCCAATCGGTTTTACGAACTCTCCTTTTTCGCCCACACAGCTGGGGCTCATAATTGGCCATGCTACATGCGTGAGATAAAATGGTAGGGGCATAGGTCGCTTTAAAACAAATTTCACACTATATTCATCCTGGGGTTCTACATAATCTATCGTCCTAAGCGAACTTTTTCTACCATACGATTTATTACTGTACGAAAATACCACTGCTGTTGCATTAAATGGTGTTCCATCATGGAATTTAATCCCTTTCCTTAAATGGAATACCCATGTTCTTCCATCATCAGGGGTTTCCCAGTATTCCGCCAATCCTGGCTGTATCTTCAAATCTGTGTCCAATCGCACTAAAGTCTCATAAACCTCTGACCACACAAATCTTGCATCGCCATAAGGAAACTTGTCCAAATACCAGTTATCAACATCTGTGCTCATGCCAACTACTAACTCTTGCTTGGAAACTTCTTCTGGTAGGCTTATACAGCCTGCTACTGCAATTGCCACCCCCGCAACTATACAAACCAACAACGCAATTTTTTTCTTCTTTTCCATTTTACCCCCTCCTTTTTATTAACATCTGTTTTACATCCCTCATAGAATACCAATAACCCCTGCTTAGTGCGAATC
>JAUWND010000068.1 GCA_030612835.1 Candidatus Methanophagales archaeon | reverse complement strand
TTTCGTGTCTTGAAGCCACAGGAGGAGGTTGAGCCTGTTCGTCATCGGCTTGAGGATCGGGTAAGGGCATATTTGTTACTCTGCATGCTGGCAGATCGGCTAATATCTGCGCTTATATGGAAGTTGAAAGAAGCTTCGGGCAAGGAGGATTCATGGGAAAGTGCTGATATGCTGTTGCAAGGCCTAGGCAGGGTTGAACGGGTGGAGGTCAAGTTTGGCAATGAAATAAGGACGTGGTACCTCAATGTAACGAAGGCAATATCAGATAGTTTGAGGGAAATAGGCATGAAAGATTTACTGAAAGAGGAAACACGCCTCGTTGACGACGTAGAAATGTAGGTGGCACATCTCTCGCTAAACAGGTATTGACACTTTATTAAATGTGACATTGTCAAATTACATTAGGATAGAATATAAGAAATGAATATGCAAAGGTGGAACCGGAAATACGCAACTGATATAACCGCAGATGATGACGGAGAACGAGTAAGCGTAGCGGGCTGGGTGCATGAGAAGCGGGATTTAGGTGGCGTCTTCTTCCTTATCGTGCGCGACATAAGCGGTTTTGCTCAGATTACACTACCCAAGAAGAAAGTAGAGCCGGAGCTGTTTGAACAAGTGAAAAGAGTCCCTCGTGAATCAGTGGTGGTGGTAGAGGGCGAAGTAAAGAGCGAGAAGAAGGCGCCGAATGGATATGAAATAATACCACAGCAGATAGATGTGCTAAGCGAGGCATCGCCGGTTTTACCTCTGGATACCACGGGAAAAGTGGGCGCGGAGCTAGATACCCGATTGGATGCGCGATTCATGGACCTGAGAACCGAGCGAACAAAACACATCTTTATAATTCGTAGTTTGACGCTTAGAACGATACGAGAGTTCTTTGATGAGCGAGGGCTTATAGAGATAAACACACCAAAGATAGTAAGTGCCGCGACAGAAGGCGGCACCGCGCTATTCCCAATATCGTATTTCGAGCGTGAAGCGTTCTTAAATCAGAGCCCACAACTTTACAAACAGATACTCATGGCTTCCGGGTTTGACCGCGTATATGAGATAGCGCCTATATTCCGCGCTGAGGAGCATGACACTACGAGGCACCTTAACGAAGCGACATCGGTGGATGTAGAACTCGCATTTGTGTCGGACAAGGAAGTAATGGCGCTATTAGAGGAGCTTATTGCGTTTGTATATTCAAGGGTTGTAGATTATCCGGGCTTAGCTAAACTGAATGTAAAGCTGGAAGTTCCGGCGATACCGTTCAGGCGTATAACCTATGATGAAGCAATAGAACTACTTTCCGGAGAGGGGGAGCAGATAGAGTGGGGTGAAGACCTCGGCACTTCCGCTGAGCGTACCCTGGGCAAGATAATGGGCGAACTATATTTCATTACCGATTGGCCATGTGCGATAAAGCCTTTTTATGCACAGCCTGCGGCGGAAGGCATCTGCAATGCGTTTGACCTGATGCATCCGCGATTAGAGCTCTCTTCGGGCTCACAGCGTGTCCATTCATACGAGTTATTGAAGAGGCAGATAGAATCAAAAGGGCTGGGCGCGGATAGTTTCGAGTTTTATCTTGACGCTTTCCGTTATGGTATGCCGCCGCATGCCGGCTGGGGTCTCGGCGTTGAAAGGCTGTTAATGAGCATGCTAGAGGTAGAAAACATAAGGGATGTGGTGCTTTTTCCACGTGATAGGAGGCGGCTGACGCCATAGTCACGGAATTACGAATTAGGAATTACGAATTACGAATACGGAAGGAAAAAACCAAAAAATTTATATATTGATTGTAACAGATTATTCAGCAGGGGTGAAAGAGGTATGGCAACTGAAGCTGAAACTGATGAAGAAGAAGTAAAAGAAGCAGAAGAGGTAAAAGAAGTAGAAGGCGCAGAAGAGGTAAAAGAGGCAGAGAAGGCTAAGGATAAGTCGGGGACGAAAAAGATAGAGGCGACCAGACACCTGATGGAATCAATAAAAGATACGGTTGAAAAATCGCTTTTAGAGAAGATAGAAGAGACGGATGTGGATGTGGTTCCAGAAGCGTTAGTGATAGGTGGCGGAATAGCGGGTATGTATGCTGCATTGGACATCGCAGATGCCGGGTTCAAGGTGCATCTAGTGGAAAGATTACCTTCCATTGGTGGACACATGGCACAGCTTGATAAGACTTTTCCAACGCTTGATTGTTCTGCCTGTATTTTAACGCCAAGACTGGTGGATGTTGGTGTTAATCCGAACATAAACCTGATGAGTTGTTCAGAGGTAATCGGCGTGGAAGGCTCTGTGGGCAATTTCAAAGTGAAGGTAAAGAAGAATGCGAAATACGTTGATGAAACGATATGCACCGGCTGCATGATGTGCGAAGATGCTTGTAGACTGAAGGGGCGGTTTCCAAACGAATTTGATTTAGGATTAATGAAGAGAGGACCAATATATAGACCTTTCCCTTTTGCAATTCCCGCTGCTTATACCATAGATGGCGAGACTTGTTTGATGATAAAGAAGGGTAAATGTGGAAAAGCAACGCTTGAGAGCACGATAGAAGCAGTGAAAAAGCGAGAGAGGGGAGAAGAAATAACCAAAGATGAAGCGCCACCCTGTGTTCTGGCATGTGGTCCAAACTGTATACATCATGATATGGAAGATGAGATAGTGGAGTTGAATGTTGGCGGGATTATAGTTGCAACTGGTTTTGATGTCATTGAGCCGGAGTGTATGCCGGAATACAAGTATGGCGTGTATCCAAACGTAGTACACGGCCTGGAGTTTGAACGCTACTCATCTGCGAGTGGACCCACAATGGGTAAGATAAATGTGGCAGGTATGCCAGAGCCAAAAGATGCAGTATTCTTGTCTTGTGTTGGTTCGAGGAACTCGCAGACGGGGTATGAATACTGCTCTCGTGTATGTTGCATGTATTTAGCGAAACAGGCGCATTTGCTACAAGAGAAAGTTCTGGACTGCAACATAACAGTTTTATATCAAGATGTGCGGGCATTTGGGAAAGGATTTGAGGAGTTTTATGACAGAGTGAAAGGCGAAGGTCTCAGTTATCGAAGGGGACTTGCATCCGAGATATACAAGAAACCGGGCAGTGATAGGGTCATAGTGCGAGCGGAAGACACAATGCTTGGCGAGCCTATTGAGCTCGAAGCAGACCTCATAGTTCTTGGCATAGGGTTGAAACCAAGTGAGGGCAGTGAGAAGTTATTGGAAATGCTTGGTGTCTCGTTGACGTCCGACAATTTTGCAAAGGAGGCACATCCAAAGTTCAGACCCGTGGATACAGAGGTAGAAGGTGTTTTTGTTACCGGATGCGCTCAGGGCCCAAAAGATATTCCTGACAGCGTTGCACAAGCAAAGGCAGCGGCTGGTGCTATTCTTGCTCTATTAGCCAGAGGAAAAGCGAAAATAAGACCTTCGGTAGCAGAGATAGATGAAGAGATGTGCATAGGGAGTAACTCGTTAATAGAGATGGCGGAGAAGATAGGAGCATAAAAAGGAGATAAAAAATGGCAGAAGAAGAATATGATTATACAAAGATCCCGATGGAGGGATATGTAGAAGGTGTCGCGGCTGGAGCACCGGAGGACGCACCCAGGATCGGCGTTTATGTTTGCCATTGTGGGATAAACATAAAGATGGTATTGGATGTAACGAAAATAATGAAGTATGCAGCGGCGTTACCAAATGTTGTTCTTGCACGGCACTATATTTTTCTGTGCTCGGACCCGGGACAAGATCTAATAAGAAAAGACCTTGCAGCGGGTAGGGTCAACAGGGTGATAGTGGCTTCCTGTTCTCCGAGGATGCACGAACCTACTTTCAGAAAGACCTGTTCTGATTCAGGACTGAACCCTTTTTACTACGAAATGGCGAACATAAGGGAACATTGCAGTTGGCCAAATATGGACTATCGGGAACTAGCGTTGGAGAAGGCGAAGGAATTGGTAAGTAGCGCGGTTGCGCGAAGTGCCTTATTGGAGTCAATAGAGGAGCGGGAAGTGGAAGTAACACCGGAAACGCTGGTGATTGGCGGCGGCGTAACCGGGATGTACGCAGCATTGGATATTGCGAATGGTGGCTACAAGGTGCATCTGGTGGAGAAAGAGCCGTCTATTGGTGGACATGTAGCACAATTAAGCAGGTTTTTCCCCACTCTCGAGCGTGCGACTTCTCTTTTGACGCCGCGAATGATAGAAGTGGGTGCGCATCCGAACATAAATCTAATGGATTATTCCGAGGTTGTAGAGATAGGTGGCTATATCGGGAATTATGACGTAAAGGTAAAGCGGAAGCCGCGATACATAGATATGGATAAATGCAAGGATTGTACGCCTTGTATAGAAGCATGCCCGGTGAAGGATATACCAGATGAATTCAACGAGGGTTTGAGTACGAGAAGTGCAATTTACATACCGTTCCCGTTTGCGGTTCCGCCTGCTTACACGATAGATGCGGAAAATTGCTTGCTGCTAAAAGAGGGTAAGTGTGGCGATGCAACGCTGGAAACTATAAAGGAAGGTAAAGCAGTACCACCTTGCATGGCGGCATGTCCGGGCGCAATAGATTTCGAGCAGAAAGATAAGATCGAGGAGTTAACCGTTGGAACGGTTATAGTAGCAACTGGGTATGACCTCGTGGACCCGCGAGTATCAGCGGAATACAAGTATGGTGTGTATCCAAATGTAATTACGAGCTTAGAGTTTGAGCGGCTATTAGCTCCAAGTGGTCCTACGGGTGGCAAGATAGAGCTAAACGGGAAAGAGGTAAAAGATATTGTCTTTATAAGTTGTGTCGGGTCAAGGAATAAGCAAGTGGGTAATGAATACTGCTCAAGGGTATGCTGCATGTACCTGGCGAAACAGGCGTACTTAGCGAAGGAGCAACTACCTGATGCGAACGTAACAGTGACTTTCCAGGACATAAGAGCGTTTGGCAAAGGCTTTGAGGAGTTTTATGGTGATGTAAAGCAGAGTGGTGTTTTGTATATGAGAGGACTTCCCGGTGAGATATATAAGAAACCGGGCAGTGACAGAGTGGTAATACGTGCCGAGAACACGCTGCTTGGCGAGCCGTATGAGACGGAAGCAGACATGGTCGTGCTTGGTATGGGATTGAAGCCCAATAAGGGTGTGGATAGCATAATAGATATGCTAAAGTTATCTAAATCTGTTGATGGATTCTTGATGGAGGCACATCCAAAACTCAGACCGGTGGATACAGCAACCGATGGTATTTTTATTGCGGGATGCTGTGCGAGTCCGAAAGATATAACCGATAGTATAGCACAGGGCAAAGCGACAGCTTCTGGTTCCCTACTATATTTGGTACAGTTGAAGGCGAAGATAGAACCCGCGATATCGCAGATAAACGAAGAGATTTGCATAGGGTGCGGGACTTGTGCAGAGGTCTGCCCGTACGGTGCACTCGAGCTTGACGAGGTGATGCAGGTGATGACGGTTAATGAAGCGGTTTGTAAGGGCTGTGGTGGCTGTAATTCCGTATGTCCTTCGGGAGCGGCGACGATGAAGCATTATCGTGACAGACAGGTATACGCGCAGATAGAAGCGTTGACGGAGCGAGGCCTGCAAATTGTTGAGCTTGAGAGTGTTGTAGAGGCAGCAGAAGCACCTGCTGGTGAGGCTCCTGAACCGGAAGAAGGCGCGAGTGTAGAAGCGGAACAGGTCACGGAGTGAAGTTTAAAACTTCACTCATTTTTCTTATTTTTTTGTTTTTATCTTCCTTAAATTAAAGCCTCAATTCCCCGGCTACACTTACACCCATATTTATTGTTACTTCTGCTATATCCTCACAATACTTCGCTATCCTGCCTAAACTCACCAAGATAGAAAGAGTGTGTATTTTGTCGTTGACACTCCATTCTTCTGCAAGGATTCGCTCATTTATCGCTTCAACTGCATCAGTCAGGATATTAGCATCTTTTATCGCGTCATTTGCCTTTTCTATATCCAGATCAGATAGTGAAGCTAACGTCTTAATGAACAGATTTTTAGCGGAAATACCCACCTCTTTTATGCCGTCCAAGCAGTTAAATCCCGCAGGTAATGTCATCATCATAGAATTCTTTGCTATGTTCTCTACATGGTCCCCGATCCGCTCCATGCTCTTCACTATTATTCTGTAACCCAGGCTATCGCGCTGTCGGCCCACGCCTATTTTCTTCGCAAGCTCGGAGTCGTTCATCGCAGCCTTAAGCTGCCTCACAATCAGCAAATAAAATCGGTCTATCTCGTTATCTCGCTCTACGACATCAGCCGCAAGGTTCGGATCGCGTTTATCAAGAGAAGTGATCGCATCTTCTTGCATTGACAATATTATCTTGGACATACTACGTATCGCATCGCGTAGCGTAAAGTCTTCGTATTTCAAGAAACTCTTGAGCACTATTTCCCCTGCAGATTCACCAACGATCTCCATACCTATAAGTCTCTTTCTCACTTCCTCCTTTATTCGCTTCCTTTCATCCGCGCCAAAACCGTCAGGGAACAAAAGCTTTACTATGTCATATCCAACGAGGTAATGGGCGATGATACACCTAAAGTTCCCCTCAAAGCTTTCTTGTTCTGATAGAACGAGTTCAGCGCTTTTTATCTGCTCTTTCTTATCTTTCACGGGAGTTACAATAAGCGAGTTGTCACTACGCTGAACCAAAGAGAGTTCATCGCCTTGCTTTATACCTACTTCCTTTGCCCATTTTATAGGTAGCGAGACCGTAAAAGTCGAACCACCAGTAAGTTGTATCCTTCTCTTCTCTTCTTTCATCTTATTATATAGTTTATGTATGTCGATACGGTTTTGATTTGAGCCACGTATTTGCTACAAATTGCCATGCGTCAATAATATATATATAATTGAATGATAGATTATATAGCATTTTAAAAAACCAATTTCTTTGGTGAAGCTTTCTCGTTTAACGAGAAGTTTTTTATCACATCACGTTATATCTTTTAATGGAGATAAGTATGGAGACGGAAGACTATATACCAAGATACGAGTATGAGCGATTAGAGAGCGAGTATCGGAGATTAAGGCGCAAATATGAAGAGACAGAAGCGTATAAAGCTGATTTAGAGAAGCTCGTTTCAAAATCAAGGTCACCACCTTTAGACTGTGGGTTCGTAATTGAGAAACTAGAAGACAGCGCAATTGTGAATTTGAATGGCGCTTTAAAAGCTTTGCCCTACGGAACGCTTGCTGCGGAAGAGATAGAGGCGCTACAAGAGGGTGAATATGTATTCATAGGTCGCATCCCTGATAGGAATAACCCCAGTGGGTTTACAATAGGCATCACAAAGGGGTATGACCGGCGGGTGGATTTAGAGGTCGGAGAGGTAGAAGAGCTGATAAAGGACGAAGATGACGATGGCTGGGTAGCCGAAATATCAATAGGAAAGGGCCGCGGCAGGTTATATAAGCGGCTGGGCGAAGAAGAGAAGGAAAAGCTAAGAGAAGGTATGAAAGTAGGTCTTCTTCCAGGAACGTTTGATATAAGGCGGACTTATAGAGCAAAGGAATATTCACGCTATGAAGTCACGAAGAGACCTGGCGCGAGCTTTAATGATATTGGCGGTTTAAAAGAGGTAAAGCAGGAATTAATAAAGAGCATTATTCTTCCAATGGTAAATCCTGATGATTACACAAAATACGGTGAATCTTCCAGAAGGATACTGATGTATGGTCCACCGGGATGTGGAAAGACGATGTGTGCAAAGGCGTTAGCATCGGCATTACCCAACTGTGAATTTATAAAGGTGGGTGCAGGCGAGCTTTTCAGTATGTGGCTCGGCGAGTCCGAGAAGAATGTGCGGCTGGTGTTTAAGGCGGCAAATGATAAATTAGAGGAGGGTGAGAATGACTATGGTGTGATCTTCTTTGATGAGATAGACGCATTAGCACAGGAAAGGGGTATGTATTCTGGGTCCTCGGGTGCACCCGAAAGAGTTACGGGACAATTACTGGACATTTTAGATGGGTTTCATGCCCTACATCCGCACCTTACTGTGATAGGCGCAACGAACAGGCTGCACCTTATTGATTCTGCATTCCGATCGAGATTTGACAAAATAATTGAAGTTTCACAGCCCGATAAAGAAGCGGCATATTCCATCGCTTCCATTTATGCAAATACGCTCCCCCTCGATTACCATCTGGTAAAGGAGAAGGGCGGAGATGAGGCAACAAGGACATATCTGGTGAATGAGATTGTCGGATACATGTACGGTAATACTCTTGTTGAGACAGAGATAGGGCGGATAAAGCGAGAGGACACAATAACCGGGCGGTTCATCGCGCAGATATTCGGCTATGCGCAAGATAAGGCATTAGAGGAGCGAACAATGTTGATGCTGAAGAAAGGGACAATAAAAGATGAAGAGCTAAGGGCTATGTGGGATAAGGAAGGGCTTGAGTCGATATTAGATGCAGGAAGTAAGGCAGAAGAGTTACAGAAGAGATATAAACATGTAGACGAGATAGGTGTGAGCATGCGGCACTTAAAAGAAGGGTTTGATAAGTTCGTGCAGAGAAGGGCCGAAGAGATGATTGCGTCCGGCTATGAAGAGCTGCCAGAGGAAGAAACAGGAATGCATTTTTAATTCGAGCCCCCAAAAAAAATGGAACGGGTGGATTTGAACAGATGGCAGGGCTTAGAGCATGAATTCAGAGTGGGAATAAGTTCGGAATCGCCTAACTTGTACAGATACGCAAGGTTTTATCATGTAGATGAAGTGATCCATGCACTCGAGCAGTATGCCTTTTTCGACGGCTCGAAAGCGATCTGCTCGAAGATGCGTAGGCGGAACGATGGCTTTTTGCGTAATGGCTCACGGATTTACATATGCACCGGCGGTCACTTAGAGATAGCCACGCCAGAATGTAGAAACGCATTTGAAGTGCTAAAATATGACAAAGCAGCGGAGTTGTATATGCAGATCGGCGTGGAGAAAGCGAACGAGAAATACATGGAGAAGCGGAAGCAAAGTGTGAATTGTAGTTCATATATCCAATGTTGGAAAGCAAACGTGGAGATAGACAAGCGGTATAGCCGTGGCACACACGAATCATATATCGTAGAGCGGAAGAAATATGTAGGTAAAGAGAACCTGCTCATCCCGTTTTTAGTGCTTCGAAAGATATTCTTTGGCGCGGGCGGCTATGTGGCCGATAAAGAAACGATAAAATATGTCGTATCGCCAAAAGCGATGGTCTCCAAGAGGGTACTCACCGAATCACCTTCGCAGTGGCCGATATTATCCCTGCGGGATGAGCCATTGAGCACAAAGGATACATATCGTGTGCATGTAACATCAGGCGAAGGAGTTCGTTCTGAGGTCACAAGGCTGCTCAACAATGCTATTACATCATACGTAATAGATGCAATAGAATCGGGGAAAATTACGCATGTGGAAGAGATCAGGAACCCACTACAAACATTTAAAGATATTTCCGAGAACATAAGAGGGGACTGGAGAATACGACTAATGAATGGTCGGACGCAGTCAGTCACAGATTATATTATGAGTTATTATATTGCGGCGATAGAGGAGTTGTTTGAGGAGCGAGAAGTGTCTTATTGGGATAAATACTGTTTGGACACGTTTAAGCGTATTTGTGCCAAGTTTGATCAGGGCCTGCTAGAGGACCCATATGTTCTTCGTCGTATAGAATGGGTGATGAAGTTATGGGTGATAAAGAATGAGTTGGACGAGTTCGATTATAAACATATACCAAAGGGTAAATTCGATTACCGGAGCAAGTACATGATGGAAGGTATAGAAGAGAAAGAGATAGCTGCTTCTTTTGAGTTCACCAATCTCTGTGATTCTGACCTATACGAGAGTGTAGCGGATAAGATAGGGGTGGAACGAATACTGACGGATGATGATATAGGTGAAGCAATGCTATATCCACCGAAGGATTCAAGAGCTGAGCTAAGGGTGAAACTCGCATCGGAATTCAAGAATGCGGCACTGAGCTGGAATAAGATAACAATAAATAATGAGCCAAATGTGAAGATCGACATTGGCCGACCGAGCAGTGATGAATATGCGCGGCTGTTTGAGCGGTATCCTGAACTGGCGAGGATGCCCAGTGCGGTAGTGGTCTTTTTCCAAGAGCAGGGTAGAGGTGAAGGATCAAGACAGGTTCTTGTGCGGCTACTTGCAGAAGAGGAAGACATAAGGGGCTGGGAGGCGGAGCTAAGCCGGGAAATAAGGAATAGAATCGTAAGAAACCCATACTTGGATTATTTGTTGTATTCTAATAACAAAACTTATCGGTTTGATGAACTTGATGGCTGGGATGATGAGTCAATAAGAAAGAAGATAGAAGAGATAAAGCAGAGCGAGAAGGGGGGCGATCAGATATAGCGGAACTCCCAGTAAATAGTTTAAATCTGTGTTAATCTGCGTTAATCTGTGTCTTAAAAATCCTTGGAAAATGTTAGTACCGTTCTGGTAAATTATTATTTGTGAATGCCCTAGAGGAAAAACTGTTATAGTAGCAGAATGCATATTAAAGATTAATGAGTGAGCGGATGAAGGGCGCAGGTACAGAGAATAAGATAAGAGGCATAGAACAGGAATACCCAGTGAGTGCGAAATTGGGTTTAAATCCGTCCTTGCTCGTTAATGCTGCGATACAAGGGATAAAACGCGGGAAATTCTCTCGTGATGTCACGTGGGACGTGGTTATGGAGATCACGCAAGAAGTGCACGAATCGCGAATATTGTCGTCATACGGAGAAAACGGCAGTCGTATTTATAACGATCTGGGCCATCTCGAAATAGCGACACCGTCATATAACAATCCTTTTGACGCAGTGGCATATGATAAGGCATCAGAGATATATGCCTATGTAGGCTCACGGGAGGCGAGTTTGGCGTTAAAGAAGGAAGTGCGCATCCATAAGAATAACGTCGCCAACTTCTTTAGTTCTCTCGGTGGGTGGAAGGAGAAAGGGAAGAAGAGAAGGATAAAGACCAATACGTACGCTACGCATGGCAATATAATAACCAAAAGGGAAGCGTGCAAAGATTGGAGTCGAGTAGAAAAGGCATTAATACCATGGATAATCACGAGAATTTTGTTTGCCGGGTCAGGCGATGTTGTTTCTGGCGACACGATTAGTAAGGGAAGCGTGAAGTTCGTAATTTCGCCACGGGCGATGTTTGTAGTCCACAAATCTTCGCTTTCCACTACCCACGAGCGAGGCATATTGAATACGAGAGACCAGCCCCATGCTGCGCATCGGTACTGGCGACTGCATGACATCCATTACGAAGCCCTTCGGTCGGAATATGCGATTTTCTTACGCGATATAGTACAAGCGCAGGTGATTTGCGCCTTTGAGTCCGGGTTCTTAGACAATGCACCGGAGATAGAGGATCCTGTGAGTGCGTTTAAGAAACTGTCATTGGATACACAAGAATGCAAGTGGCAGCTAAAATTGAAGAGCGGTGAGGTGACCGATGCAGTATCCATATTACAGTTCTATTTGGGTGCGATAGAGCAGATGCATGAATTTAGTGGTGTGGAACTTGGGAAGTGGGATGAACTCGGGCTGAAAGGATTTAAGGAACTGTTATACGATTTAGAGGCTCGGCACATGGAGAAGTATGTGGATGGCATAGACTGGGTAACGAAATTGGCGCTGCTTGTGAATTATGAACCCAAAAGCGCTTTGGAAGGAATAAGCATATGTAACCAGTATGCCTTATTGGATGAAAGCGTGCTGGAATACATAGAAGGCAAGAAGGGCAGTAGTGCCTGCCTTTTCAATCCCGCCGATTCAATGGCATTCGCAAAGAGCAAATTACCGCATGTGAATTGGTCTTCGTTTCCTGATAGGGTAAGATATGCACTTCGTAATGCACCCGAGCAAACGCGCGATTTTTTTAAGGCTGAAGTATTGAAACGATATAGTACGCAAGTGAGCAGTGTTAGCTGGTCAACATTGGTGCTTGATAAAGCGAAGATAACACTGGATGAGCCGTTTATGCTGAACAAGGACGAGATAGAGGTAGGGGGCGGGATAGAAAAGATCATATCAGCAGCGAAAAAGTTATATCCTGAGAAGGTTAAAACATTTGTATCTGTTTAGCTACTTCTTATAACCACAAGATTACACAGATTTCCACAAGGAAATAGACTATAGACACGGATTAACGCAGATTGACACAGATGAAAAGATCAACAATGTTACACTTAAATAAATCAGTGTAAATCAGTGTAAATCTGCGTCCTAAATTAAATAGGAGGTAGTTATACTTTATATACGACTAATTTACATCCAAAAACTTCGTTTTCTGTTGGTGGTCCCTTGCTAAACTCATACCACGCGAGTGTCGTTTTTCTTCCACAACTTTGACATTTTGGCGCCGTCGCGTAGGGCTCATAGCCCCCCACCTATTGGAGTATTTGCTCCGCGGGTTCTATTAGCCCCCTCACACAACCGGACATGAAGGTTTCCCTCATCCGGCTCTGCAGGAGTGCATCCTCTACTTTTGTTTGGATAGGGCATAGAAATGATATATCTTCGGTTTTGGCAATGGATTAAAAGAGAGAAAACGATTGAATTGATCCCAATTATAGCTCTTCCT
>JAUWND010000044.1 GCA_030612835.1 Candidatus Methanophagales archaeon | reverse complement strand
TTTCGTTACAATCTTTAATATCCCTTCCAAGGTATCTGGTTCCTTTATCTCAATTGCAATCCTTTGCTTTCCTTTCTTTAATAAATCTACTGCTTCCTCCAGGGATGGAATCTTCTCGCCTTTTCCAGCATCTAATTTTCTCATCTCCTCAAAAGTAAGGTCCCTTACGTAGCCGTTACTATTTGTTGTTCTATTCACCTTATCATCATGTATGACTACCAATTTCTTATCCTTGCTCATCCTCACATCCAGTTCGATAAAATCCACACCTAAATTCATTGCTCTCTTAAAAGCCCTAATCGTGTTCTCAGGCTCTATGCCTGCACAGCCCCGGTGACCCAAGACTTTTACCATAAATTTCTGTCTATTATGCTATCTTTTGGACAATGATTATTGTCATCCTAAACGAAATCGCACTCAATGTGATTTTCTTTAAAAAATGCGCTTTTTCGCTCATATATCTCTTCCCTCTCCTTAATAATAGCATTTATTGGTGCCATTCCAGAACAAATTTCATTTGGTTGGAATTGCCATACCCTCAGATGCTGTATTGCGGTTATTAACGCATCGCCCCGAGTATCAAACTCTTTACGCCGCACCATACGTGTTAAATACTGGGAGAAATCAAGAATGAGTTCCCGTTCTATCTTCCCTCCACCTGCCCATACTAATTTTGGTGGTAAATTACTCCATAATTCCGAAGGTCTGTCTTTCCATAGCCTTATAGCTTCTTTCTCCTCTTCACAACGACTAAACAACGTTTTCAACTCAGAATCCATGCTTTCTCTTATTTGGGGGTTGAAAATATTCAAAACACCGCCCGTTTTGGAATATACGGATTTATATGCGAATTCCTTTTCACTTAACGACAGTATCTGTTGATAGTACTCAAAAAGGGGTGCTTCCTTTATTACCGGGAATGTGTTGAAGAAATTTGTAGCGCTTTTATTTAGCACGACATCCTCATAAGGTGTTCTATTATTTAATTCTGTGGCAGGTATGTTTAAATAGCATTCAATCTGTATTAAACCAACCTTCTCTGCACTTTCTTTTGTTGGAAACGAGAAATTGAAGTGTTGCAGGGTCCCGGATTCCCCATCTCCGCTGGCTATTCCCCTCCTCATTTTCTCTCACTTCCACCGCCTTAGTTGCTTCAAAGCACGTTTTGCTTCTGGATACCGTGGCATTGCCGCCAGTGCTTCTTTTAAATGCCTTTCCACTTCTTCATAATCGCGTTCCACGCTTATTTTGATAACCGCGAGATTATATAAAGACCTCGCTTTTAGTTCCTTCGGTTTATTTGCGGTTTGATGATTGATAACCGCCTTTTCATAATGCTCAAAAGATTTGTTAAACACACCTAAAAGATGATATATGTAACCTAGGTTATAATGGCAGTGAGCATTATCGGGTCTCAATTCCAAACCCTTAAAGAATCCATCCCGTGCTTTGAATATATTACCGTAGTAGCGGAGTTGTAATTCTGCCATCCCGACTTCGGTAAACCAGTTGGGAGGGTATCTCGCCAGTAACTTATAATACATTTCTATGTCCGGGACATATTTTTCTTCGTCTGCTTTTATAAATAAAAACATTAAGCAGCCCCATTCGAGTGTGGGTTCGTTCTTTTCCATGTAGTCTCTTAAGTAATCTAAAAGAGCGGGAGGAGATTCTACTTCTTCCAGTATTACCTCTTTGTAATTCTCTTCGGTTAAGACTACATCAAACTCTTTTCCGATTTTTGCTAAGTATCTTTGCAGACTCTTCTTCGCCATGATGTTGATATAAAGACCTTATCACTGTCTCACATAAAAAGGTCTTTGTTTATTTTCCTTAATGCCTTTATCAGTGCGTCATGAGTGATGTCGAATACGACATTATTTGAATTGCATTCTGGACAGAAAGCAGCTTCTATAAATTCGCGCTTGCCATCAGTTCTGAAGAAGCAGTATTTTCTTGTTCATGTTCTCGTTCGTCCGGAGCGGTCCCAAACTTCTTCAACATCTATGCGGTCCAGATGTTTTATTGCTTCTCTTTGGCATATCGGTGTCTGGTGCACCCCCTTTTAGATCAGGATAATTAATTGGTAAGAATAATAATCCATATAAATATATAATTCCAAATATTTTATTTTATTATACAATTAATAAACCGGAAGCACATAGGGAAACCATACTATGACCAGCCCCACTGTTTTCATCAGCTACTGTCATAAGGACGAAGTTTGGAAAGACCGCCTGGTGACTCATCTGGGTGTACTGCAGCAGGAGGGTCTTCTCGATCTATGGGACGATCGCCGCATTGGTGCAGGTGGAAACTGGTACCAGAAAATTGAGGAAGCTATTGCAAAAGCCAGCGTGGCTGTTCTACTGGTCTCCGCCGATTTTCTCACCTCTAAATTCATCCTTAGTAAAGAGATACCTAGCCTGCTGGAGCGCCGGGATAAGGAAGGGCTTCGCATCTATCCTGTTATCATCAAACCCTGTGCCTGGAAACATGTTAAATGGCTTGCTCGAATGAATCTTCGGCCAAAAGAGGGTAGACCCATCCAGGGTGGGAGCGAATTCCAGATTGAAACCGACCTAACGGCGATTGCTGATGAGATTGCTGACATCATTGGGCCTACAGTGGAGATGCCCAAAAAGGAAGGGTACATACCATTAGGTCCCCAAAAAATATCACTTGCCAAACTGCCCTCCACCAATCCCGAACTCTTTGGCCGTGACAAAGAATTGAAAATGCTGGATAAAGCCTGGAACAATACAGGGACAAATATTATTTGTTTTGTTGCATGGGGCGGTGTAGGCAAGACAGCCCTGGTCAACTCCTGGCTGAGTAAAATGCGCCCGGACAACTTCCGCGGTGCTGAGCGCATATTCGGCTGGTCCTTTTACAGCCAGGGAGCAGCAGAAGGCAAACAGGCATCTGCTGACCAATTCATTGCATCTGCATTGAAGTGGTTCGGCGATTTAGAACCAGACGCAGGATCACCCTGGGAAAAGGGTGAGCGACTGGCAGATTATATCAGGAAACAGAAGACGCTGCTCATTTTAGACGGTCTGGAGCCGCTGCAGCATCCCTTCAGTGAAAAGGAAGGCCGTATCAGGGATCCAGGTCTTCAATCTTTAGTTCGGGAGCTGGCAAATTACAACCCCGGGCTCTGTGTCATTACCACCCGACTGGATGTGGATGATCTCAAAGATTTCACTGGCACAACAGTAGCGAACTCACATCTTGAACATCTCTCTGATGAAGCAGGTATGGAGCTTCTCAAGTATTTGAGCGTAAAAGGAGCAGATGATGAGCTCGAGCAAGCTGTTCGTGAATTCGATGGTCATGCGCTTGCCCTGATGCTGCTGGGCACCTACCTTTCCATAGTGTATAAAGGCGATGTTCGAAAACGTGATCGCATTGCAAAGTTGACAAAAGAGAACAAGTATGGCGGTCATGCCAGACGGGTCATGGAGTCCTACGAAGTATGGTTCAAAGACCAACCCGAACTGGATATTTTACGTATTATGGGGCTCTTCGACAGACCCGCCGAGGGTGGCGCAATTGAGGTGCTGAGAGCCGACCCACCCATTAAAGGGCTGACCACAAAGCTGACGGATTTGTCACTTGAGGACTGGCAGTTCGCACTCAATAACCTGAGAAAGGCAGGTCTGCTGGCAAATGAAGATCCAGTCATGCCAGATACCCTGGATTGCCACCCGCTCATACGGGAACATTTTGGTGATGAACTCAAGCAGAATAACACTGAAGCATGGAAAGGGGCTCACTACAGATTATACGAATACTTTAAGAATCAGGCCAAGGAATATCCCGATACCATCGAAGAGATGAGTCCACTCTACTCTGCAGTTGCTCACGGCTGCCAGGCAGGCAGGTACCAGGAAGCGATGAAGGTATACCGGCAACGGATTCAAAGAGGGATTGAGTTTTTCAATACTAAAAAGCTTGGAGCAATTGGTGCTGATCTGGTTACAATCTCCGGGTTCTTTTATTCACGCTGGGACAAGCCAATGCTTGAGCTTACTGAAACTGATAAAGGCTTTGTCCTGAACCAGGCTGGCTTTTGTCTCTGGACGCTTGGCCGTCTGAACGAGGCAGTTCAGCCAATGCAAGCCGCTTTAGAGAGTAGGATTGCGATAGAAGAGTGGAAGGGTGCTGCCATATCAGCCGGCAACCTCAGCGAACTTTACCTGACCATTGGCGACATTAGCCATGCCAGGGAGTACGCCACTCAGAGCGTTGACCTTGCCGACCGCAGTGGCGATGCTTTTCAGCGAATAAGCAAGCGGACGACTCTGGCAGATGCCCTGCACCAAGCTGGCAGTCAGTCCGATGCCGAATCTTTTTTCAATGAAGCTGAGGAGATGCAAAAAGAGAATCCGTTTGATGATCCCCTACTGTATTCATTACCGGGGTTTCGGTACTGTGACCTGCTGCTGAGCCAGGGGAAGTATCTGGAAGTGATGAGTCGGGCAGAATGGATGATTAAAACATGCCAACCATCAGATTCCCTTCTTGATGTTGCCCTTGAATACCTCTCCCTTGGAAGAGCACATCTCCTCCAAACCCTACAAGAGGGCAGCCAAGACTTCACTCAGGCGAGAGAGCACCTGAACCAGGCGGTGGACGGGTTGCGGCAGTCAGGGAACCAGAATTACATTCCTCACGGCTTATTTGCCATGGCGGAGCTGTACATGTACAGTGCGCAAGGTGAATTCGATAAGGCGCAGCGTGATATTGAAGAGGCCATGACCATTGCAGAACGCGGGGAGATGGGGCTGCATCAGGCAGATTGCCATCTGGAATATGCACGGCTGTACCTGGCTAAGGGGGATGAGGATAAGGCGCGGGAGCACCTGGCTATCGCCAGGGAAATGATCGAGCAGATGGGGTATCACCGGCGGGACAATGAGGTGGAGGAGCTGGAGGCTATGCTATGAGTGAACTCACATCTAATCAGGATAAATCAAATTCCGCCTTAGCGTATGTATGGGGAAAATACCGCGAATATGCTCTTTCATCACGTAAACGGAAAGCAGAATTAACAGCATGGCGTCTTCGCGTTTTGATATTTGGCATAACAGGTGCGATCTTAGGTACTCTTTGTCAGGAATCAATACGATGGGGTTTCAATGACGTCACCAATTTGAGCTGGGTGCCATTTATTCTGGGTTTGTCAAGTGCGGCGGCCATAGGATTAGCTACTTACTTTGGTAAAGAACTCGTAAATCCATATCAGGAACAGCGTTGGATCCGTTCTCGTTCCATGGCAGAGGCGCTTAAGTCCGAAATATATCTGTTTCGTTCGAATTTGCCTCCCTATGATACTGACAAAAAGCAAGAAAAGTTAATCGAAAATGCTGTAGAACTGCTAAAAAAGGTTGAAGACCTGCCTACTGAGATTATTTCTGATGCACAGAAGCAAAAAGATCTTCCGACAGATGATTTGACGGTAGAGGAATATATTCAGAATCGTGTTAATGATCAGATCAATAATTTCTACACGCCAAGTTCAGATGAACTGAAACGAAAGATGAGGCGCAATAAGAACATAGGTCTCTCGCTCGGTGTTTTTGCTATTGTCTTAGGTGCGCTTGGGTTAACTGGTTGGACCGCAGGATGGATCGCGGTCATCGCTACAATTGCAGCATCTATAACAGCGTTTGCTTATGCAGGAAGATATCAGTATTTGATTATCAGTTATCAAACCACTGCTAATAAACTTGAAAGATTACGTGTATTATGGGAATCTAAGGGAAAGGTAGATAACGATACCGATGCACGTAACAAATTCATCCGCGAATGCGAAGCGGTGATTTCTATCGAAAATAGCGCTTGGATGGTAGAAATAGAAATGGCAAAATAGGAGAAAGTATGAAATGAGCGACATATTCATTAGCTATGCTAAAGAGGATAGAGGCAAAGCAAAAGATATAGCAGACGCTCTAAAACAGCAAGGCTTTTCTGTTTGGTGGGATCGCAGCATTCTCCCTGGGGAGACATTTGATACTGTTATTGAGGAAGCTTTAGACGCCGCGAAATGCGTAATTGTTTTGTGGTCTAAAACGTCAGTATCCAAAGAATGGGTAAAACAGAAGCATCCGAAGGTAAGCAAAGGGGAATCCTTATTCCTGTTTTGATTGATGATGTGAAAATACCCCTTGCATTCAGACGAATTCAAGCAGCAGATCTCAAAGACTGGGTAGGAAAATTGCCACATCCCGGGTTTGATAATTTACTGAAGGCTGTTGCAGGCATTCTCTGTCGCCCGGTGCAACCGGGCCAGAAGACTAATGAAGTAAAGGATAGAGAGCCGGAAAAGGTGAATATTTTGATAGAAGAGCCGGAAAAATTAACAAAACAGGGTAATAGCATCGGCATGAAATTCACTCTGATCTCTGCGGGCGAGTTTTACATGGGGTCGCAAGAAAGGAATGATGAAAAACCTGTACACAAGGTGAAGATAAACAACCCGTTTTATCTCGGCACCTATCCTGTGACCCAGCGTGTATGGAAAGCGGTTGTGGGCGATAATCCTTCCTATTTCAAGGGCGATGACCTGCCTGTTGAGCAGGTTTCATGGGACGATGTTCAGAAATTCCTCAAGAAGCTCAACGAGAAAGAAGGCACAGACAAGTACCGGCTGCCATCTGAGGCAGAATGGGAATATGCCTGCAGGGCTGGCACAACCACAGGATATTCATTCGGTAATGACAAATCAGAACTTGGCAAGTATGCGTGGTATAATGACAATTCAGAACGTAAGGCGCATCCGGTCGGCCAAAAGAAGCCTAATCCATGGGGACTGTATGACATGCACGGCAATGTCTGGGAATGGGTGCAAGATCGCTGGCATAGGGATTACAACGGCGCACCTGCGGATGGCCGCGCGTGGGAAGTTGAAGATGGTGCCGTCCGGGTCTTCCGCGGCGGTTGCTGGTTCGGCGGCGCCTGGCTCTGCCGATCTGCTTTTCGCGGCCGCCGCGACCCCCGCATCTGCGACCGTGGCAGCGACCTCGGCTTTCGCATTCTTCAAGAGCTGTAACTACTTTCTACAAACCTTTCTTTCAAAAAGTTTTAAAAGCTTTACGAAAGAAATAATATACTTTATATACAATAAAAAAACAAAGCGCAGGAATGAAGTTTTAAATGTTTTAGTTTTTAACTAATTACATGGTTCTTAAAGACGGAAGGAGGATAAACACGATGAAATATGCAGTAGAAGGGATATATCGTAACGGTGTCGTGGAATTGCAGGAAGACGCTCCAGTTAATAAAACCACGAAAGTTATCGTTCTGTTCAAAGAAGAATTAAACGCTGAAAATAGGGATTTGTTAAAATTATCCGAAAATGCCTTTGTGTTCTGGTATAATGAAGAGGACGCCTATTATGACGATTTATGAGCAAGGCGATATTGTTTTGGTTCCATTTCCTTTCACTGATCTAACCACAGTTAAAAAGCGACCTGCACTGGTTGTTTCTGCGAATTGGTACAACAAACGATACAGAGATGTAGTTCTGGTTGCTGTCACATCGCACGTTCCTCTTATATTGGATGAACTGGATCACCGGATAACAGAACGTGATTTTAAAACAGGTAAACTGTATAAAGATTCTATTGTGAAATTGGGCAAGGTATTTACAATTGAAAATAGTCTAGTCCTCAAAAAGATTTGCGATTTGCATGGTCAGACCATAGATAAGATACTGGATCAATTGAACAATGTTTATCGAGAACGTGCGATCTAAAATTGAGTCTGATTGTTACACGGTTAAAAGACCTCCTACTGGTTGGCGCTCTAATCCGACCTCAGCCACAACCCTTTCTCTTTAAGCTTTTCAATCACCTCTCTCTTTCGCTCAAACTCCCTGGTTCTGAGCTCTTTACGCTTAATTTTACCACTAATAGTTTTTGGAAGCTCTGTAACAAATTCAATCTCTCTCGGATACTTATATGGTGCAGTTATCCGTTTGACATGCTGCTGAATATCCGTGATAAATTTTTCTGATGGTTCGTGCCCCTCCTTTAGGACGACAAAAACCTTAACAATCTCTCCCCTTATAGGGTCAGGACTTGGAATCATCGCAGATTCAAGCACTGCCTCATGCGAATCAACTGCACTTTCAACCTCAAAAGGACCGATTCTGTATTCTATATCTGCTCCCCTGAGCATTATTGTACCAGGAACAACAACGCCGCCTAGTGCCCAAATACCGATGCTTACAGTATAAACATCCGTGCCCCTCGGTAGTATTACCAAAACCCGATCACCTTTGTGGATGCCTGAATCTCTCAAGACGTTTCCAAATCTCATGGCACTGTTCCATACTTCCCAGTATCCTGCTTTCTCAACCTTCCCGTCTGGATGCTCAGTAATTGCCATCAACTTTGTTCTATCCTTTGCCCATCTTCTAATAACATCAACAAAGTTGTAGTCTTCTGGAATATCCCATTTGAACTTCTTTCTTTCCTCTTCGTAATCGAATGCGGCTAGTTCTTTCCACATTTCAGCATCTCTTTATTGCATATAAAGTATAACTTCTACCTATAAATTTAATTTAGGACGCGGATTTACACAAACCTTTTCTTAAAAAGAAAAGCTTTACCAAAAGAACATTTGTGTTTTTCTTTTAGCACAGGCTAAATTTTCTTTTTGTAAAAAAGATAAAGTGTTGTGTTAATCTGTGTCAATAATTATTTAATTTTAGTTGGATATTATGCTTTCTCGTATCAGCGTGCACGCTTATCCAAAGGCTGGTTTGACGCCTCCCGCTTCAGCGGGAAGTCGTCACCTTCATGAGCTGGAAGCTAATGCTTGATCCAGATCTGCGATTATATCTTCCGGCTCTTCTATACCAACAGAGATCCGCACCAAATCATCGGTTATTCCCGTCTTCAACTTGAGCTCTTTTGGTATATTCGCGTGTGTCATAGATGCCGGATGTTGAATTAAAGTATCCACGGAACCGAGACTAACTGCTAAGATACACAGTTCAACGCGGTTCAGGAGTTTACGGCCCGCTTCTATGCCGCCCTTAATACCAAAAGAGATCATGCCACCAAAACCGCTCATCTGCTTTTTTGCGATTTCATGTTGGGGGTGGCTTGGCAATCCCGGGTATCGAACCCACTCGATTTTTGGATGCGCCTCCAGGAACTGAGCCACTTTCATGGCGTTGCTAGCGTGTTTCTCCATTCTCAAGTGTAGCGTCTTCAATCCGCGGGTACACAACCAAGCTTCATGCGGGCCCATAGTTGCGCCAGTAGTATTAACGAAAGGCATCATGCCTTTGATAAATTCTTTACTACTGACAATAACGCCACCTAACAGATCGGCATGACCACCTATGTACTTTGTACTGCTATGAACAACAACGTCCGCACCCAATTTCAACGCTCTCTGAAACCGAGGCGTTGCAAATGTGTTGTCGACTACGGAAAGAGCACCGATCTCACGGGCGATCTTGCATATCTCTTTGATGTCACTGATGATCAGGGTGGGGTTTGCGGGCGTCTCTAAGAAGATCATTTTGGTGTTTTTTCTCAGATTCTTCTTCACTTTTTCGAGATCTGTGGTATCGACAAAACTGGTCTCTATGCCGAACTTGGGTAGAATTGAAGAGAACAACTCGTAAGTGGCGCCGTAAGTAACCTCAGTGGAGATCAGATGATCGCCCTTTTCTAATTGTGAAAGCGCAACCGCGGTTATGGCCGCCATGCCCGATGAGAAGCTGTGACCACTTTCTCCGCCTTCGAGCGCAGCGATTTTATTAACAAAAGCGGCGTGTGTAGGTGTGTTTGGCGCTACACGCACATACGTATATCCTTCTTCTTCGCCGGCGAACCTTGCGGCTCCTTGCTCGGCATTCTCATATACAAATGTGGACGTCTGATATATCGGCGTTGTATGCGCGCCGTACAGCCTGTCGGTCCCTTCTCCCGCATGAACACAGAGCGTGCCAAACTTCTTCTCCTTTTTCATCTCTATCGACCACCTCTCAAACTCATTGGTTCCGGATAATACATTAAAATTTTACCGGGCGTACATATTACTTTTGATATTTTTATGTACGTTCATTCTATATATATATGTATGAATTGAAGTTAAAAGAAGGTGGCATTAATCATGGAAAAAGCGAAATTCTATCCGGTAAAAGAGTATATAGACTTTCAAAAGAGTGCAACCGCAGACATAGAACGTTTCTGGGCGAAAGAAGCGACAAAACTAGAATGGTTTAAACCCTGGGAGAAAGTACTCGAATGGGAAGAGCCATTTGCAAAATGGTTCGTTGGTGGTAGGCTCAATGCATCTTACCTATGCGTAGATAGACATTTATATTCCTGGCATAAGAATAAAGTGGCTTTATATTGGGAAGATGAAGCGGGAAATACAAAAGCTTTCAGTTATTTTCAGCTCTATCGAGAAGTGAACCGGTTTGCATCCATGCTGGAGCATCTTGGCGTGAAAAAGGGTGATCGGGTAGTATTATACTTACCTATGATTCCTGAACTTGCGATCGCCATGCTTGCCACAGCAAGAATAGGTGCTATCCATACCGTTGTATTTTCAGGGTACAGTAGCCAGGCACTGGCAGATAGAATCAATGACACATCGGCAGAGGTGTTGATATGCGCGGACGTTGGAAGAAGACGGGGGAAATACATACCGCTTAAAACGATCGTTGACGAAGCCATGAAGGCTACTCCGACCATAGAGAATGTAGTTGTGATAAAACGGACGGAAGAAGATATAAATATGGTGCCTGGTAGAGACCACCTATACCATGATTTAATAAAAGATGCCGATGACTATGTAGAACCAAAGCAATTGGACTCTACCCATCCATTGTATATCCTCTACACGTCTGGAACCACGGGGAAGCCTAAAGGAGTCGTCCACTCAACAGGCGGATATTTGGTCTACATCTATGCCACCTACAAATGGGTCTTTGACATATCTGATGAGTCGGTCTATTGGTGCACTGCAGATGTAGGCTGGGTGACAGGACATACATCAATAGTGTATGCACCTTTACTTCATGGTGCAACAGTACTCATGTATGAAGGAGCACCTGATTTTCCGAATCCTGATAGATGGTGGGAGATTATCGAGAAATATGGTGTCACAATCTTTTATACCTCTCCAACTGCAATCAGGATGTTTATGCGTTCTGGAGAAGAGCGAATAAAGAGATATAATTTGAGCAGTTTAAAAATCCTCGGCTCGGTCGGTGAGGTTATCAATCCTGAAGTATGGGTATGGTATTACAAGAACATAGGGGACGAAAGATGTCCGATAGTAGATACCTGGTGGCAGACAGAGACAGGGGGGATAATGATTTCTCCCGTACCAGGTATAGAGCTCGTGCCACTTAAACCGGGTTCTGCAACTCTGCCTTTACCTGGTATAGACGCAGAGGTAGTAGACGAGGAAGGCAATCCCGTAGACATGGGTATAAAAGGGCATTTGGTAATACGAAAACCCTGGCCTGGTATGTTGATGGGGCTTTACAAAGACCCAAAAAGGTACAAAGAGGTCTACTGGTCTAAATTTAAAGGTATGTTTTATACCGGCGATTATGCGATAAAGGACGAAGATGGCTACTTCTGGTTGCTTGGAAGGACAGATGAAGTGCTAAAAGTAGCCGGGCATCGATTGGGTACCGCAGAGGTAGAAGGTGCTGTTGTGGCGACACCATTTGTTGCTGAGGCTGCTGTCATTGGCACGCCAGACCCTATAAAGGGAGAGAATATTATCGTCTTTGCAATATTAAAGGAAGGATATACGCCCGCAGAGAATCTGAAACAAGAAATAATCAAGGAAATTCGTAAGCAAATAGGTCCTATTGCTACGCCACAGGAGATTTACTTTGTGGAAAAACTGCCCAAGACGAGGTCTGGTAAGATAATGAGACGTGTTTTAAAAACTATTATAATGGATAAGCCTATTGGAGACCTTAGCACTTTGGAGGATGAAGCTTCGGTAGATGAAGTAAAGGCCGTTTACGAAGAGTTCAAACAGATGATGATCAGATAAAATAGTAAAATACAAGATCTATTGAAAGAGTCCGGCTATTCGGAGAAAGCCATTGAATACTATCTGAACTTTTTCGTCTTGTTCTGCCCTTACCGATAGGGTGATAGGGAAAACACTAGAAGAGGCGGAAAAAATAGATGAGAGAGACGTAATGGGCTATTTAGATGCATATAAAAAATAGCGTGCTCTCGTAGATATAGCGAAGAAAATGGGTGATAGGGGGATTTATCTACAGAATGTTATTCCGCTCATCCCGCAGTATAAATTCGCCCATATCACACTGCCGAGATTGCCATGCTTGCTGATACTATCGGCTGACTGGGAATGTCCGAACATATTTTATTAGCCTTTAGCCTTTAGCCCTCATAATTACCTCATTCCCCTTCCACCGCTTCTTTCACTCGGTCCACTAAAATATCCACAATCCGCTCGTCCACTCCTATTGGCTTCGCGTAAGTTAGTTTCACATCACGTCCTACCTCAGCCCATTCCCCCTCGAATGCTATCTTCAGCGTCTCTGGGATGTCCTCCGTGGTATGTGCACCGTCAGCCAAAAAAACCGGCAGAGCCACTATATTCTTCTTCCCGTCCTTAGCCAGCGTTCTTAACACATCCTCAATACTCGGCGAGTTCAATTGCATAAATGCTACTTTCACATCTTTAAATGTCCCTCGCATCTCCATTCGCTCCCTCAGCCCCTCTAACACCTCTTTGTTATACTGCAATTTGCTCCCATGTCCTATCAAAACGACAGTGGTCTCTACTCCATTTCCATCTTTATCTTCCGCTTCAGCCATTTTCTTTACCTCTTTTGTTCTTCTATTTATTAAACTTTCTGCCATTAAATCAATTCAGTACACATTAAATATCTTTCGATTTCTTTCGCGTCAATCGTTATTTATTTTGTTTACCTTATTTATTTATTTGAATTAAATTTGCGTCAATATAAAATTTCCTCTTCTGCGGCGGTTCTACTTACTTTAGCCTTTTGGTCAACGTTTTCTCCATGATAATGATTTCCTCAGCAACATAGCCGTTTGTTGTACCTGCAATAATCACTACTGTACCCGAAGAAAGAACTTTCTTCACATCTGCATGTTGAGTAATTGCCTTGGCAATAAGCCTTTTTCCTGTTGCTGGTGTAATTGTCACTTGAAACATGGTATTCCTTCTTTCTGCTTTTTGATTGTATATAAAGTATAACTTCTACCTATAAATTTAATTTAGGACGCAGATTTACACGGATTTACACGGATTTAATTTCTTCTGCATTAATCTGCGTTAATCTGTGTCAATAATTACTTTTAGTTGGAATTATGCTTTCTTGTAGCCGCACTTCTTGAACCAAGAGGTTTTCATTCTCTCTTCTTGTCTTGAAATTAAGTAGACACACACCATTCCCAGGATCCCAATAATCACCATCAACCAATGTTGACTCCAGAAAACTTGTTTAGATCTCTTTTAAAAATGTTTGAATTTAAATTAATATCATTGAGCTCGGTAGTTTTTCGACATGTTTTGGTTTTTTTTCGAACATCTCCTATACTTCCAATTGTTACCCTAAAATTTACTCAATCTCTGTTCCGGCCCGCCCCGCAAGTGCATCAACTACAAACTCGGGCCGGCATACCACCGCTCTCTCTGCCACGTTCCACGAACTCCACAGCCGCTTCTATTGCTTCCCTAATCAAGTAACCCGCTTTATGTAAGACGGTATCTCCAAGTTCTTTATCCCTTTCCATGCTCGCAGTGCAGGGATAGGAATGATGAGATTCGCTGATTCGGTCGTAAAGTTCTCGTTTGTTATCTACTTCTACGCCCTCTAACTGCTTTGCCACGAACCAGGTACTCCCGCACGGGGCACTTCTCAACACATCTACATGAGCAATACGCCCTCTTCTATCCACCTCTACCCTTACTTCGGGTCTTCCAATCCCGAACTCGGCTATAAACCGTCGAATTACGGGCTTGTCGTCCTGTGGCTTCAAATGCAAATCACAAAACGGCTTGGGAAAGACAATCTCAATCCCTTCTCTGTCGCATATCTCTTCAATCTGCGGTCTTGCAATTATAGCCGCACTCTCTTGTGGTACAATCACTGCCTTTATTCCAGAATCCTTTAAAATAGGCAGGAGTTCCAGCAGAAGGTCATTATGTATCTCAGATACAATCGCTATGTCCGCATTTGGAATATCATTCGGTAAATACTCATCCGCAGAATCCTCAATAAATACCGGAAGCAGAGCCGTGTCTATAAGCTTAAAAAATCCCTTTATACTGTCTGCAAATCCATATTTACCATCCTTACAGTGCGTGCATGCATCTGCACAGGATATGCAGAATGTTGAATAGTTTATAAAGTTTCCAATGACTCGTTCACCGAACTCGCCGCTGTATATTACTATTGAGTCCATTTTTTTTCAGCGGTCTTAGACGATGATTTTTGTGGATGATTTGCTTTTTCGTTTATTCTGAGTACATACGCTGTTGAATATCCTTGCCCAGCCTCCCGATAGCATCAGCACGGCAATGCCGGCAGTGTGTCATCTCCTTCACATACTCGCGGCATTTGTCCTGAATTGCTTCCTTCTCTTGCTGTGTCGGCGGTGTGATGTGTGCGAACTTGTACTGCGGGATGAGCGGGATAATATTGTGCATATAAACGCCCAGCTCTGCTATTTTCTTCGCTACCTCTACGACATCAACATCATTCACCGTAGGTATAAGCACAGTGTTCACCTTTATCAGTATCTTCCGTTTCACAGCCTCTCGAATTCCTTCCAACTGGTTCTTTAGTAGTATCTCCGCACCCTCTTCGCCCTTATATCTTTTACCGTTGTAATTGACAACCGAATAGATGTCCTTACCTATCGCAGGGTTTACGGTATTCAGTGTGACTGTCACGGTTCCGATGTCCAACTCTTCTAGCTCGTCAATACGCTCTGGCAGGAGTAACCCGTTCGTGCTCAAACATCGCATCATATGCGGGTACTCGGCCTTTACGAGCCGGAACGTCTCAAACGTCTCTTCGTTGAATAGTGGCTCGCCAGGTCCTGCAACGGCAACGACCTTGATGTAATGCTCCTTTTCCAATACGTCTCTTACCCGCTCTAACGCTTCCTGAGGTGTTAGTACCTTGCTCGTCACGCCGGGTCGCGACTCATTCACGCAATCGAATTTCCGTACGCAGTAATTACACTGGATATTGCAGTTCGGTGCCACAGGAAGATGCATTCTACCAAACAAATGACAGGCGTTTTCACTGAAACATGGATGTTCACTAATCTTTCTGAGCTGTGCAGGGTCCCAGGGCACGTCCTTACCTTCTACTTTGGCTGTGGGTAGTGTACACGCCTCTTCACGCTCTGCAAGCGGCTCCACCATTCCAGTTGTTTTTGCTCTAGCTTCGCTCATGTTTTTCCTTCTCCTGATATATGTGATTATAATACCTCCTTCTTGAATTCTTCAAGCCCGACTTCTTTTATATACCTGCCCAATCGCTTTTTGGTATCGCAGTTCTTGTAGTAATTGATAATTTTATCTGCGAGTTTCATAGCCTCGTCATCGTTCAAATTCTCCGTCAGAACATCTGCAATCGCAGGTGCTGCACCTGCAGAACCACCAACTACCACTTTCCAGCCCTTTGGCATACCGATAAAGCCCAAATCCTTTATCCATGACTCCGCACAGCTATTGGTGCAACCGGAAACCCCGATTTTGAACTTTGAGGGTAGTTCCATTCCGTGATACTTACTGTCAAATTCCATACCTAATTTCACCGAATCTTGCTTCCCCCTCTTACAGAACGTTGTTCCCGGACAGATTTTTACGCTCCTGACACATAACCCGATAGCATTGCCTGGTATTATATCGAGATCTCGCCACGCATTTTCTATGTCGCTTTCCGCTAGACCCACAATGGCTATTCTTTGCGCAGAGGTCAATTTTAATGCCTTTGCATTGTACTTCTCTGCGACATCTGCTATTCTTCTAAGGGTAGAAGGCTCACAAATTCCTCCCGGGATATGCGGCGCGATCGCATACGTTTCATAATCCCGCTGGACAATTGCGCCTTTCTCTAACAGGTCTTTCTTCTTTTCTTTTTCTTCCATTTTTTATATTTTATCCTTTTCTTTATAATCCTTAATAGCTTTTTGCAACGTCCTTTTAGATAAACATGTGCAATGTACCTTCTGCTTTGGAATCCCACCCAGAGATTCTATTATTTTATCTTCGTCTATCTTCTCTGCCTCTTCTAATGTCATCCCGATGATCATTTCTGTAAGGGCAGAGCCAGACGAAAAAGCACCTGCACAGCCTATCGCCTGGAACTTCGCTTCTTTTATCACGTCATCTTCTACATTTAAAAAAATCTCCATTGTATCGCCACAGGGTCCCGTATATACAGCATAAGCATCTGGCTCGCTTAGCTCACCGACATTCACTTTGTTCTGATAGTACTCAATGGCTTTATCCGAATATCCGGACTCTTTCAACAAATGTTGCATTTCGCTCATTTTTAATCACAGTGTTTTTTATTATCGCCGTGTCTTTTTATGATTTACTATTTTTTTCTATTCTATTCTATAATTATACCCAGCTCCTTATGCTTATTCTCAATTTCATCTGCTAGCCGATCCAATGCTTTGAACACCTCTTCGCTTGGTACTCCTTTAGCAACAACAGGATCTAGCAGTTCTACCTTTAAGTTTGTTATCATTCCTGCAAGTTGTTCCACCATCCTGCTGCCCCAACCGTAAGACCCGATGATAGATGCGAATCTCAGTTTTGGTCTTAATGCGTTTGCGAGATAAGCAGCATAAGCGACTTTCGGATGCGGGCCGACCAGAACTGTTGGAGACCCGATCACAACAGTAGCTGCATCTAAAAAAGCCATCGCTAATTTACCTATATCTGGTTCTGACAGATTAAACTGCTTTACTGTTATGCCCCGTTCAATCAAAGCCTCTGCGAAGTAATCTACCATTTCCTTCGTGCTGCCGTGCATTGAGATATAAGGTATGATTACCTCATTCTTCACATCGTCAGAAGCCCAATCCTTGTAAGCATTAAGTATGAAGTCCGGCTTATTATGGACCGGCCCATGACTCGGTGCTATTATATTTAGCTCCAGATCCTTTATCCTGTGCAGATTCGTCCTAATAGCAATCCTAAAAGGCATCATAATCTCTCCATAGTATCGCTTGGCTGCCTCATAGACTGTTGCCTCATCAGTTACAAACAGGTCGCTGGTTGCAAGATGCGAGAAGAGGAAATCTCAAGTAAAAAGCATCCGGTCTTCTCTTAGATACGTCAGAATCGTCTAGGGCCAGTGCACCCAAGATGCATGAATGAA
>JAUWND010000186.1 GCA_030612835.1 Candidatus Methanophagales archaeon | reverse complement strand
CTCACCGCAACCGCGCCCACCGTCGAAGGCGCGAGTATTATCACGCCGGGACTCGTCCACTCACTAAATCGTCCACTATTTTATCCGGGTCGTCATCAGTCCTATCCACCAGCCCGTGCATTGCCTTGTCGTTCGTTGCAGTCATAGGCGCCTGGACACGCTGACAACGTTCTAATACGTCTGCGCGGATACACTGCTCGTCTGTTACGACAACATCAGCAATCCCCGCTCGTAGCACACGCAATTGCCTGCCAAGTGCAGATACTACCTTTGCTTTGGTGTACACTCGCGTGGTGTCAATAGAAGTACAGCAAATTCCTCCAAGTTCTACCTTGTCGTCAAGCCAGTTTTCCGTTAAGTAAACACCTATATCCGCAGCCGGCGGTACGTTATGTCCTATAACAATAATAACGGGCTTATTTGTATCTATTGTGCCTATACCCACATCAACCAAAGGAACGTCAGGTCCGCCGCCCGGTAAGCTCGTTGGCATACCATAACAGGCAATCTGAATAATATCCGCAGCTTCTTTGCCCAGTGAATCGAGCATTCCCATATGCAGCGCTTTCGACTCGAAGTCCATGTACGAGCCTTCCTGGCCTGTGTGAAGCGCATCTGCTAACTGAACTATCTGTTCTTCGATGTAACTGAATACTTGATCATAATCGCCGATTGTCTTCGGTTTTATTCCGCATACCAATCTCGTTAAGGGCGCTTCTATATCCACTTCGGGTCCGAAATCTATTGGGACATTTTGTCCAAACTTCTTCATCATATCATGTAAAAGATGCCTACCATGACCACAATGTGCACTACAGCCCACCAAACAAGCCAGAAGGACAATCCTTCCCTGTTGTGCGTCCATCCTTATCCCACAAGCACCCTTCTTGTTACCCGTGAGGTCGCATTTACCGTATGTGCAAAGGCAGCACATGTCGCAGATAGGCGCGTAAAACGGCTTGTAGCGGTTCAATAACCTAAAGTCCCAGTCTCGAAGCGTTGCAATGCGCGGCATTGGATGGGGCCCCATTGGCTCCCATTCTTCCTCTCCCTCCTCCACTATCTCCCCTATGTGTATATCCACGTTTTTCAAGTCGAAGATGTCGACAAGCCCACCTTTTTTTATCTCTTCCTTTTTTGCACTCATCTATCCGTATAACCCATCTTTTTTTTTACTTTTTAAGCTTTACTGTTTTTGTTTGTACGGAGCCATTAGTAACCCAAGCAATTTCGGAACATAAAACGGTGATTCTTGCACTTCACAACTGTGGAATCATAGTGAAAATAGTGCAATCACCGAACCAATCATTATAGCGGCCATTAATAAGCCCACTATCGCTTTCTGCCATCGCTTACTACTACTATCTTTATCCACTCTTTTCCTTTTCACCATCTCTTCTTTTACCCCCTCCTCTTAAATTTTTGATTCCGTTGGTAAATATTAGAATCTGACAATATGTATAAAGTTTCTTTGCTTATATAATTTTAGGTTTTAGGGGTTAGGTGTTGGGTTTTAGGGTGCCTGAGAACTCATAGATTCACCACGGCTATACAATTACAAAAAAAAAGCGATTCCCGCGTATTCCAACATTATCGCGGGAATAATATTCTGCTTTAAGCTACCACAATGTTTCCTATCACCATGAAGTCGTCACTGCCTGTGGCAAAAATTATATCGCTTATTATTGTAGCAATTTCCTCTTGTGTCTTGTTTGAGACATCAGTTACACCGGGTTCCGGACCGTCTCCGTCCAGATCTAAGATGCTGTCTATATAGCGATACTCAGAATCGCCGTAAGTATTATCTCTTCCTGGGTTGAGCACGATAATCGTGTAATTACCGTTATCTGCATCGCTATCTACTTTTAGCTTTTTGTAATAGTTGTAGGAGTTCGTAGAATTGCAAAATGTAGGTACGGTGTATATTGTAGTGCCATATAAACCGTCCATCCCTGTGCCATTCCCGCCATCTGGTGATAAAAGCACTATCTCAACGTAGTCTGATGATGCATTACCAAAAACCTCGAAACTGTCGCCAGGAGCGACTGTCGTATTTGAGATTGTCGCATCTAAGTGTGTTTTTAGCACTAATATCGCAGCCGATCCGTCTGCGCTTGTTGTGGGTGGACTTTCGCCAGGTCTTTTAGCGCAATCTAGCCATGCCTTTAGCGTTACTAATCCGGGTACGGTCATATCGACATCGGTTGTTAATATCTCTTTGCTAAATGTGCCGTCAGCTTCTATCACAAGATCATGCAGCCGGGCATACAGAATGTCATCTACAAATACATCAACATAGGTGCCCGTATTAGCTATACCCTTTATATCCAGCTTCTCGCCTATTACTACTGCTGATGGCAGATCGAACCATACCCCTTTTTCGGAAACTGTTATGTCTACGGTATCATAGTCGCCAGCACGTGGACCACCTTCAACAGTTGCCCTCAGCGTATATGTTCCCGTATCGCTAAATTCGATTGCATACTTCCGGACACCGTCTGAATCTATATCTTGCGTAAACTCGCACCCTGCACCCGTTGGTGTGTCTTCTATGCCGTCTTTGAACGTTGCACCTGTACAAGGAGTTGCTTTAACCTCTATTATATCGCCTGCTACACCCTTTACAGTTACTGCCACTGTATCAAGTTCTATAATACTTGTCTGCTCGGCATCAATTGAAATTTCACCTTTCAATATTTTTAACTGCCTTACATCGCTCGATGCATCTAACCCACATGCATTTGCTGGTTTTGATTTTACCCGGAATGTGTAATCACCGATCGACCAACCGTTGGTTATGAGTTTATCGTCATACCCCTTCAACTCTCTCACGGATATGTCTGTAAAGTATTGGTTATTAGTCGTATCTGTCTTTATTCGTCCATCCGGACCAATTATGACTAGGTCAACCCGGTCATTATCGTACAGGTTTATTCCGCCAGTATATACCTTAAGCGGCGTCCCCTCTGCGATAGAAGCTACTTCCTTTGTACCCACTTTTAGCTTCAATGGTATGTCCGGCTTTTCAACTGAAATCCGTGCTGCACCCAGTTTTAATGCTGGATCGTAGTTCACATAAAAAGCACCTATTGTTGGCCAATTTACGTTGTATAGACGGTTTTGAACATCTGTCTGATACACGTTCTCTACATCACCACTTACTATCCGAGATACTGTTACATAACCGCCGTACCCCTCAAATTGCAAATTCTGGCAGATCAGCACTTTTTGTATTGCTGAACCCGCGATAGTGTTGAAGTTAGTACCATCACTCGTAGCAACAGCCATCGGCATCGCCACTGCAAGTACAGAAAGAACCATAATCGCAGCCATTAAAATACCAATTATCGCTTTACCTTTCATCTTTGTTTCCATTTTTTCGTTTTCACCTCATAAATCATTCTACTGCGCTCATCGCATTAAAATTTCTCGTGTAAATCTGTGTAATCTCGTGGTTTAAAACCCCTTACTCGAAGTCAGGCAACGCCGAACAAGCCCGGCAACGCACACAGCCCGCCTTATTCTTCTTCTGGCTTACGCCAGTATCGTGCAATATCGCCGCCACCTGCTCGTATATATTGCGCATCCTATCAGGACTTGGCGGCTTCTCTTTCTCGAGCAAAGAACCCGGTATAGGACGCAGAGGCACAATAAAGGGATAAACGCCAAGTTCCGCTAATAGCTTGCTGCCACTTATAATAGACTCATCACTCTCGCCCAGTCCTGCAATCACATAACTACTGACCTGACTATCGCCAAAAACATCTACACTCCGCGTCCATGCATCCACATAATG
>JAUWND010000160.1 GCA_030612835.1 Candidatus Methanophagales archaeon | reverse complement strand
AGTGTGCGGGAAAAGATGAAAATAAAAGCAGGTATAAGTATAATATGGATAACGGTGTTTTTAATTCTAATGGGTGCAGTATCAGCAGTTGATGCTACCGTTGTAAGAGTAGAACCAGCTTCTCAAACGGTCTCGGCAGGTGAAGACTTCAGCGTAGATGTTTACGTAGATACTGTAACGGAGCTGACCGCCGATGGGGCAATTTTACATTTCGACCCTGCGGCAATGCGAGCAACAGCCGTTACAGAGGGAATCACAAGTGGCTATCCTAAATTCTTTACATGCGAAGAAATAGATAACACAACTGGGTTAGTCACATTTACTTATGGGTTGTCGCCGGGCAGCAGTGTTAGTGGCTCAGGACCGCTCATAACGATTGAACTTACAGCGGATAGTATAGCAGAAGGCACATACAACCTGGATTTAACAGATGTGGGGTTTTATGACGAAATTGGGCCTATACAAGTAGAGGGTATATACAATGGCACGGTTATAATCACAGGCGGGGTAACACCTACGCCAACAGCTGGTGATGGTGACGGAGGAACAAGAAGAGATGCTCTACTACGAAAAACACCCACACCCACAATAACACCCGTACCAACACCAACACCAACAGAAGAAGAGAAGACATACGAAAACATAACTTCTGCAGGAGAACTAACGGTTGAGATTCTCGATAAAAAACTGACGATTACATTCAAAAAGAACGTATCAGGAGTGAAGATAACAGCAAAAGAGTTTGTAGAAAAACCTGCGGACATCTCTGATGCACCAGGAATCGTATTCAAATATTTAGAATATAATATAGAAAATGTGTCTGCGGAGGATATAGAAAAAGCAACGATTCCGTTTGACGTGCCAAAATCGTGGATTGCATCTGAAAATATCGACCCGGTAACGATAAAACTGAACAGATATTACGGAGGTGTGTGGAGTCCGCTGCCAACGGAAAAAATCGGTGAAGACAATGATAACATACATTACTCCGCGGAAGCTGAAGGTCTTTCGTTATTCGCAATAACGGGTGAGAAGAAAACGGAAGCGCCCGTAACCACACCCTCATCAGCGATGTGGATATGGGGAGTCGTGGGTGTAGTGCTGCTGATAGTGGTCATCGCAGGCGTGTGGTATATTAAGAAGAAGAGGAAATAAAATATACGGGGGATATTTTTTAACCACAGATTACACGGATTTCGCAGATAGAAGAAAGTTAAGGTTTAATATATTTAACACACTATTCAGAGGTTTGATAACGTGGACGCAAAATACGGGAGAATAGCAGAGAGCATTGAGCGTATTTTGGAAGAATTAAAGGAAGAGCGTAAAGAATACCGGGAATCAATAGAAAAGTTGGTTAATGCGATTATCGGGGCGAGAAAGGGAGGGGGGGGAGCGAATGATTAGTTATGGAGTTTATGGAAATGTTTTAGAGGAAAAGGGAGAAGTATTCAAGTGATGGGTGTGCTAATAGATAAAAAGGGCAACATAGTTGCAACACATTCAATAAAGATTAGTGGACATTATGACCCCGAGAGATGGGATAGGGATAAAGTGAAAGAGTTTATAGATAAAATTGACGTTGATGAGAGTAACTTTGAGAAAGGCATGTATCTTGTGGTTGGGCACTACAAAAATAAAAATAAAAAAGAAAATTACCCGTGCTAAAAGAAACAAACCAGCACGCTCTTTTTAGAACGTTAACTTCTACTAATCGCTTTTGCATGCGTAAAGTTGAGAAGGAAAAAATAAATATTCCGCCTTGCATTTATTTTTTATTTATGAAACGTATGAAAGCAACGAGAAAGGGGGAGGAAAAAAGAAAAACGTTTATGGAAAAATATTTCTTCGCGGGGGCGGGAGAGAACAAAGAAGCGCTAAAGTATGTTGCCCTTTTTCTCTCTTTTTGTGTCGCTTTTTATCTCGTTTATTATTTCCTCACGCTTAGAGGTTCGCTGTCATTATTGAAGAACCTCACAGCGAGTATTTTAGGCGCTGTTTTATCTTTGAGTGGAGCGGAGGTGGTGGTAAACGGAGCGGCATTATCGGTCAACGGTTTTGGATTGGAGATAATAGACGAGTGCACTGCTGTATTTTCTTCTATTGTTTATTCCGCTTGCGTATTGGCATATCCGACCACGTTAAAGAATAAATGCTTGGGTATTGCCTTCGGCGTGCCATCGCTTTATGCGATAAACATCCTTCGCCTTATTGTATTGACGCTCGTAGGCATCTCCTACCCGGATATGTTTGAGTTTGTGCACGTGTATCTGTGGCAGGCTTCGTTTATCATATTCGTGGTAGTGATCTTCCTGCTGTGGCTACACTTTCTTTCTACAAGAAAGAACCTGTGCTAAGAAAGAACTAAAACAACTCTCTTTCACGCTGCGATGCCTTTTATATGGTTTGCAATTCATCTTTTCTTCTTCCCATAGAAAAGGGCGATATATTCCTCATTTGTGAGACCGGCTTTGGCGATAAGCTTCTTCAAAAGGCCTATACCAAGCGTTCTGCCTTTGTGTACAGGTATTGATAAATGAACATCACTACCTTCTTTTATCAAGATGTAATGGCTCCCCTCAACATGATTTACTACCCAACCAGCTCTTTTGAAGGCAGCAGTATGCTTATCGCCGCTTGCCCTTGGGAGCTTAGGCATGCGTTGTTCCTGTGATATCTAATGATATGTCGAGTTTTTGGTGGAAAGAAGGCATTTTAAGCTGTTCACCCGCTACTTTCAGCCTTGACTTCAGACAGCCAATTATTGCCTCGCTTATATTTTCGATTGCCTCTTTAAGAGTTTCTCCTTCGGAAAGACAACCAGGCAGGTCAGTGCACTCGGCTACATACCTTCCGTCTTCATCTACCTCAATTTTGATATTAAATTTCATATTTATCTTTTTGATTTGAAATGTGCTCTTACTTATAAAAATTTTTCTATAATTTTTTGGATCCAATCCTTATCAATATTCCCCTTATTTCATGGATAAGGAAGGGGCAATAATAGGAGGAGAGGGGAGGGGGAAAGGCGGTGAAAGCGAGAGAAATGGAAGAAGCAAAAGAGAAGGAACTGATTTTTGGGTTGAGTGAAAAGCAAATTATAGCATTCCTGCTGGAATTCATGGCTGTTTCGGCGGTATTTTTAGCTATTTGGTATTACATCGGAGCGATATACCAGAGCGCTATTTTCTTCTTCGCAAAACTCATTTTGCTCGCGTTTGGTTATACCCCGGTGCAGATATCCGCGGTGAATTTATCGGGTGCGGAGCTGGTGAACTTCAATTTGGTGCCTTTGATTGCGCTGGCGATAGTAACGCCGAAGTTTGGGATGAGAAATCGATGCGAGATGCTGGGGATAGGCATTCCGCTTTTATTTTTATTGCACGTATTAGACCTCGTAGCGCATTTCCCGATGTATTTCTATGGCTCAGGGATTGCGCAGGTGATTGTGTATTCAATTGGGGTCGGCGGCGTAGCGCTGCCGTTTGTTATATGGTTCGTGATATGCTATAAAGAGTTTTTTAGATGTGTCAAAAATAAGCCATAAGCCATAACCCTAAAAAGGACAAATAAAACTGAGAGGAGGGAATACTAACAGCGAAGGAGAGGGGATATTTTCACACAACTTTTTTACCTTCGGTAAAAACATTGACTAAAATATTCCTGATATTTCTCTTTTCCGTAAATGGTTTTCTTTTTCTAAAAGAAAAGGTTTTAATCTTGTGAAATCCAGGGGTCTCAGAAAAGAGGGCTACCTTCTCCCCCTTTCCCTATTTTCTTCAACCGCTTAACCAATAAACCTCAACTTCTTCTCTATTCTACATTTAGCAGCTTCTCTCAGTACTATTCTTTGCGCTTTATGCCTTCCAGTTTTGACAATAACAACAGGTTTGGATACTTTCCTCGCTTCTCCGACCAAAACATCACCAACGATCGTGTCCCCTTCTCCAGTATATACACTCATTTAATCTCCTCGAGCCTACCTTCTTTTTTCAAATCATCCGTTATCCTCCACACGAGTTCATAATCCAGTTCAAGAGCTTCTGCGACTTCATGCGGAAATGCTTCTTTATATCTCCTGTAATAATCCAATATCTCTTTTTTCGCCTCACTGTAATCTACATTTCGTATTTCAATAACCTTTGCAGCGTTACTATTACTATATAGCTTATCTCGAACTGCATCCCTTAGAAAATCTGAAATACTGATATACATGCCAGCATTTATTAGCTCTTGAATTTCGTTATACTCTTCCATCGTTAGTTCGGTTCCGACTGCCGTGATTCGCTCCATTAATTCCGATTGCTTCTTTATTGTTACAGATTCCATGTTAGTTATATAAGGTAACACATATAAAAATGTCTATTTTCTACCGAGCAGTTTCAGATTGGCGAATGAAACTTTTGAACAAGGAACGCTATTGCCTTCTTCGCCTTTTCACCGCCGCCTTCTCAAGACACACCCCTGCTTAGTTTTTAGCGATAGCAATCTTTATAGAAAAGCTTATATAGGGGAAAGAAGAAACAATTTGCGTGCCTCTCTTAATAACCATTTCTTATGTGGGGCTCCGCCCCACGACCCCGCAAGCCCTTGTAAAGGGCTTAAAGAAAGCGTTACCAAAGAAATTTTTGGCGCATAGAGTTCGCCGGTGCTAAGAAAGAAAGAAACAAAATGAAAGGAGAAGCGAGAGAAAAGCGGAAGGCGAAGAAGAAAGAAGAAGCAAAAGAAGTGAGTTGGCTTCAGGGGTTAAAATTAAGTCCAAAGCAAATTATCGTATTCCTGCTGGAATTCTTGACAGTTTCCGCGGTATTTTTAGGGGTGTGGTATTATATCGGGGAATTTTATCAGGGCGTTATTTTCTTCTTCGCGAAACTCATCTTGCTTGCGATGGGCTATACCCTGGCGCAAATATCCGCGGTGAATTTAGCAGGGGCATATCTTGTGAATTTTAATCTCGTGCCTTTGGTTGCGCTGGCGATAGCAACGCCGAAGTTAGGGATGCGAAGGAGATGCGAGATGCTGGCGATAGGCATACCGCTTTTGTTTCTCTTACACGTATTAGACCTCGTAGCGCATTTCCCGATGTATTTCTATGGTTCTGGGCTTGCCCGGATGGTAGTGTATTTGATAGGTGTATCAGGCGTTGCAGCGACATATATAATATCGTTCTGCATAGGTTAAAGGGATTTATTTGAGCCGCTGTTAAAGAAAGGAGAGGGGGAAAGATATTTTTGCCCCGTATGCGGCGCAGAAGAAGAAAAAGCTGACATCGCCAAGCATATAAAAACGGTGCACGGGAAGGACGCTTTTAGAAGCAAAGCGGTTAAAGATTTTTTCGAGACACATCCCGAACTTGAGCGGAAGCGAAGGAGAAGGTAGAAAAAAGCAAGAAAACAGAAAATAAATTAGGGACGCAGATTAACGCAGATGATAAGAATCAACACGGTTAAGGGACTTTCTTTCTACGAGAAAGAACCTGTGCTAAGAAAGAATATAA
>JAUWND010000146.1 GCA_030612835.1 Candidatus Methanophagales archaeon | reverse complement strand
AAACCACGAGATTCCACAAGATTAACACAAGAAATTAAGGTTAATATGGATGGGATAGCCAATAGTTTATTAAAACATGAGTACTATTATTGTTTTCTCGTGAAAATCTGTGTAATCTTGTGGTTTGCTAAACAAATACTTTCTTTTAACTAAAAACTATATTATTAGTTACTAAAAGATGAAAATCGCTTACGTATCCACCTACTACCCACAACAGTGTGGAATAGCCACTTATACCGGCCATCTCATTCACGGGCTTCGAACGGTGAGTCCCAAATTGGAAATGAAGGTAGTTGCCGAGAAGGGAGCGTCACCATTCAGGCAGGTGCGATTTGAGGTGGTACCCTGTTGGGATAGGAATGAAGATTATGTAGAACCCATTATCAGCAATACGATGGACGCAGATGTAGTCCACATTCAACATGAATACGGCATATACGACTTTGATGATAGACTGCCTATGCTGCTCGAGCGATTGAAAGCATCGAAAAAGCGGACAATAATAACCATCCATTGCGTTAGACCAAGCCAATTCTGTGACAGAGGTATGGTGGACGAGGACTTCGTTAAGAGAATTGCTGAACTCGCTGATGTGGTTATTGTTCATCTTGACTCGCAGAAAGCGGTATTGGAGCGGCTTGGGATACTTTCTGAGAAGACCCATGTCATCGCTCACGGGACATTACTCAGTAATGCCGATAAGAAGATTTCACGGGCACGGTTGAAATTACCCGAAGAATGCAGGATAATGCTTATGTTTGGTTTCGTCAAGCCCTATAAGTGTGTGCATGTTGGACTTGAGGTGCTCAAAGAGGTAAGGGCAGAAGTAGAAGATGCGTATCTATTTATTGCTGGTGGACTTTCTCCAGGCGCATCAAAAAAAGATAGAACTTATGAGCAATATCTCTATAAACTGATAAAAGAACTTGGCCTTGGCGATAACGTGATATTCCCCAACCGATTTTTTCCGGACGCTGAGATACCCTTTATCTTTGGTGCCTCTGATGTTGTCCTGTTTCCATATTATGTGGAAGACTTGTCTGCTTCTGGCCCCTTCCACCTCGCAATAGGTGCAAAGAAGCCGGTAATCGCATCTCGGATACCGAAGTTTGAATCGCTAAAGAACATCTGTGACGAACTTCTTGTTCTTCCATCCGACACATCGGGGATTGCAAAAACAGCTATTCGTATTTTTACGGATACCGATTTCAGGCAGTATGTACTTGATAGAACGGAAAGATATAGGAGTGCGACCTCATGGGCTGAGATAGCGCGCCGGCATTTAGAATTGTATAGAAGAGCATGAGTGATAAGATTAGGGAACTCACAAATAATAATTTACCAGAAACGTATCATTTTCCAAGGATTTTTAAGACACAGATTAACGCAGATTAACACAGATTTAAAGTAGCGCAATAATTGCGTTTTTAATTTTTATTCTATGAACCCGTAAAAACTTAATAATCTTTTGGGGACTTTAGAATAGCATCTGTGTAAATCTGTGAAATCCGTGTCTATGATAATTATCAAAATTGGTAAATTATTTACAGGGAGTTCCTTTATTATAGGGCTGTGAAATTCGAGCAATAGAAAACTTTCTACATTTTTGGATGGTTTCTTATGCCCTATTTGTCTATATATACCCCCTGTTCTAATATATTTAATGAGATAAAGAGGAACGGGAAGATAGAACATGGTGCTTTTTAATTCATTGATATTTGTATATATAGGCAGGAATAGATAGTTGAGGAGGTAAATGGATGAAGATTGCAGTGATGACAGCCTGGAATGACGAAACTGGTGCTGCGGTACACGCAAAAGCGCTGGTGAATGCATGGCGGAAGCTGGGGCATAAAGTGACCGTATTCAGTTTTCTTAAAGATGAGTTGGAGTGCGATAGATTTACGGGTAAAGATGAGAGTTATGTAATAAGATGCTTCAGAAAAGACTTCCTGGACCCCAGACCCATTCTAACCTCAGAATTTGACATCTTCGTAGTGGAGAACTTAAGGTCTCTTCCTGTAGAACAGCTTGCCATGATATTCCCAATGATAAAAGAGCGAGCTTTTCCTGTTCATATCTTTCATGAAGATAAGTTGCCCAAGGAAGCCTGGTTTTATCAGCTTCCCTGGGATAAGGTGATTTACTTCGATGAGCGGCAAGAGTTCCTGAAAGATGTTTATCCGGACGCTGAGTACATCCCTTTTCCTTGTTTCCCTATAAGGCGTGGCGATAAGAAAGAAAGTAGAAAAAGACTGGATTTGCCACAGGATAAGAAAATAATCTTTACCTTCTGTCAGAGAGGCTATCGTCCTTACCTGCGCTATTTGTGCGAGCCGTTAACGCCAAAAGCGGTTCTATTATTTGTGATCCCACATGACTTCGAGATGCTTGAGAAGGAGTCGGCACCGCCATGGATGATTGTTCGTGAAGAAGGTGCTTTATCTGATGAGCAGTTTGACGAGTATCTATTTGCTTCGGATGCCGTTATCTTCCACAAATACCAGAGCAGATACCACCGGCCTGTCTCTGGTACAATCTTCCAGGTGATGGGTGCTGGTTGCCCAATCTTTATTCCACAGCAATCCGAGTACTTCCAGCCATTGAAGGATGAAGCAGTCTATTATAAGGATACTGAGGACCTGTGCCATAAATTAGTTGCATTTTGTAAAGATGAGGGGATAGCGAAGGGAATGACAGAGGCAGAAGAAGTGTTTGCACGGATGAGGTCTGCGGATAAGATAGCAGAGATATACATAGACGTTTTTACTGCGGTATTAAAGGGGCGGGGGTTATAATTGAATGGAGTTGAAGCGTTACGAAGGCAATCCGATATTGAAGCCAAAGCCCGAGAACGATTGGGAATCCGAACTTGTTTTCAATCCTGCGATGGTTTACGATAAAGGCTTATTTCACCTCTTATACCGTGCTATGGGACGCGATGGTATTTCGAGAATAGGGTTTGCGGTAAGTATAGATGGATTTGACTTCTTCCGCTTTGACAAACCGGTTTTCTCGCCGAAACGGATATTGGAACCGCGGGGGTGTGAAGACCCACGTGTAGTTAAGATCGAAGACGTTTTTTATATGACTTATACTGCTTATTCTGAAAGAGGGGTACGGATTGGTTTAGCATCCACCGAGAATTTTGTACAATGGGAAAGATATAAAATAGAGTGGAAGGAGATGAATAATAAAGATACTGTCCTCTTCCCGGAGAAGATAGGCGGTAAATATGTGCTCCTTCATAGACCAATGCTTGGAGAGCATATGAGTATCTGGATTGCTTATTCAGATGACTTAATTGAGTGGTATGGGCAGCGAGAGATTATGGCACATGGCGAAGAAGGGAGTTGGGAAAGTGAGAAGATCGGTGCGGGTGCACAGCCAATAAAGACCGATAAGGGCTGGTTGCTGCTGTATCATGGTGTTGACGAAGATAATGTGTATAGATTGGGCGCGGCAATGCTCAGCCTGGAAGACCCCTCGAAATTAGTATACCGGCATCCCGAGCCTATTTTCGAGCCGGAAACGGATTATGAAATACGGGGCGAGGTCCCTAATGTTGTATTCACTTGTGGCGCATGCGAGGTATATAATAAATACTATGTATATTACGGTGGAGCAGATAGAGTAGTTTGCGTAGCTACAGTGGATAAGTCCGAATTGCTAGGGATTTTTTGATCGCTCTGGAACGGAAGAAGGTGTGGTATATGTTAAATAGTGTGTTAGAATGAAAGTACCTTTTAAAGGAAAAAGTGTTTAAATACCAATAAGCAGATAAGAGTTAGTGCATGTAAGTAAGTAAGTAAGTGCCTGCAGCCGTAACTCAGTTGGTAGAGTGCCCGGCTGTTAACCGGATTGTCACAGGTTCGAGCCCTGTCGGCGGCGTAACAACTCCTTAAAATCTATTTTACCTTTATACAATGCACTTCCCATCACTACCCCGCTCGCACCCGCATCTTTTATCTTCCCTATGTCCTCCACACTGCTCACCCCTCCTGCTATAACCACAGGAATGCTCACAGAACTAACAAACTCTGCTATAATCTCCTGATCTACGCCTTCCATCAAACCTTCAACGTCTATGTTCGTGAACAGCAAACTACCTGCACCTATTCTTTCTACTTGTTTCGCCGCTTCCGTTGCATTTACCCCTGTTACTTCTCGCCATCCATCTATCGCTACTTTACCCTTTCTCGCATCCAATGCAACCATTACCCGCTCGAGCGAAAACGCATTCGCAACCTGCTCTATAAGATGGGGTGATTTCAACGCAACCGTCCCAAATATTATTCTATCTATTCCGGTCTCAAGAAGTTCAACCGCAGTTTCATACGACCTGATCCCACCACCCACCTGAATCTTTGCTTTCCCACGCACTCCTTCCGAGTTAGCTATTTCCTTTATTACCCCAAAATTGTTCTTCTCTTCCTGAAAGGCACCATCCAAATCTATTACATGTAATCTTCTTGCACCCTGGATAACCCAGCCCCTAGCGATTTCCACCGGATTCTCGGCTGAAGCGAATATCTCGTCTTCTTTTTTACCCTGTCTCAATTGAACACATCTGCCACCCCTCAAGTCTATCGCAGGTATTAACTCAAATGACCCCATTTACTCCACTTTTATCCCTAATTTAGCGGCCATCTCCTTGTATCGTACACGTAGAGTCACTTCAGTGACACCAGTAGCCTCAGCAACCTCTTTTTGTGTCTTCTTTGTGTCGCATAGGATGGCAGCTATATAAATCGCCGATGCTGCTATACCGGTAGGACCTCTCCCGCTTGTCATATCCCGCTCTAACGCCTTTTCCACTATTTCCCTTGCCTTTTCAGCCGCGCAGTTAGTCAGATTTAATTTAGCGCAGAATCTACCCACATATTCCAGAGGAGAGATCGGAGCAAGCCTCATTCCCAGTCGGTTTGCCAATAACTTACACGCCTTTATTATATCCTTCCTCCCCACCCTTGTTACTTTTTCTATTTCGTCAAGCGTTCTTGGCACATTATGTTTACGACAAGCCATGTACATAGACGCAGCAAGTATCTTTTCTATCGAACGTCCATGAATCAAATCATTTTCCCATGCTTTACGATATATCTCCAGGCTACTCTCCCGCGTTTTTTCCGGTATAGTTAAGAGCGATGAGAGCCTATCTATCTCCGCTTGCGCGACTAAACGCTGTCTCCCAATTGCAGCACTTAACCTTTTTCTTCGTTGACGTTCACTAAGCCGATGTAACCATTCTCGATTGGCCTCAGCTTTTTTTACCTCTTCAAGGTTTTCTTCTTTAGCCCCTCTGTTTTCATGCATCTTCCTTTTACCTTCTATGCCTCAGAGGAGAGACATTCGTTTATTAGCAAGCTTCTCCAGCCCTTCCTTTTTTATACTCTCAAGGGCCTTTATACTCACATAAGGACGATTAACAGATCCAAAGACATCATAAACTCTTCCGATTTGCCTTTTATCTTCAGAAATAACCACGGAATTGATAACCTTTTTTACATTTAGCCCATCGCTCTTCACAATCAATTTATTATCTACAATATGAAGTACAGTGCCCAATCCTTTCACTTTACTCTTACTTTTCATCAGTCAATACTAAAAATGAAAGCACAATATATAAAGTTTACGGAACTTTTTTATCTTCCACTAACTTAACTTAACAATAAAAGTAACATGCCTAATTTAGAAGAACTGCGAAACCGTTTTCCCGCTACAGAGAATGAATTTATGGGATTGATAATAGAAGCTGATAAATGCGTGGGCTGTGGGATCTGTGTCGTGGTATGCGAGGAGAACAGGATGAACGAGGAGGTGATATATGGTAAGGGGGGGCGATATAACGATGAGTTGGTGCTAATGATAGAAGAAGGGAGAGTTAGATTGTTAGATGTAAAGCAGTGTAAGAGAGCTTTTGACCCTCCGGAGTTTTGTAGAGCTTGCGTTGACCACTGCCCTACCAGTGCAATAGAGTTTCTGTCGCAGACTTAGCGAGTGTCAATTAGCTTGACTTTGTCAGATTAACTTTGTATTATAAAAACCCACTCCAAGATATACCATTGATGAGCCGGTGTATTGCACTCTGTATCCACAAAGCCATACGAAATAATGACGCCTACTAAAATGACTTTCAGATAATTAAT
>JAUWND010000032.1 GCA_030612835.1 Candidatus Methanophagales archaeon | reverse complement strand
TGCGAAAGAGCTTGCTGAATTGATTAAATCGTTCCTGAAGGAACGTGGTCTGGAATTATCGGATGAAAAGACTCATATCACTCATATCGATAACGGCTTTGACTTCCGGGGCTGGAACTTCCGTAAATATAATGGAAAACTCTTTATAAAGCCATCTAAGAAGTCGATTGAGAAGGTCACTCGAAAGGTCAGTGACGTGATTAAAAAGGCTAAAGCATGGAAACAGGAGGATCTCATAAGGGCTCTGAACCCCATCATCATTGGCTGGTCGAATTATCACCGATCAGTCGTATCTAAAGAGGTGTTCAGCAATCTGGATTACAGAATGTGGAATATGCTCTGGAGATGGGCTAAGAGGAGACATCAGGATAAAAATTCCAAGACATGGATTGTCAGAAAGTATTGGCAAAGTGAAGGGTCGCGGAACTGGGTGTTTTCTACGAAGAAGAACCGTCTAAAACTCTTTTCAGATACGAAGATCATCAGACATATCGGTCTGAAGATGGATAAAACCCCCTATCTCGATTCTGAGTACTTCAAGTTGAGGAAACTCAGACAGAAGGCTCTAAAACTGAGCGACTGGTATAAGACGAGATGGAATAAACTAAAGGATAGTTTATGTGCATGAATACTGAAATCAGACGGTTGGAATGCCACAGAAACAAACTGCTGCCCAATACAGGAAGGGTTATGAAATGCTTGAGCGGTGTGAGGTGAAAGTCTCACGCACCGTTCTGAGATGAGGAGGGGCGAGTAATCGCCCTATTCTTAATCTGCGATTTTTTAACTTTTCATCCATCGTACCCAACATTTTCATCGTGTTTACAAATAGTAAACTACCCTAAAGTGATCCCACCTTGACTTCCTGTCAAAAATCCACACTTTTCTTATCTAAAAAGGTACCAAAACCACAAAAACGGCAATTACACGAGTAAAAAGGCGATAGCCACCGCTAACCACATCCCTTCATTCACGCCAACTTGAATCGTAAAAGTCTTACCCGTGATCCAAAAACGGTACGAACATCAAAAACGCTTCCAGCAGTGTTTTTTTTTTACATTTACCTAGTAGTCCAGCCCTCTTCATCGCCGATAGCTTCATATGGTTCTCTATTCCCTTATCAGACCTGAGCTGCTTCTTTCTATGCGTCTTCAAGCTTGTTGAGTAGTAGTTCTCGATCCCATTGTTCGTAGCCGGCGCACCTTTCACGAAATAAAACGCCGTGAAATGCGCCCAGTTCTTCTCGATCTTTCTCAGCCGCTTCTAAACGGGCTTTTCAAAAGAACCTATTTCCGCCTTAGAAAATATCGTCACAACTTGTATCGATACAACTTGTTAAGGATATCTATCATATTCCACCTGGGTGAACCATACAAGGAGGTCGGAGCTGAATCTGCTCGAAACAGAAAGTCCGAAGCGAAGGAGCGGTCAATGATTCTTGAGCTGGAGAAGCTCGGCTACTGTGTTCAGAGGGCTAAGGCATCTACCTGAGCGCGGCTATTTTCGTAGCAAAGTTTGATCAAGAAATTAAAATTTTTTGGTAAAGCTTTTTGCTTGAAAAAGGTTTCTTTTATAAATATTTATATGCTCTCTCGCTGCTCTTTCTATTGATAAAACATTAATTCGTCTATCAACATTTTCACGTAATTTATTCGACATCTCAGGATTATCTAATATCAGATTAATTGTGTCTGCGAGTTCTTCTCCATTCTCTACATTGAGTTTAATACAATCAATTCTGTTTTCTAATAAATCGAAGACTGGTATGTCTGATACTATAATAGGTATTTTATAAGGATACACAGTTGAAAAAGCGCCACTGGCTGATTGCCGGGGTTTAAATGGAAATATCGCTACATCCGCACTCGAGATCAGATACGGAACTTCTTCCTCATGGATGTACCCCGTGTATATTATGCTGTGGTCAACCATTAACCTCTTTGCCAGGGCTTTCAACTTGGATATATAACTCAAGCATTGGTCTGGGTCTGCATGAGCTATTCCGCCAGTAATTACCAATTTAGCTTCAGGATGTTTTTTCAGCACAAGTGGTAAAGATTTGATGACATACTCATATCCTTTGTTTTCAAAAGGATATCCAAAGAGTAATAGCATTTTATCACTGAATTTGAGACCCAAAACTTCTCGAAACGTTGACAACACGTCATTATCAACTCCATATGGATAAAAAAAACCATGAGGGACATAAACTACATTCTTAATCTTGTACTCGTTTTTTAGAACATTCTTAGCAGTTTCTGTGAGAACAATTATTTGAGCGGAAAATAAACTTATCATTTTAAATGAACATTTAATAAAAAGTTTCGCAAATGGTATCCGAATTGGTGAGCGATATTTATCTGCAATTTCATTCTCGAAATTTTCGAGAGATTTTACCGTATGGTATGTTGTCACCGCTTTTCTCATTGTAAGGAATGCATACAGGTAAATAAAGAATGACGTTACACCGAAGAATTTATCGAACATTACTATTTCATGTTGTATGTGTACAATATCTGGTTTCAGTCTAATTATATCTCTTAAAATATTAAATCTAAATATTCCTGGATTTAATGGTACACAATCAACTTTTATATGCATCTTGATTATCTCGGAAGTTAACTCTTTTGTATATCGTGTAATGCCACATTCTAATCCTGAAGTTATCATTAGAATCTTTAACATGATAATTATGTCTTAAACACATAAACATTCGTATCATCAGACCCTGCTACAACATCAGCTATTCCATCACCGTCAATATCGCCGGCGGAGACACACCAAACGACATCTCCAGTCTTGTATTGCCACAGTAACGACCCATCACTCTTGATAGCATAAACATTATAATCATCTGATCCTGCTATGACTTCTTTTTTCCCATTTCCATCAATATCCCCGATAGAAACGCTATTTATGTCCCCATCTGCTTCAAATTTCCATAATAATTCGCCACTGCTATTAATCGCATAGACATTATAATCCCACGACCCAGCAACGACGTCGTTTTTTCCATCTCCATCAACATCGGCAATGGAAACACACTGAATATCGCCTCCAGTCTTATATTTCCAGAGTAAAGAACCGTCATTTTTGATGGCATAAATATACGTATCATCGGATCCCACTGCGACATCGTTTAGCCCGTCTCCATCAATATCGTCTACAAATATGCAATTTACATCGCCGTTTGTGTTATATATCCATAACAGCGATCCATCATTCTTAATAACATGAACAGCGCAGTCATTTGATCCCGCTACAACTTCGTTGATTCCATCCCCATTTATGTCACCTATAGAAACCCAAAATACAATCCATCCCGTTTTATATTTCCATAGAAGACTTCCATCACTCTTGATCGCACAAACGTGCTTCTCTGTTGATCCAGTCACAACATCATTTATTCCATCATCATCGATATCACCCATTGCTATACTACCTGTCTGCCCACCAACATTATATTTCCATGAGGACCCGTTACTCTTAATAGCGTAAATAAATCCATCATAACATCCCACTATGACATCATTTCTTCCATCTCTATCTATATCTCCTACCGATACACTAAATGGTGCATGTCCTGTTCCTGTCCTCCATTTTCCTATTAATGAACCATCATTCTTTATACCATAAATAAAACCATCCCATGACCCTGAGACAACATCATCTATTCCATCCGCATCAATATCGCCAATAGAAACACATTGAATCCAATCCTCGGTTTTGTATTTCCATAGCAACTTTGGACTGCCACTTTTGGTCTTATTAGCGTAAAGTAGCGAGTTTGAACTGCCACTTCTGGTCTTAATAACGTAAACGTTACCATCCGCAGATCCTGCTATAACTTCGTTCGTCCCATCTTCATTAATATCACCTACGAAAACAGCAGTTATCTCGTCTTTTGCCTTGTACTTCCATAGTAATAATCCATCATTCTTGATAGCATAAATATAATCATCCCATGATCCTACTGCAACATCATTTATCCCATCTCCATCTATATCACCAACAGAAATAGATTCTGCATCATCACCCATTCTGTACCGCCATATTAAAGACCCATTATTCTTAATAGCATAACAATTGTAATCATCTGACCCTGCTATAATTTCGTTCATTCCATCTGCATCAATATCAGCTATTATAACTTCCATTACGCAATATCCCGTCCTATATTTCCATAATTGTGTTCCATCACTCTTTATTGCATAAACATGAGTATCCCACGATGCCACTGCAACATCATTTATTCCATCTCCATCAATATCACCAATTGAAATAGGATTATGTGTCGTACAAAGAGCTGTATAATATTTCCAAATCAACGACCCTTTATTATTGATACTGTAAACATAACCATCAGATGCTGCTACTACAACATCATTTATTCCATCTCCGTCAATATCACCAGCTTGAATACCTATTAGCCGTGATGGAATATAATACCTCCATAGTAGCGTTCCATCATTTTTAATAGCATAAACATTGCCGTCTATTGAGCATGCCACGACATCATCTATTCTATCTCCGTTGATGTCAGCCGCATAGACGCCCCTACATGGTGCAGAGCAGGTTATATTTGTCTTATATTTCCATAGAATCGACCCATTGCTCTTGATAGCATACGTAAAACCATCTATCGCACCCAATACAAAATCGTTAATTTCATCACCATCTATATCGCTAATTGCAAGATTAAAATATCTTCGATATTCCCCTAATAAAGAACCATTTGAACTTATAGCGTGGAAAAACTTCTTGCCGCGGGCTACAACCTCTTTTTTACTGTCTCCATCCAGGTCTTTTACCAACAAGTGGTAAATAAATGTTTCACCGGTATCATATTTCCATAACAGTTCTGGCTCTGGTGGGGATATTTCACTGGCGGAAACAGTCATCGTAATGCCCATACAAAAAATAAAGAAGCCCAATACTACCAGAGCCATACATCCTTTGTCTTTTGTTTTCATATTCATCATATTCTCTTAAAATCCGCGGTATATATAAAATTTTCTATTTTAGCGTGATTTTCCTGACTTCACGAGGAAATCGCCAATAGCCAAATAATCATGCCCCATCTTCTCTAAGGTAAATAAAGCATCTGCTGATGTGCAAGCAATAGGAAGCCCAGCTATGTTCAACGCATGGAATTCCTGTACATTTCTTAAATTCATTAATCCGCCTCCAGTATCTCGGATTAACATCCTTTTATCCTTTTCAACTGTTTGAAATCTGCATGTATTATCAATATGAACAACAGCAGGTAGCGAAAAGAAAAGCGATGGAAATAAAGGGGTAATAAGGGCACAATCGAAAAAACCAGTGATTTATCAACGCGGAGATCGCAGAGGGCGCAGAGTTTAAGTGTGTTCCAAACTCCGCTTGTTTTTTCTAATGTCTCTGCGTTCTCTGCGCGCTCTGCGGTAAAATTAGGGGGTATAGTGATTTCACTAGAAAAATCGATTGTGCCGTAATAAGGGATTATTATCGGGAACTCGCACATCCCCTACAGTTTCAACAAACCTTTTGCACAGTCGGGTATCCTATTTCAAGATGAATTCTCCATCCCTCCGTGGTAGTATAACCCCTCCGGTTTATCTTCTCAAACGCTTTTTTCATACTATCATATCACCTAACATGCACTTTTTCATACATTATATAGGGCACATCATCAATCAATTTCACCTTTGCCTGCTGCCGGTAAATGCATTTATAAGCTGTATGGAAGCCCATTTTAACAGAAGGTTCGCCAAAGAACTCCTTCATCAAATAGGCGTGAATATTATCTCATTCTCACGTGCGATCTCCTCTCACTTCTTCTCTGTTTTCCGCTTTATCTTCGCGCCGAAATCCCTTATCTTTTGCACTGCCCGCTCTACCTTCTTCTTCAACCTGGAAATTCCCCCATTTCTGGCCTTTATACTTCCCTCATGCTCCCGGATATTGCTCTCTTTTGCATCCAGCCAGTTTTCGTGCTGACGGTTATTGAAACTTGATTTGTCAGAAAAATATTTATATTATTTATAAATATGCGAGTTCCTGATTATAAAATGAAAGCAGGATAGTTGCGATTGTGATGATAATGGGGCTTGCACTTATGATCTATGGTATAGCGGAGAGGAAGTTGCGAGAAGCGCTGGAAAAGGGGAGTGAGACGATTCCAGATCAAAAGAACAAAACAACGAAGAAACCGACGATGAGGCGAGTATTCCAGGTTTTCGAGGGTATTACCGTCCTCTACAGAGGTTCGGAGATGGTGAAGATCATGAACATGAGACCAATTCATCTAAAAGTCCTTTCATTGCTCGGTCGTGAGTATGAGAGGATGTATTGTACCAGTTATGGCTAGAAGTTGCGTGTTACTGAGGATCGTGGCAATGCAAAGTGGAAAAAGAAAGATGCTGTTAGTCTATCTCATCTACACAAATTCACATCACGTGATGATTTTTGCAACAAAAGCAAAATAAACGTCAATGAAAAAAACCCACCTTATAATTTCACTTTTTGGGTAATTAATTTATAAATGTGACACCTGCTGAAAGGATTAGGAAAAAAAAAACATAAACATATTCATAAAAACACTATTAAATTAAATGAGAGGCTGTCCTCCAATTCATTCTCAATATTAAAACCCTTTTTTGCTAATCGTTCACTTATTTCTATGGCGTAAGTTTCCGCTCCACCAATAGTCGGATAATACCGAGGGCAAACTTGTGCGATATCCATTTATATAACTCCTATGTCTTAAACACATAAATATTCGTATCATCAGACCCTGCCACGACATCATCCACGCCATCACCGTCAATATCGCCGGCGGAGACACACCAAACGACATCTCCAGTCTGGTATTGCCATAGTAACGACCCATCACTCTTGATAGCATAAACGTAATTATCATCAGAGCCAGCAATGACTTCATTATTCCCATCCCCGTTAATATCACCGATAGAAACGCTATTTATGTCTCCACCTGCATAGACTTTCCATAATAATTCGCCACTACTATTAATCGCATATACGTTATAATCCCACGACCCAGCAACGACATCGTTTTTTCCATCGCCATCAACATCACCAACTGAAACACACTGAATATCACCTTCCGTCTTATATTTCCATAGTAAAGAGCCGTCATTCTTTATTGCATAGATATATGTGTCGTCTGATCCTGCGGCAACATCATTTATTCCATCGCCATCAATATCATCTACAAATATGCAATTCACATCTCCTTTTGTCTCATATTTCCATAATAAAGTGCCATCATTTTTGAATACATAAACAAAAGCAGTGGGCATATCATTCGACCCGGCAATAACCTCATTCATTCCATCCCCATTTATATCCGCGATAGAAACCCAGAAGACGATCCACACTGTTTTATATGACCATAACAAGGTTCCATCATTTTTAATAGCATAGATGTTACCGCCTTGTGATCCGGCTGCAACATCATTTATTCCATCTCCGTCTATATCACCAATTGATACACTACCTACTTGATTCATCTTTCCATATACTTGAGAAGTAGTTTCATCTTTCCATAATAAAGATCCTTCATTGTCAATAGCGTGAACAGAACCATTATAATCTCCCGTTACGACATCATTTATCCCATCTTTATTAATATCCCCAACAGAAACACCAAATGGCCCATAGTTCCCTGTGTTATATTTCCATAGCAATGATCCATTATTTTTTATCGCATAGACATAATCATCCCATGATCCTGCCATAACATCATCTATTCCATCTCCATCAATATCGGCAACAGAAACGCACTGGATACAACCTCCTGTCTTGTATTGCCATAACATTTTAGGCTGTGGTATCGACCAACTGCGATTTTTTTCATTTCTCATGTCTTCATTTCTATTCCTGAAGGCATAAACATTACCATCTACTGACGCTGCTATGACTTCGTTCATACCATCTCCGTTAATGTCAGTTACAATAACATCCATAATCTCATCTTGCGCTTTGTATTTCCATAGCAAAGATCCGTCATTTCTTATTGCGTATATGTAGTCATCCCATGAACCTAATGCCACATCATTTATTCCGTCTCCATCTATATCGCCAACAGAAATAACTTCTGCGTCATCACCAACTCTATATTTCCATATTAATGTTCCGTTGCTACTAATGGCATAACAAGCGTAGTCATCACATCCAGCTATAACTTCGTTCATACCATCCCCATCAATATCTGCTATTATAACCTCTTCAACATTCTCTCCTACTCTGTATCTCCAAAGTAGTGTTCCGTCACTCTTTATTACATCAAGATGATTATCGTACGACCCTACTGCAACATCACTTATTCCATCGTTATCTATATCACCCGCAGAAATGAAGTCAAATGGTTCGACATGAAATCCATAATAATATTTCCAGATCAACGAGCCGTTGTTCTTGATAGTATAAATGAAACCATCCCTTGATGCTACTACAACGTCACTTATTCCATCTCCAGTGAGATCATCAGCTAAGATCTTTATTATTTTTGATGGGTTATAATACTTCCATAGTAGCGTTCCATCATTCCTAATAGCATAAACATTGCCATCTATCGAACATGCCACAACATCATCTAGTCTATCTCCGTTGATGTCCGCGGCATAGACTTTATATGATATATTTGTCTCGTAATTCCAAAGAATCGACCCATTGCTCTTGATAGCATACGTAAAACCATCTCTCGCACCCAATACAAAATCGTTGATTCCATCACCATCTATATCGCCAATAGCAAGCGAAAAATATTTTCGATATTGCCCTAATAAAGAACCACTGGAATTTATAATGTGAAAATACTTGTTACCGGATATAACAACATCTTTTTTACCATCCCCTCCAAGGTCAGCTACGGTAATGTAGTTAATCCATTCTTCTCCCGTGTCATATTTCCATAACAGTTCTGGCTCTGGTGGGGATATTTCACTGGCGGAAACTGGAATAATAGTCATTGTAATGCCCATACTAAATAATAAGAAGCCCAATACTACCAGAGCCATACATCCTTTCTCTTTTCTTTTCATATTCATCATTTCCTCTTAAAATCCGCGGTATATATAAAGTTTTCTATTTTAGCGTGATTTTCCTGACTTCACGAGGAAATCGCCAATAGCCAAATAATCATGCCCCATCTTCTCTAAGGTAAATAAAGCATCTGCTGGTGTGCAAGCAATAGGAAGCCCAGCTATGTTCATTGAGGTATTAAGCAGGCATGGGATTCCTGTCTCCTTCTTGAACTCGTTTATCAGCCCCCAATATTCCGGATTTATCTCCTTTTTCACTGTTTGTAGTCTGCACGTGTTATCGACGTGAACAATAGCAGGTATCTCATCGATTTTCTCTTCCTTAATCTTGAATACCAAAGCCATGAAAGGAGAAGGATAAGCCCCTTCAATATAGTCATCAACACCGTCCATAATAAAACTCGGCGCTAATGGACGCCAGAATTCCCTACCTTTCAATCTATTTACTTTATCTCGAATTTTTTCATCTCGTGGATCTGCTAAAATGCTCCTATTTCCCAATGCCCTCGGTCCTAATTCCATCCTGCCTTGAAACCAGCCAACGATGTTGCCTTTTGCTAAAAGCTCTGCTACGGTCCCAGAAATGTCTTTATGCCGTTCATAAACAAACCCGCTATTTCTTATCGCATCTTCTAGCTCATCTGCGCTGAATTCATCGCCATAATATGCATGTCGCATCACGAATCTCTTTTTATAGCCTAAACGGCGATAAAGTTCTAATGCGGCACCGAGTGATAACCCGGCATCGTTAGCCGCTGGCTGGATGAAGATATTATCTACGTTGCTGGATGCAAGGAGTTCACCGTTCAGTTTAGAGTTTAAGCCAACCCCGCCGGCAATACAAAGGTTCCTCGAACCAAATTCCGTTGTCAGTTTTTCTACTATATTCAGACAAATTTCTTCTACCCTATTTTGCAGTGATTTTGCAATGTTCGCAGCTCTTTCATTAAACTCCTGTTTTTTGAAATGTGGTCCAAGAAAGCCTTCAATCTCTGAAGAATATCTAATGTTGTTAGGGTCATAAAAGCTGCTCTCAAAATCAATGAGATTTAAATAATATGGATTTATTTTGTGTGTATATCCGTTTAAGCTAATTAGTTTGCTGAACTCATACTCATTCTCTCCATACGGAGAAAGACCCATAACTTTACCCTCGTCCCCCCACGGCTGAAACCCCAGAAACTGTGTGATATATGAATACAGGTACCCCAGAGAGTGTGGGAATCCTATTTTATACTTCACGAATATATCGTCTTCGGCGTATCCGAGTAATGTTGAAACGGATGCACCAGTATAGTCCCAAGAAGCGAACACACCTTTTTGGAAACCTGAGCACGTATAACTGCTTACAACATGTGCCAGATGGTGGTCAATAGAAAAGCATTTCTTTTTATCAAACTCATATTCCCCTTTTACTGTGTTCCTATAATGTTTAAAATATCCTGCCCTTTCATTTAAAACCGTCATGGCACTCCTCAGACCATAAACAGAAGCAACATTCTTGAACAATTTTGAGGCTTCTGATATGAGATATAAAGAGTTCTTTAAAGTAAAAATATGCGATGGCGAAAAAGCGAAGTAATCGACTTCGTCTGTACTAATACCTGCGTAAGCCAAAGCATTGGCGATAGCATTTGCCGGAAAACCATTATGATGCTTTAATTTTGAATACCTCTCCTCCTCAGATGCGAATATCAATTCGCCATCCTTTAATAGAGATGCAGAGGCATCATGTCCTGCATGTATCCCAAGAATATACATCTTACTTCTCTTTCGCTCCTAATCCTTTATTATTCATATTGCTATATAAAAGGTATTTGTTTAGCTACTTTTTATAACCACAAGATTACACAGATTTTCACGAGAATTTTTTTCTTTTAGCACAGGTTTTCTTTTTGTAAAAAAGAAAAAGTGTTGTGTTAATCTTGTGAAATCTCGTGGTTTTTTTATTTGCTATACAAATACTCTTTTTGTAAAAAGAGAAAGTGTTTAGAAATCCCTTTTATGTCCGGAAATAGATTTGAACCCGGTATATGCAAGTTTAAGGTCGCGGAATGTCCGGATAGAAAGCAGGGATTTTAACATGAACTTCGGCTCTTTATGTATACTCCAAATCCTATCACACCATTCAAAGGATTCAATACGCGATTTTAGCACCGGATGCGACATGTCGAACTTTTCATAGTCCGCGGGGTCTATGACAAACCAATCTCGTTCAAGCGCTTCTTCATACATGGGTGTGCCCGGATAAGGTACAATAACGCTGGATTGCAAACAATCGCCAAATCTCGTCTTATATAGCATCAGTTCTTGCGCAGCAGCATAAGTTCTTCTGACATCTTCTTCGGTCTCCCAGGGATAACCCACCATAACCGTCAGCATAACAATCAGTCCATTGTCTTTTGCTTTTTTCACGCCTGTTTTTATCTCCGCTACCGATTCCTTCTTACTTATCCGACTCATTGTCTTTTCGTTTCCTGATTCAAGCCCGACTTTAAACAATCGAAAGCCCGTTTTTTTTAATAAACTGCATGTTTCATCATCTAAGCAATCAGCACGAGCATTTGAGGACAGTAAAACTTCACCGATTAAGCCTCGTTCTTTCATCTCGGTATGAAAATCCCGCAGCCATTTCTTGTTCCAAATCGCACCACTATCGTTATCATCGAATATTTCTTTTAATTTATATCTATGCACGAGAATTTCAATTTCATCAGCCACATTTGAAGGAGAACGCAAGCGTGCAGTACAATTCCAGAGAGAATGCTGCCAACTGCAAAAGCTGCAATTCCCCACCAAGCTTGTGTTACCTCCACATCCCCGTCCACTCATTATATAAGTGCATGGCTGGTAGAGATACGCTTCGCCATAAATATTCCAGGTCGTCAGTTCTCGATCGATGAAAGGCAAAGTGTCCAGGTCATTGATAAGTTTGTGATGACCCGTATTCTTTACTTTTCCCTCTTCCCTGTACCATATACCGGGTCCAAGTTTTTCGCCATCGGATAAATGCAGACAAAGGTTTAAAAAGGAGACATCATAATCCCCGCCAGTGAGGACGTAATCCACAAGGCTGTGTTCAAAACTTTCTTTCGGTCTGGCAGAGACATGGTCACCAACCAAAACGATTTTTATTTCTTTTTCTTCTTTAATTTTATTGATAAGCGTCCAATGCTTTTCGATTACTGGCGTTTTCGTCTCTATCATAGCTATTTCCGGCTCGAACTTATACATTCGGTCGAGGAATTCGTTCATTGATATTCGTTCATTTATCGCATCGAGGTAAAGAACGTCAAAGTGATGGAGATCAAGCAAAGTTGCAGCCGTTGCCGGGATGATAGGGTAAATTCTTACCTCCGCGGAGCTGGAGTACCTATATTGCCTATTTTGACCTAACAAAGCGAACTTTCCTTTTTCCGCAACGGGCGGATATATTATGGCGGCTTTCATTTTTATTTTATTTTATTTATCGCTATACCCTTGATGAACCCAAGTCCATAAGATACATGCAACACTATAAATATAAAGGGAAGTATAAAAGCTATTCTTGGGTCTTTCTTCTTCACTGCCGTAATCGTACCGATCGACACTGCTATGCAAAGATAAACAAAAAAACAGAAGATTAAAAGTTGGTTTAGAAAAGGCAAATTTAAAATGAAAGAAATTGGTAACGCTAATAACGCAAATATAAATAAAGAAGGTAGAATATGAGTAGGCTTAAAACTATCAGGTTGGATTCTAATCTGCCGCCCCCGTCCATAGCCATAATTCATTAATTGCTTAGCGAACCCTGCGAAATCCTTTTTCCGCGGATGATAAACCAGAACGTCAGGCGCATAGATTGCTTTGTAGCCGAGTTTATTTACACGAAGAATGAATTCGTTTTCCTCGTTCGGAAAAAGCGCCTCGTTAAAATATAACCCATTATCGAAAACCTCTTTCTTGCATAACATGTTGCATAAGATTATGCTTTCTTCAGAACATACCCTTGCTTTTCCTCGCGGGTCATACCTGTACCGATAACTCATTTTTGCAGTTCCGAAATAGGATGAAAGAGCATATCCAACACAGTGAGCGAAAAAAGAGTCGTTTTCGGGCGTTAAATTCGGGCCACCAACTATGCCAACCGCTTCATCCTTAAAATATCCCGTTGCACGTAATAGCCAATTGCTTTTTATGTCACAATCGTCATCTACGAAAGCGATAATTTCACCCTTTGCTTTTTTTATACCTCTATTTCTTTGTGCTGGGGGATTCTTTCCCTTCTCTATAATCACTTCTATTCGGTCATGGGGATAGTCAACTACTTTTATTGAATTGAGTGCGATCGAAGGCTCTATATTTGGACGGCATGGAATAATGAATGAGACATGGGGTAAAGAATTTTTATATTTCATTCTATTTATAGTTAATAGTAGCATTCCTTATTAAAAAGGAATGATAGGAAAGGCAGTGATGCCGGCAGCGGGATTAGAAACAATATTTCTGCCTGCTACGAAAACCGAGCCGAAGGAGATGCTGCCAGTTATTGATAAGCCCGTTATACAATGGGTATTTCCAAAGAAGGATACTCTGAACATAGGTGTTGGATGTTTATATTTATTCAAAATTGCAGAAGAATATCCTTGAATACCTCAAAATTTGACACAGGTTAATGCAGAAAAAATTAAATCCGTGTAAATCTGCGTCCTAAATTGAATAGGGAGAAGTTATACTTTATATACATAAACAAATGCCAGAACCGTTAATACATTTCATTGTCCCTTTTTCCGTACTCATAATGTGCGGAATAGGAGTAAAGAAGGCGACTCTTTTCGCGTCCCTTGCGCTATTGCCCGACTTAGATGTGCTTTTTCATATCCATCGCTCCTTCTCGCATTCGATATTTTTCATCCTTCTATTTTGTGCACCTGTAATCGCAATTGCGGCGGTAAAACATTCTACGATGACTACCGATGTTATAATTGCAACGTTGGTGATTTTGAGTCATCCGTTCATGGACTTATTCACCTATTTCACGCCTATCTTCTGGCCCCTGTATAATAACGCCATTTATATAGTGGTGGAGATGATAACGAACATGGATAATGTCTCGCAGGTTCATCTGCTCTTTGAGATAAAACTTGAGCCTGTAATGTTTCACCATACTGCAAGCATATATGTCCCGATATTCACAAGCCAAGGGGTTGCCATTACGTTGGTGATTTTGATAGGTTTGATTTTAAGGCATTTTTTTCTTTCAAAAAAGGAAAGTGTATAGAAATGTGTGAAGAAATTAGTGAAATTGGGATGTCCTTAAATTTCACTGCAGAGCACACAGAGAACGCAGAGGCACCAGAAAAACTAAGCAATGCTTGGAACAGTCTTAAAATTCTGCGTACTCGGCGCTCTCCGCGGTGATAAATCACGATATTTTTAGACTGTGCCGGCGTAACTAATATTGGTCTCCTAAAATCATAATCTGGAAGAGTTTTTTATTTCCCCTTCCCCTTTATAAAACAAGGTTTATAATGAAATGAAAAAATATATGTTAAATGTGGAATAGACGGGGGTAATGAAATGAACCTATCAATAGTAATACCAACATACAATGAAAAGGAGAATATAACAGTTCTTATACCACAGATAGTAGAAGTTTTTAAGCAAAATGGCTTCTCAACCGGAGGTAAAATCGTCGTGGTAGATGATAATAGTCCGGATGGAACCTCAGAAGTGGTAGAGAAGTTCATGAAACGGTATAAAAATGTGTTTCTATTGAATAGGAATGCGAAAACAGGATTGGGTTCTGCGTATATTGCGGGATTCGAGTATGCGCTTGAACTGGGTGCGGATATTATCTTTGAGATGGACGGCGATTGCTCGCATGATCCCAATGACATCGTTAGATTTTTGGATGAGCTCGAGAATGGCTATGATGTAATTGTTGGTTCCAGATACATAAAAGAGAGTGGTATTCCAAAATGGAGCTTTTATAGGCGATTAATTAGCAAAGGTGGTAATTTCTTTGCGAGGACTGTTGCTGGTATACCAATACACGACTGCACGAGTGGTTATAGAGCGATAAGGGCTTCGATACTTAAGGAGATAGCCCTCGATGAACTAAATGTAGACGGCTATGCATTCCAGATTAGCCTTCTTCATGCTTTAGTGGAGAGGAATGCGAAGATAAAGGAAATACCAATCACGTTTAGGGAGAGGAGGAGTGGAGAGAGCAAGCTCGGTAATGGTGATGTACGAGAGTTCTTCATCACTTCTTTCAGGCTAAGGCTGAGAAGGAAGTGATCCTGTATCTTGTGGTCTCTCTATCTCATAATATGTAAAGATGTCCGGAGAAATAGTGGAAGGCCTGGTTACACAGAGAGGGGTCGAAGTTTGGCGTAAAGGTGCTTTCGTCAAACGGTGAAAATATTGGGATTATATTCTTGGTATTGCCGTTGATTATATGCTTATGCTGAAAAAGTAAAAACAGCAAAAAAGTCATATTAACAGCCATGCTGTAAGATAACCCCATCAACATAGCCAAATTTTTCAATTCTTATAATAGCGCACGTATCTGAAAATCTTATCATATTTGTATGAACCAGTAGCACCTTTGACACCATTTCTGTAATCGTGGATCCATAGATTCTTTATCCTCCCGTAAAAAGGCTCATGGGTCTCGTCAATTGCTATACTAAATCGCCTTCTTCTTATCTGCCCCTTCGCCGCCTCGATGTTCCTTTTCACAACTTTTTTGTATTCACGCAATGTCCGATCCCTGCTCGCACACTCGGATAATCGCCAAAAAGTGTGTCTACGTTTGTCAATCCAGGATCAAGGCTGCTAAATGTCTCAACGTAATCCTTCGCCTGCGCTGCATTCATCATTATTATGCATAAGAGAAAATATGGACTTTCGGAGATACTACAAAAAATCGAAAAGCTTTTATATACCTATGATATGTATAATAGTGACATAGTTTAAATCATCGGCACCCGCGTTTAAGTATAGGTATAGTGGAGAGGTTGGGGCTTACTACAGGAGAAGAGTGAAGAGAGGTTGGCGATGTTTGGAGTTCGGCCAGAAGGGGGTATATGCGAAATAAGTACGGCTAAGTCGAAGATGAGTAAAATGCACACCACACTCGGTGGACGCTTTGCTCGCTCATTTTGCTTATCGGGCGGCGGGGCTACGCCACTCAAAAGATGTCAGAAAATCATCATAAATAATAAACATGATTTAAATAAAATTCAGTCAATAATAAACACAAAGAATCCGGAACTTTTAGTACTGGAATCTGAGAAAGCATCATTAAATATAAGAACCAATTCAATAGCATATAAACTTATGATGGATGATGGCTGGATTGGAATTGAAACCAAAAGCATAAAAAGAAAAAGAGATTTAAAAGGATTATTAAAAATCACTCTTATCAATCAATGATAAGTACCGTTTGAGGCACACAGATGCCGAGGTAAACCTAAAAACCTTGGGTGAGTCTTTCGGCAAAGCGGCAAAATTCGGCTCGTTCGCTGCGAAAACTTTGCTGGAAGGCATCAGAACCCTGAGTCGGGCGCCAAGGAGGGGCGCTTTACAAGGTTGGAACCTTGCCGAAAGGTAAGTACCCAAATGAAGGGTGAAAAGCCCAAAGGAGGTGAAAAAAATGAAAAAAGGAAAACTAACTTTAGGGATTGTACTGGGACTGCTAGTCATCGGTTTTGTAGTAGCACAGGCCCAAGCAGTATCTGCTCAGGACAGTAGTAATACTGCAGCGGGTGAAGTTGAACCGTTCACTCTAGGGGCTGGTGGTGGTTGCTTAAGCCTCGACCAAATCGGATGGTGCAATGATGCGAAACTCTGTTACCAGAGCGTTGGAGGCGGTATGTATTCCCTGACGGGGTATGAGTACGGTTGTGGTGAGGTCGATAGACTTATCTTCGGCTCAATGAGAGTAGTGGACAACACCCTCCAGATCGCATATACTACCCTTTGCCCGCTTTCGTGCTATACTCCATATATTGGACAGGCCAGCGCACAAATTCCCCTTGTAGCACCATTTACAGGCCCGTTGCAGTGGGCATGGCACTACGATGGTTACCACTGGGGAGATGGAACAGCGAAGATTATTGCTTGCGGCGCTGTAACTGGAGCAGTATCTGGTGAGGACGACTCGTCCGAGTAAGATCGATTAAGGGAACCACACAAAAAATTGCGGCTCTCTTTTGACTGACTTCCAATAGACGCAGAAATTGATCGGCATCCCAGCAAGGGATGCCGGATTTATTTATTTATTTCTCGATTGAACAGTACTCTTTTGGCAACCGGGTGTTCTTTCTTTTCGCTTTTTCGTTTAACAGTCTCTGCTGTTTACTCTCCTCCTCCACTGGTCTGACGGCTACACCTACTATCTCAAGTGTCGCGTAATCCGTCCGGAATACACCTCCAGCGCCCGCAAAGTAACTTAGTCCCGCACCTTTCCTGTGTTAAAGGAATTGTCCGTGACAACATAAACCAGGACGTCATTGATGAAGAGGTACATTCGGTCTTCGAAAAGGATAAAAAGGAGGCTTGAGATGATCCATGCTCATACAAAAGAATGGAAAACAGTCCGATGTGTTATCGAAGAGTTAAGCGTATCCGTTGGTACCTACTATTACTGGTATCATAAATATGAGAAGGAGGGGGGTTTTGGCCTACTAAATTCGATTCTAAAAAGGGTCCCAAAACCCCTCATAATAAAACCAGTGACAATGTTGCATCCAAGTTCATTGAGACCGCTGATTACCATCCGGATCTAGATACGCCGGAAATATTAGAGGTGCTCGATTGTTCATCTCAACAAAAGCCATCAGTCGCCACTGCACAGCGGATATTACGATCAAAGGGGATGAATCGCTCCAAGGGACGACGTTCAAAAAAAAACGATGGAGAAAAAGAGAACAACAGTTCAAGCACACAAAAAGGCGTTAAAAAAGTAAAACTGAATGGCAAAGTCAAATTTGAGGGAAAATGGTATCACGTGGGTAGAAAAATGTCCGGTGAAACCGTGGAAGTCTAAATTACACTGAAAAGGGTCGAAGTTTGGCATAATTCAAAATGTCCGATTTTGAGAATTTCCCCAATATAAAAGGTCAGGGAGCTGGTAACCAGCCGAACTGCCATTCCACCGTATCATCGCGCCTCTCTAATCCAATATTGCATCTAAAATCTCTTCGGTTATCTCTTCTTCTTGAACCAGTTCAACTGGTAACGCTATTTCCCCAATCGAGTTCATTATCGCTTCTGCGATTTGCTCTGGTACCACTTCTTCAGCGGGTGCGCTTCCTCCTTTTGAAGTATCATCTTTATCTCGCGAGCTTTCAGGTTCATATCGCCATTCCGCGGTATCATCACAGATGATGTCATACGGCGCGGATGTCTCTAATAGTGCAACGTACCATTCTGCGTTAAATCCACTCGTAGCCCAGTTACCGACATAAATATCCTCGTTGTATGTCTGATCAAAGTAAGGCGGCAACGTTAATCGAGTAACCAGCATTGGCTTCTGATAGCTGTAGTCCGGCAGCCAAAGGAGCAATACGAAATAGGTATCCACGCTACTTGCGGTTGGGTTTTCAATATCCACGGTCATGGTCATTGTGTCGCCTGGATGGTATTCGTATTTGTCGGTGGTGATTGCTATTGTTAGTTCCGGTGGTCCTTCGTAATATTTCTTTAAGAACTCATCCCATTCTGTGGCAATAGCAAACTTGGTATTCTCGTAAGATGTTAAGTAACCTACTTCTGTTTTGGGGAAGTAAATAGATAATCCATGCGCATTTGGATACCATGGACCATGAGCCTCGGCATACACTGTGGTGTTCACATTATCCATCACAGCCTGCGCCGCGCTCTCTGCACCAGGAACGTTTAACTTAATCAATTCAGCAAAGTGGTAGAGATCTATGTAATCGAAGTAACCAAAATGTTGTACGTTATCTCTGGCTTCTTTTATCTCGTTATAATTACCGGAAAGTTCACTGATTAATGCCTGTGCAAGGTTGTCAACTGCTGTAACTAAACCAAGTAAGTCCACGTTGTCCACCGCCGATTGCGTTTCAGACGGATAATATTCTATGTATCGCGAAACAATTGCCGCTCCTAAAGTGCTCGGAGTCATTGTTGGCGTACCAGTCAAATCGTCGAGTATCGTACTATATGGCCACCCATCCCACGGCTCCGTCTCCTCCGAGCCAGCACTTATTCCCGCATTATCCATCACCTGATATACAACCTCAATCATATGCATAAGACAGGCATCATAACCAAGCAGTTGGACCGATTTCCCTGTAAGAGCTAGCTCTGTTTCTTGCAAGGTAAGATAGTCGCCACCATTCGTGACATCCCAGCAAACCCCTCTCCCGGTTTTTTCATCCCATGGCGCAAACTTCTTCCAGCCTGAGCCATGATTCCAAAGTATCAATGCGTATTTATCTGCAGGGTAATTGGTCATTGCCCATGTCACGAATTCATCTAAGGTATTGGGGTCACCCATATTACATTCGCCAAGATCACTAGTTGCATTCGCTGGCGTAGGTGTCATCCCCGGAGTCACATAAAATCGCTTACAGGACGTCCAATCGCCATATGAGTCATTATAGCCCGGTATTCGATCAAATTGCACTACTATATTTACAGCACTGCTAGAGCCGACAGAGGACATTTCCAGGAAATCATCAATTCCTGCTCCTTCTAAGTTGTTATCCCCGGCAAGGTATACCATAAATGTCCATAATGATTCTGGACAATCCACATGGATCGTTCCGGACACATCCCTAGTTGACGGATTTCCACAGGTAATGTTCACCCTGACTGTGTATGTGAAATCACCGCTGGTTTCTGAAGGCGGCGAAGCAGTCATTGTGAATGTCTTGCTTGAACCAGAGGCTATGTCTCCAAGATCCGTTGGACTCACACTTAGCCAGGTTGGACCAGATACCTTGCTCACTGTCACACCTTCAATCGTACCGCCAGTTGCAGAAACAGTAACGATTTGGCTATCGGACTCCCCACAGTTTAGCGTTGGACTCCAACTCGTTGGATTGACGTTCATATTACCACAAAGATACGGTATCACAATTACCGTGACTCCGTAGTGTTTCATACCGGCATAAGTCCCACCCCAGGTCATCGAGTGGTCAGTATGGTCCCAAGTATCATGTATATATATTGTGTCCGGATCAGTGTATCCATAACCAATCATCGAATGGCCCGTGACATGAATGATTACCGGACGCCCCGCGTCTATCTCTGCTTTGAAATTAGCATAAGTGAATCCCCCTGCGACATGCTCGTGTATATACTGGTTGTAGTTTTGGAACATGTTATAGCCGCGTGACTCAACAAACAGTCTAATGCCGTGGCACCCATCACGCTTACCACCAGGTTCGCATCCCGTGTAATCGTAGAGGGGATTGCCATTATGATAATAGTAAAAGCGAGTGGAACCATCGCTGTTTTGCCAGTTAACATACTGGTTAGTTCCCATGAAATCAGCAGTGCAGTCGGCGTATCCATGCTCTGCCCAATTGCCATCGTACGGGTCTACAATACTACCATAGGAGTACCAGTAGTCATCTACATGTCCTTTCACTGCTAGAGCGTCATAGCCCTGATGTGTCGCGCTGAGCGGACACTCACCAGGACCCCAGTCTGAATTGTCCAAGGGGCACACGCCACCATTGGTGGGACCGGCATACATGTTCGAATAGCCAGTTCTGTCATAATAGCCAAACATCATCGCCGCAGCGGTTGCAGAACACCCGTAGCACCAGTCAAAAGCAGGCACATCGGAAAGAACAGCGTCCGCCTGCTCAATCTCAATACTCGAGACGGGCTCTTCAGATATCCTCTTTTCCGGAGGTACACCGGGAACAATGATCTCATCTATCTTTGGAGCATCGTTCAACATTTTTTTGGATGCTTTTTCTAAATTATCTTCAGTATCTGCAGAAACGGCGACAGGCGTAATTATAGCGACAAGCAAAGCAATGCCCACGATGGCGAAGATAACTCTACGAACTTTCATCTTTTTCCCCCTTAACTCCCCCGCTTTTTATTTTTGTATATAAGTACTATACTAATTATGTAGTATATCATTATAATTTCAGATAGTTTCTTTTCAACCGATTGCTTAGACTGCCCAAAGAGTGCATAAGTTACAAAACCTTCCGTTTTTGTATATTGTGACTTATTTATAACGCCAGTCAGGGGCTTCTTCTCGCCATCGGTGAGATATTTCTCAATGAATTTCTCATAGCCCTTGTAAGCATCAATCAATACCATTTCTGTCTTACCTTTGTACTCATATTCTCAATAAAAATCGCGTGCAAAGCAAATAAACTATTCTCACCCACACTTATTTACTGGGGTGATCTGTATCGGTAACCGTACCACCAGGAGGATCGGTTTCCCTTGTGCCAGTTCAGTTGGAATGGATATGATCACATACTGTTTCAGACCGCTCAGGGAGCTGGTAACCAGCCGAACTGCCATTCCACAGTATCATCGCGCCTCTCTAATCCAATATCGCATCTAAAATCTCTTCGGTTATCTCTTCCTCTTGAGCCAGTTCAACTGGTAACGCTATTTCCCCAATCGATTTCATTATCGCTTCTGCGATTTTCTCTGGTACTACTTCTTCAGGTGGTGTGCTTCCTCCTTTTGAAGTACCCTTATCTCCACAGAATAGAGGTTCATATCGCCATTCCGCGGTATCATCACAGATGATGTCATACGGCGCGGATGTCTCTAATAGTGCAACGTACCATTCTGCGTTAAATCCA
>JAUWND010000038.1 GCA_030612835.1 Candidatus Methanophagales archaeon | reverse complement strand
ACAAATGAGTAAATCTCTGGTCTTAGAGTATGAAGAGTTGATTAAAGAGCTCTATGGTGGTGGTGAGAAAGAGAAATGTTAATAAAGTATTGGGATCATAGGTATAGTATGGGTCATATGGCCTTATTTAATTTAGGACGCTGATTTACACAGATTTAATTTCTTCTGCGTTAATCAGTGTTAATCGGTGTCAAAATTTAATTTAATTTAATTTAATTTAATTTAATTTAATTTAATTTAATTTTGTTCTTAATAACGCACTATAAACCAGAGAAGATGATAATCCTATCAGGTGGCACGGGAACACCAAAACTGTTAGTGGGACTGAAACGAGTATTTTTGGAAGAAGAGCTGAAAGTAATAGTGAACACTGCGGAAGACGTTTGGGTCTCAGGTAATTTAATCTGCCCGGATGTAGATTCGGTAATTTACGCATTAGCAGGTCAGATAGACGAAGAAAAATGGTGGGGCATTAAGGATGAGAGCTTTTATACACATACCGCATTGAAAAGGTTGAATTATGAGGAGCCGATGACAATTGGTGATAAAGATAGAGCAACGCATATAATCAGATCCGAGCAGCTAAGGCAGGGGAAAAGTCTGACCGACGCTACTTCTTCGCTTGTAAGACACTTTGGCATCACGGCCAGGATATTGCCGATGACCGATGAACCCGCAGCCATAAGCACGAAGATTATTACGCCCGAGGGCGAATTACATTTTCAGGAGTTCTGGGTATCGAAAATGGGTGAGCCAGAAGTATCAGACGTTTATTTCGAGGGGATAGAGAAAGCGAAACCTTCTGAAGACGTTATGAATGCGTTGATGTCAGAAGATGTAGTGGTAATAGGACCGAGTAATCCGATAACAAGCATAGGGCCTATTTTGAGCCTGAAAGGTATAAGGGAGATACTGAAGCGGAAAAGGGTGGTGGCGATTTCACCTATTGTGGGAACTGCGCCGATAAGCGGTCCCGCGGGAAAATTCATGCACGCAAAAGGGTTTGAAGTTTCGCCTTATGGCGTATACAAGTGCTACGCTGATTTCTTAGATCTGCTTGTCATAGATGCGAGTGACAAACGACCTAAAGAAGTCGAGGTGCACAAAACAGAAATTATAATAAAAAATGCGGCTGATAGTGAAGTGTTAGCGAAGGTACTCCGAGATATACTACTATAGACAATTAAAATACAAAAGTAATATAGAATTAATCAGTACGATCGGAAATTAAGGGGCTATAAAAGATGATACCGGAGCAGATAACAGTTAAGATCCCACAAGATAGAATAGGTGTGCTAATAGGGCATAAAGGCGTTGTAAAATGGGATATAGAAAAGAGATCAGCGTGTAAGATAACAGTGGATAGTAATGAAGGGGTGGCATATATAGAAGGAGCAGAAGACGGAGACCCCTTGAATGCACTTCGAGTTGCGGAAATGATAAAAGCAATTGGTAGGGGCTTTTCACCGGAGATTGCCGTTTCTCTGCTTGATGACCCTTTACACCTCTTTGAGGTTATTCCCCTTTCTCATCTCACACAAAAGACGTTAAAACGGGTAAAAGGGCGTGTAATAGGTAAAAATGGACGAACAAGGAGGGCAATAGAGGACCTCGCAGGCGTTGAAATCACTATCTACGGGAAGACTATAAGCGTAATCGGACATTACCACCGGATAAAAGCTGCACATGATGCCATAGAGATGCTAATAAATGGCGCACCCCACAGCTCGGTTTACGCTTTCTTAGAGCGGAGAAGGCGAGCTGAGACAGAAGGAAGGAAATGGTATATCGAGTGAATTAATCATGGTAGAACGCGGATATGAGGAAGCGGGGAAAAGAATGGTTGAACATCTCAGGCGACAGGGCATCAGTGAAGTGGTATTAGAAGCAATGATGCGCGTCAAGAGGCACCTTTTTGTACCGCCGAATCTTAGTGACCAGGCATACAACGATTATCCGCTACCTATCGGAGAAGGTCAAACAATAAGTGCCCCACATATGGTCGCGATGATGTGCGATTATCTGGACTTGAGAAAAGGCGATAAAGTGCTTGAAGTTGGCGCTGGCTCGGGATACCATGCCGCAGTCATTGCAGAGATAATAGGCGAAGAGGGACATGTATATACCATAGAAAGGATAGAGTGGCTGGTTGATTTTTCGATGAGTAACTTAAAACGTGCAGGATATAAGAACGCGACCGTGAGTCTCGGTGATGGGACACTTGGACTGCCGGAACATGCGCCCTACGACAAAATAGATGTGACATGTGCTGCTCCAGATGTGCCACCTCCGTTACTTGAACAGTTGAAAACCAATGGCGAAATGGTTATACCCATTGGACGATACATGCAAGAGTTGTATCTAGTAAAGAAGAGAAACGGGGTAGAGAAGGAGAAAAAATGCGATGTCGCTTTCGTGCCTCTAAGAGGGCGATATGGCTTCCGCTGAAGATCACAAATAAGTGCAAAGTATTTTTAAAACAAAAAAATAAATGATGATTTATAAGAGATATGGCAGAATATATGCTCTCGCCGGCTAGTGGGAAGATACTAAGGATAGACGAAGGAAGTAGAACTATCTCTATATTTATGCATCTCCATAATGTGCACATCACCGCTGCACCACTAGATGGCGTGGTTAAAAAGACAACGCCAGTGAAAGGGACTTTCAAGCCCGCTTTTCTACGCAGCAGTGATTTCAACATGAGGAATACAATAGAAGAGGCAACAAGATATGGTGATATAAAAATAGTGCAAATAGCCGGATTCTTTACGCGTAAAATAAAATGCGAGGTTACGGGCGGGCAGGAAATACACAAGGGCGAAAGAATGGGTAAGATATGTTTCGGCTCACGAGTGGATGTGAGCATACCTGAAAGTTTCGAGATATTGGTGAAAATAGGCGATAAAGTGAAGTGCAGGAAGACTGCGATAGCGGCAAATAACGAATAAATGACGTTTGTCTAGTCTACTCCGTCACCGAGTGCTGCCACCATCCCATAATGTACTCAGGCAGCCTAAGTCCACGAAGATTAAGTCTTTTCACTAAATGCAGTGGTAGTGGACTGAGTGCAAATGTCGCACGCTCGTAGAACGTCGTGGGTGTGGATTCTATTATAAAACTATCTGACTCTCTCGATAAGGTGGATTCATTGCCTACAATAGCATAAGCATAACCTCCCGATTCCTTTTGATCTTTACACCAACCTATAAGGGGCTCTGTCTCACCAGAGTACGAGATCGTAAATAAAATATCCCCTGCTCGTGGTCTTGGCGCGAAAGGTCCTGATAAATAAGCTTCATCGCCAATGGCTCTTTTAACATGCTGCAGTCTTATCGCGGTCATCTTCGCAACATTCCTCGCAGGTCCCAGCCCACCCATAGTTATTCGACTTCTCGTCTCCAGCTTGTCAATAATATTTTTGTAATTATCAGACTTGACAAATTTAGTTACTATTTTGCTTAATATCTTTGATTCCGCATCCATCTTTTCAAATACGGCCGTATAATCCTTCTTCTCGTTTAGCGCCTCCTTTGTCTTCTGAAATAGCAACAAAGAGCCCAATTCATAAACATCGTTCATTATCCCATGTTTGAGATATCCATTAGTGGATTTAGGGCTCCTATCGCGCCCTTTCAGCTCGACCACGTTACCATATTCTTTCTCGCCTATCATCCCGATCGAAGAGTTCTTGTTCGAAACAACTGCATCAATGGTAAATGTATCACTTTTCTCTCGCTCGATATAATCCGAAAGTTGTTTAACCATTATCTTTGGAGTTGATGTCTCACCACTTCCGGAATTAACAAGTAGTGCTATCCTATCATACTTCTTCTCCAACACCGGCGCCGCATCCACTAGGTCTCTACCTGGAAAGTCAATGTCAATCAATGTCCGTACCCATTTGTCCAGTTGTCCCATACCAATGTACATTGCACTCTGCGATCTTCCTTCCCCTACGAGAATGATACAATCAGCGGCCTCAAGATCGTCGTAAAATGGCTTAAACTGACTAAGCTCAATGTTATGAATGTTCTTCATTACGCCACTAATATACCCGATCCCTCCGCTGATTTTGTTTGATGTCATGAATCAAAAGAATAAAATCAATACACTACTTTATCACTTTCGGTTTTTTTCAATATGCTCGCGCCACATAGACTCTACGCGCCTTCCTCGAGCAAATTATGCATTTGCCATCCCCTTCATTTTCGTTTATGGCCACGCCCAATACAGTTACGCCAATACGTTGCTCTAAATCCGCACCACATCTTTCGTCTTCACATAGAAATAGAGAAACGATGTTATGTTCTGCAGTTCGTCTCAGTTCGTCCATCCCCTCTTTATCTTCGATTGCGCATTTGCTTATATGGATATTAGCGAAGAATGTTTCCTTCGCAAGCTCGTGAATAAGTTCCTGGATCTCTTTTATTGCTCTATTTACTTCGGGCACGACATCGCTGAGTGGAACTGGGATCCGCTGGAAATCAGTCCTTCTTACAAATACACAACTGTTGCTGCTCAGATCCCGAGGTCCTATCTCTATCCTCAAAGGGACTCCCTTCATCTCCCATCGGTAGTACTTCGCGCCAGGTCTTTCATCTGAGTCATCCAAAAAAGCTCTTATTCCCGCTTCTTTCAAGCCGTCATAGACCTCACTGCAAGCTTTTTCCACCGCTTCGCTTTTTCCCTTGCTTGAAAATACAATAGGTACGATAACAACCTGTATGGGTGCGACCTCAGGAGGCAGCACCAGCCCATGATCGTCACCATGAAGGGCTATTACAGCGGCGATACATCTTTCCGAAATGCCATAACACGTCTGATTTACGAACTTTAAAGCGCCGTCATCATCTTCATATTTTATATCAAAAGTTCTTGCAAAGCTCTCGCCAAGCAAATGGCAAGTAGCGATTTGCATCGTCTTACCATCGGGCATAAGCGTATCAAAGGCAATAGAATACTCAGATCCCGGGAATTTGTCCCAGTTTGGTCTCCTTGTAATTATGTATGGGACAGCAAGCAGGTCAAAGAACTCTTGATATGTGGCAATAGCGGTTTTTATTTGCTTCTCGGCATCTGCTCGGCTTGCATGTGCAGTATGCGCCTCTTTAAAAGAAGTTATCTCACGCAGTCGAATGAGGGGTCTCGTATGCTTTGTTTCATACCGAAAAGCGTTCACTACCTGATATATACGTATAGGTAAATCGCGATGCGATCTTATCCAGACCTTAAACACGGGATATATCGCGGTCTCTGAAGTGGGCCGGAGTGCAAGGGGGATATCCAAGTCGGTGCTTCCACCTTTTGTCACCCAAAAGACCTCATCTTCAAACCCTTTTATGTGCTCCTTCTCCTTCATCAATTCATCTTTTGGTATCAAGAGCGGGAACAGCACTTCTTCATGTTCTCTATCCATTAGAGCTTTCAATATAGAATAAGTAAGATTTCTCAGTTTGTATCCGTAAGGATACCACGTATACACGCCCTTCACCGGATACCGGACGTCTAATATCTCCGCACGCTTCAGTATCTCATTATACCATTCACTAAAGTTATCCGCCTTTTGTAATAAGGTCTTATTCTCTGTTTTGGATTGCATCGTTTAGAAAGCCGCTGGTGGGATTTGAACCCACGACCTGCTGATTACGAATCAGCCGCTCTACCCCTAAGCCACAGCGGCATTTAGAAATAACCCTATAAGAGTATTAAGGTTTTTATAAAAATTGGCAGGGGAAGTAAAAGCTATAGGCGGCGGGTAAGTGCTGTAAGCACTCAGTAATGGCACTGCTACCTTTAAATAGGCTTAATGTTATTATACTTATCACGTGACCAATATGAAAAAAGAAGAGCTAGTGCATCTGCACATGTTATTGGCTCAATTGAAGAAATATTGTGAGGATGGCGAGTTAGGCTGGGATTTTGAGAAGTACAATGGGCTAGGTATTACTCCGTTCCAGGTGCACCGGAGCAAAGAAGAGCACAAGCAGGCCATTTTTGTTCTCGGGACTGAGCTTGCCTCGATGACCGCGAAGAACCATTTTTCGGTGAATAGATAGGAAAATTCGGCAAGGTGGAAGATGCCACACAAACGCGGCCTTTTTTCTTGACAACACATAGTTAATTTTGCACCAATTTAGTAGCAAAAAGCTCCAGGATAGACACACCTTGTATTAAGATCGGAGAAGTGGGTATTATCCAAAAACCGCTTGAAAAGCTGCTATTATCTCCTTCCCTTCGATGAAAATGATGTCACGTTCTGATGCGAAAGCTTTCGCATTCGTTTTATGAAGTGCACCACCTGTCTCGTTGTCTAGCATCTCGCATATCACCATTGCCGGAGAAATACCTGCAAGCAACGCTAGTGCCACGGAAAGTTCCGTCTGACCTCTTCTTTCGTCTAGCAATCTATCAGCAGCCCGTAATATAGAAACATGTCCCGGAGTTCTAAATTCCGTGTGAAAAGTGTATGTAGTATCTTTGTCATCTCCATTTAATACTTTATCCACCGCTTCGCATATCTTTCTTAGCGTCAATGCCCTGTCTCTATCAGTTATACCAGTAAATGTATCACGATGATTTACCCATAGCGAGAAAGAAGACCGTTTATCATAAGAAAGGTCACCCTCTCCTTCCACTAATCTTCTTAGAAAAGCGAAGTTATCATTCACGTTTATCAAAATATCGCTCACGAGTGGAAGACCCAACCTCTCTGCTGCAATAGGATGAATAGCAATGCAGATAAGACCACCGGCAGTATTTCTAAAATACGCGACTTCGCTTGGAGTCACAGAAGAGGCAGGTATTACAAAGTCAGTCTCGCCCTCTCTATCTTCTGCATCGTATATCAATACAAGTTTACCCTGTTTCACCTGCTCTATGCCCCTTTTTACCGACTCCGGGATGTTTATGCCACCCATATTCAGACCACCACCCTTGTTCTTAGCTCATCTCCGTCCTTTAGATTAAGTTCGCCACGCAGATAAACCGGCGAAATTATCTCTAGAATATCCTCGGGATAATGTGTACGGTCTGGAATAATAACAGCACTTTTAACCCCTTCTGCTCTGTCATCTAAGATCTTACACGGGAAACATTTGGCACCGCCGAAGGTCCTATTTTCTGATTCAAAACAGGCTATCTGTACACCTATTCGCCCTTCCAGCTTCTTCCTTGCCACGATACAGAGCAAGTCAAGGCAGAGATTCAAGGTGCCGGGGAAGGGTGCAAAACCCAATTTAGATTCAAATTGCTTTCTGTAGCCATTAAGTGTCGTATAATATCGCCCTTCTCCAAGTCCTGAGATCAACCGTCCACCGATCTCCACCTCGATTTGCGGCGTGGAAAAAAATAGCTCCTGGTATTCATAACATTCTCTCTTTAATCGCTCTATGCCATTTTTTGTTAATATTATCCATTGGCCATCCGCGGTTATTCTTCTATGTACGAGCCCCTCTTTTTCAAGTTCCTGGAGTCGCCTTGCTGCGGTTTGCAAGCTTGATTTAATAGCTTCTGCAAAATTACCTGAGGATAATTTGATAGGTTGCTCTATGGCACCTAACAAAGCAAGTTTTCTTAACGCTAGTATTATACCCCCACTCATCTTTCTTTCGCCCTTATCAATTTTGAGATATATCTCATAAATAAGGAAAGGAATATATAAAGGTTTGTGGTTCACGACCTTTTTAAATACATGCCGGCAAATAACCCGAAGAATAGCCCGGATAAATGTGCTGTGTGCGCAACCGCATCTCCTGATCCGACCATAAGGAAATCATAAACGGCGAAGAAGATAACTACAATCCATATATCTAGCGGAATAGGGATAGGGAAGATATATACCTTCATCTTCGGCATAAGCACAGCAAGCGTTGCCATTATTCCACATATTGCACCGCTTGCACCCACTACGGGAATCAAGGGATTTGCGGTAGTTAAACTCCAGCCGATTCCCGCAAAAATTCCGGATAGGAAGAAGATAAGCAGAAATTTCACACTCCCTATCTTCCTCTCTAACGTTGGCGCGAAGAAGAAGAATACGAGCATGTTGATAAGGAAATGCATGAGGCTCCCGTGAAGGAAGATATGGGTCACCAATGTCCAGGGTCTTTCCCGTAAAAAAGCTGGAACGAGCATCAAGTGTTCGGTATAGCCGGGGATTAATAATTGTAAAACATAAGAGACAGATATGAGAACTAAAAGCAAGTACGAACAGTTACCGGATAAGATGCCGATGGGATTTGTAACATCCTTTTTTCCCCCGCTTCTATGGTCTGCTTCGACTTCAATTGCTGGAGTCAGCTTTTCTTCTCTTTTATAATCATCAAGTCCAACGCACCAGTGCGTATCAGGAGAGAGATGATCCTTGCAGAGGGTATCGCCACAGTACTTGCACCTATACGATGCGGGTTTGCCACAGACCGTGCATCTGTGCTTTGTTCGTATCATATATCTAAAATGGTAGGTCACACATTTAAAGTTGGGCGGGAGTTATGTTACTAAATGATTTTCGCACCGTAATTGGATAATTTGCTTTCTTTTACTTCTCCAAACGCACTCAATGCTTCACTATCGCCAATAACAAATACCGTGTCACCTAACATCGCCACACTGGCCACCTTGCCCTCTGCCGCCACAGCCTCTATCGCATCCCGACATTTATCACTTATTATCTCGATTTGCAGGGAGAAATTCCTTGATACGAGCATGAAATGTTCTAATGTGGGCTTTCGCATCAGCTCTTTCAGCGCTTCCCGGCCAAATTCGTTTATTCTTCTTTTTATTTCCGCATTTCCTTCTTCTAATATCGTCTTTGTCAGTTTTTTACCAAGCACAACATAACTTATTTTCTCTTCCCTTAGCGGTATTCCATCAATCACACCTATCCCCGGGGGACCGGGCTTCTTCCTTATTACTATACCTCCATAGGCTTCTGCAATTACATCCCCTAAGCCCGTGTTGTTTTCCACTTCGGCACGGTGTGCTATTTGCACTACTTCGTTCAGCGTCATGTTAAGCGATAACAGTTCGTTTAAGGCGATGGCTGTGCTGAGAGCACCAGCGCCACTTGCGCCGAATCCACATCCGATAGGCACTTCAAAGTCCGTAGATACTGTAATCTTTGACTCACCCGCCAAATTATCGAGAACATATTTGGTGGTATTCGCATCTTCTTCTACACCGTTTATCTCTATCTTTATCTGGTTAGTGAGTGAAACTTCCGTTACGCAACCTGAGTCTAATACAAGGCCACAGCCAACAGAGCCTTTATACAATGGATTTTTATTGTCACAGATCACAAAGAAGCCGGAGATATGTGAAGGAGAATATGCCTTTACAAAACCTTTCTTAAATGCGTTATCAAAAGATCCGCGATTTTTCATTCCAGACATCCTCTAAGATCTTATAAATAAAGCTTTACCAGAAACAATATAGTTTATATAAGAATAAAATAAAATGGCGGAGAGAATTTGTAGGGAAGAGAGGAGATGCAACTCCGAGGTGTTAGAAACGGTGATAGAAATAGCAGTGGGAATAGTACGGCAGAGTGTAGGCCAGAGGGGGAGGATAGGCGCACTATTTGTGGTTGGAGATGAAGAAGAAGTATTAAAGAAATCAAGGCCCTTAATTTTAGACCCACTTGCTAATTACCCAAAGGAGGTAAAGGACATAAGGGAGGCAAACGTCCAGGGAACAATAAAAGAACTAGCGAAACTGGACGGCGCTTTTGTCATCAGCGACGATGGTTATGTTCTTTCCGCAGCAAGGCATATAGAATCTCGGAATATCGACCTCCCAATGGGTTTTGGAAGCAGGCACATGGCCGCCGCATCTATCTCTAAAGAGACAGATGCCGTTGCAGTAGTAGTCTCAGAGAGAGACAGTGTGGTGAGAGTTTTTGATGATGGTGAGTTGGTTGGTGAGATAATAACGGGGATATGGGATTTAGAGAAGATAAAGCCGCATATAAAAGGGGAATATGAGAAGATAGTGAATAAGGATTTGAATTTGACGATGATTGTGAAAGCAAATTAAAACATTTGTATTTACGGCCGAGATCACGGAGAGCGCTGGGATGAGATAAACATTTATCTTATATCTCTTTATTATATTAACTTACTTGCATGCCCACAAATCATACACCCGAATACATATCGCATCCACTTTTGAAGGAGGGAGTAGTAGAGCGAAGGAGATTTCAAATAGCTATTGCGAGAGAGGCAAGGAAGGAATCGTTAATGGTTGTTTTGCCTACCGGCTTGGGCAAGACGACCATAGCCCTATTTGTTCTAATCAACCGGTTGGCAAAAGGTAAAGTACTGTTCCTGGCTCCGACCAGACCGCTAGTTGAGCAGCATTCGGCGTTTTTAAACGATGTGCTGAACATTGATCCCTTGGTTATACAAAAGCTCACAGGCAATGTATTGGCAGATACGCGCGCGAAATTATGGGATGATGCAAAAGTAGTTGTATCCACACCGCAGATAATAGAAAACGATTTGCTGAGTAATAGAATAAACCTCAGCACGGTTTCTTTGATAATCTTTGATGAATGTCATCGTGCAGTGGGGAACTACTCGTATGTGTACATAGCGGAGAAGTATGCGGAACAAGCGATAGAGCCATTGGTATTGGGAATGACCGCATCTCCGGGTAGTGATAAGGAAAAGATAAAGGAAATTTGTATTTCTTTGGGTGTAAAGAAGGTAGAAAGCAGGACTGAATACGACTCTGACGTAGCACCCTATATATACAAAAAGGACATTGAATGGCGCACTCTAGACGTTCCCGTAGCGATAAAGAAACAGAAGCGGATATTAGATGCCGTATTAGATGAGCGAATAGGCGAATTACAAAAGCTGGGTTATGTAAGGAAGAAAAGGGGCAAGGATGTAACAAAGAAAGAGCTTTTGGAGTTAAGGAACATAATAACAGTGCAATTGGCAAGTGAGAAACATGCGGACTTATACAAGGCGCTTTCGCTGCAAGCCGAGGTGTTGAAGATAACGCATGCGATTGATTTGATAGAGACACAGGGCATTTTCGCAGTGAACAGATATTTTGGGCGACTGAAGAACGAAGCACTTTCAAGGGATGGTAGTAAAGCTGCAAAGAGGTTGTTAAAGGATAACCGATTTGTGGATGCGATGAACATGGCGGCATCATACGAAGGCGAGCATCCAAAGCTGAACGCAGTGATACAGATACTGCGAGATGAGTTTCGAGTTAATCCAAACACAAGGATAATTGTTTTTACCAATTATCGTGATACTTCGGAGATGATCATATCAGGTTTGCAGGACCAGAACTCAGAAGAGGAGGGGATAAGGGCTGTTAAGTTCATCGGGCAGGCGTCAAAGGCAGAGGATAAAGGCTTGAAGCAAAAGGAGCAGGTGGAGATAATAACTAAATTTAAAGCGGGCGATTACAACGTCTTAGTTGCTACTTCCGTGGCGGAGGAGGGACTTGACATCCCTGCGACCGATCTCGTACTCTTCTACGAGCCCATCCCTTCTGCGATACGGAGTATCCAGCGTAAAGGGCGAACTGCGAGGAAGAAAGTAGGAAAGGTTATAGTGCTTATTGCAAAAGGTACGAAGGACGAAGCTTATTACTGGCTAAGCCGGAGCAAGGAGCGCGAGATGCAAAAACTGATAAGCGAAATGCGGATGATCGAGATAGAAACAGAAAAAGCAGTGACAAAAACAGAATCAACAGTGATAAAAGCGGAATCACAATTGACAGAAACGGACCAAAACAAAACGGAAAATAAGGGAGACGAGGATCAGAGTAGAATAACCGACTTTGAAGACGAGCTGAAATTAACCATCTTTGTGGATCCGAGGGAGACGAGGGGTGGGATAGCGCGGTTTCTGGAGAAAGCAGGTGTGGACCTGAAATTGCAGAATTTGGAGATTGGCGACTACATTGTTTCTGATAAGGTTTGCATAGAGCGTAAAACGGTAACGGATTTCCTGGATACACTGATAAATAAGCGGCGGAATTTGTTCGAGCAGATTCATCGGATGAAGAACGAGTACGAGAAGCCCTTGCTCGTCATCGAGGGCGACTCAATCTATGGGCAGAGGAACGTGCATCCAAATGTGGTGAGGGCTGTAATGGCGTCCATAGCTATTGATTATTCCGTTCCCATAATACAAACGCGGGATGCAGCAGACACGGCATCGTTAATATATGTTATAGCAAAACGGGAGCAAATGCCGAACAAGACGGAGGTGAATCCTCATGGTAAGAAACCCACGGCATCGTTGAAAGAGCAGCAAGAATATTTCGTGTCTGCATTATCCAATATTGGCATCATGACGACGAGAAAATTGTTAGGTAGATTTAAGACAATTGAACGCATTATGGCTGCATCAAAGGAGGAATTGATGGAGGTTGAGAACGTAGGAGATAAAACAGCGGAACATATAAAAAAGGTCTTTAGTACGGAGTATAATGGGTGAGCGTTAAATCATTTTATACAAACTGTTCCAAGAAGGCTATCGAGATAAAGAAAAATAAAAATGAAAAACAAAAAATCACATTTAAGGATATTGAAAGCATCAAACATATACGGCGGTCTCCTTAGCCTTATCACAGTAACCACCTATCTTTTGCTTGCGTTTCTTTTTCCCGGCACTTTTAGATATTTGCCAATTCAAGTGGTTCTTTTGCCCACGGGAATCATACTGGTTACTGTGTTTTCCTATCTGCACCTGAATTACTATGGGAAAGCATCTGACGAGGTTGTGTGTCCTATTTCGATAGGAGTACTCATAACTTTGATGTGTCTAAGCCCTAGTTTGATTATTACTGCCCATTTCACAATACCAGTTTTGCGTTACGGAGATATTCTACATCTACTGGAGCCATTATTCGGGATTCCGTTTATTCTGGGAAATATTGGCATAGTCTTGGGCGCCCTCTCCATGTTTGCCATATTGAGAATTAACAGGATAAGGAAAGTTCCAGGTGAATTGAGGCTAAAACCAAAAAGCTGGAAGATAAAAGGATTGTGGCTCAGCATAGCGATTTTAACAGCCGGAGTTATTATCGCCGGCGCTTCGGTATTGTCAGGTCCCGTGGGGAAAACTGAAGTTGCCTATGAAGTTAGGCTTGCCACAGGCACATCGGAAGAAACAACATTCTTTCTGCCCGTTCCCATAGACGAATCAATTGGAGAAGTTGCAGATGTTATGAACGAGTTAAAAGTGGTTGATGGAACAGCAGATTGGGAAATCGAGGACACTGCGCAGGGGAAGGCATTAGAAGTGCGCACAAAAGCGAAATGCGTTTTGTCTGCGGAAAAGGAATGTGGGTATAAGGGCTGGGAAGAAGGGGATGAGTGGTTGTACAGTTGCAATTTCAGTATGCTCCAGAGAATAAACAGAAATGACTATGAAGTATGGATCTTTGCCTCAACTGCAAATGCAACCTTACGCATAAGATTATCGATGGATGATGGAATAAGCAATCTCTTAAGATACATTAGTGTTGGCTCAACTCCTACTGATCCTTTCACATATGAAGTTCCTTTAAAAGAGGGTTGGCAAACGGTTAAGTTGGCACGGAGCTTGATGTGCTATGACTGAACATAACTTCAACTTGATTCGTAGCTATGGAAAGTTTTATAGATACAAAAAATTACCATGTTTATGATGAAAAATAAGAATCTCCTTTGTAGACTCTTTGGATTAGTGGGCATAGCATTCATCTGTGGAGTAATATTTCAGTTCATTCAAGTAGTAGTTTTTGACACCTTTGGTATTTCTTTATATACTCTGAAATATTATAAGTAACATGAAAGTATACATTAATCTTAAGGAGGCGAAAGAATGAAAAGATCGACTTGGGCAGTTGTATTGACAGCTATTATTTTGTTAGTTGGAATTGAGATAGGTATAGCAGATTCCCCTTATTCAGAGCATATAATTGGGGTAGGTAATGAAACTTTATATGAATATTATAGGGGTTTGGAAGAATTCGGTGTAGTTGATGCATGGAAAATGGGGTACACAGGAAAAGAAGTAAAAGTTGCAATAATAGATTTTGGCATAGACTTCGCTACACCAGATCTTATAGGAACTCAAGCTCGTATTGAGAATGAAGATTCTCCCTATTATGGTTGGCCCATTGTCATCGATTTAGGATCTCTTTCCCAATATCAGGAAAATAATCCACACCTAAATTATCAGTATGCAAATACTTCAGCCACGGATACGGAAGGCTATATTGTTACAGGAAGCAGTAAAAGTGGTGTTTACCATATCGGAGACCACCCAGATGGACATCTTGCACAGTATTATGGAGAACATGTTATGGTTTTGGTTGTAGATGAGCACGAAGCTGGTAAGTACGATACCGTGTATGTTGATCTGAATAATAATCATGACTTCACAGATGATAAGCCATGCAGAAAAGGGGACGAAATATCCTACTGGGATAGAGATGGCGATGGCTATCCTGATGAATCTGGAGGGATGATATATTTTATCGCGGATGGCAAAACATCTCTGCCGTTCTCTCAAATGCTGTACGGTGAGGAGGGCAGGATACCGGAAAACGGAGAATTGGTCGCATTTCACTTCGATTTTAGTTCTCACGGGACCATGTGCGCATCTACGATCGCAGCTCAGGGAAAGAACGTGAAGGGCATCGCGCCTGATGCGAGGCTGATACCTGTATGTATTTCCGCTACCAACGATCTGATCCTCTGCCTGCTCGCCTCATTGGGCTACGATGGCATACCAGATACAGGAGATGAGGCAAATGTGATCAGTAGAAGCGCATCGATGTCCTACTTTAACAAAGGTACCGATGAGATTTCAGCATTCTTGGAATATGTAACCACTGAGGTCTCACCCTCCAGCACGATTGTGTATGGCAATGGAAATGCTGGCTCAGGATACGGTACATGTGGGTCTCCTTCAAGTGAGCACGTGATAAACGTGGGCGCAATCTATGACCTGTGGTGGGACAACTCTTCTTATAGAGGTGACGTAACCTGTTTTTCATCCCGGGGACCAAATGTGCTTGGTCAGGTAAAACCAAATGTGCTTGCTACTGGCTTTTATGCACCGGAGGCAAAACCTTTATGGCTAACACATAGCGGAAAGGCTGCATGGGATGCATGGGGAGGTGGTACAAGCGATGCCACGCCCCATGTATCTGCTACAGTTGCATTGATCTATCAGGCATATAAAGATACTCATGGCGAGTTTCCGACATCTGAAATGGTAAGGGACATATTGATGTCCTCAGCAGATGACATCAACGAAGAGATATTTGCTCAGGGTTCAGGCATCATCAATGCGAGAAGGGCTGTAGAGATCGCATCAGGAAGAGACGGTGTGCTCATTGAACCAGCACTGCTTACAACCTGGCCGGTTGAAGCAGGCTCTACATTAGATTTTGAGTTTACTATTTCAAATTATTCTGACATACCTATTGCTCTGAAGCCGCAAAGGCTGATAAAAGAAGCGACTAAAACCTTTTCTTTAGACCTGACGAATGAAAGCATCCTTTTTCCTGTTGATAATGAGCTATTGAATTGCGATCTGATGAAAGTTTCTTTTTATTATCCAAGAAATACTAAGGATACAAAATTAGACGAAGATGAAGGCTATAACTTATATCTGTACAACTGGAAAGATATTAACCATGATGGCAGGCTTGGACCAGATGGGCTGATAACCATGGATGAGGCGCAAGAGGGAGAGCTTGAACCCATCGCAATTGGTAAATGGGGTTCCGGTTTCACATCGGAAACGAGAATTCACGATCCCCATGAAAGAATCGATGATGGCGTCCTTATTGGCTTAGAAAGGAGGGGTGAGACAGAGAGCAAAGAGGTGAACGTAGTTATTGAAACCTACAACTGGCAGAGATGGGACATCGAAATTGATGTTGACGGCAATCAAGTGCACGCTAGCATCCCAACACCCCAGGAGAGTGGTATTTATCAGGGGAAGATTCTCCTGGAGGTAGAAGATGTGGAGAAAAAACAGTGTATCCCCATTTCTTTTGCAACATATAGAAAGGATAATATCAAAATAGATGGTAATACTACAGAGATATATGAAAATGCGAGAATGTATGGAAGGTTTGAAGGAGATGGGACTCATGGCTCCTGGGATTCAAGATTCTATCCCATATACCACAATGGAGCCAACGGAACAGATCTGGTAGTCATTGACGTAACCTGGGAGGATCCTAATACAGATATAGATGTTTATCTCTATGGAGAAGGTAGGATAGATACTTCTAAACTATGGGAGTATCTCACAAATCCCCCCATAGAGCTCCCGGAGCTTCCCGTGCTGACAGAGAACGGACACAGCATGAGGGCATGGCGAACTATTATGGGAGAGGGTTTTATGGGAACGGGTTACGGCTTGAGCTACAGTAAATTTTACACCTCCACGGGAAAAAATAGCGAGGTTATAGCTGGTGAACTGACCGATGGTTTGAACATTCTTGTTCTGAATCAGGTTATCTCTGGTGGTAATCTATATGGAGAGAACGTAGGCATAAGGACTAATATTACTTCTCTGGAACCCATAGAGCTTGAAGCAGAAGCGGGAGAAACAATAGGTTATAGATCACCACCTTGCGTAGACAGCATCATTGGGTTTTCCTCAGGTAGGGAAAGGGAAGCTGTTGCATGGCAAACAGAAACTTTTGAAGCTGAGCAAGGAGATGTATTGCTGCTTCGTTCTAACGGTACCTATTACGGCCCACATCTCTTCTTTGATTCAAATGGTAATGGAACGCGTGATTGGGATATGGATGAGATTGTCTTTGCTGAATGCCGGGTTGGCTATATCACCCCCTTATATACTGATATAATACCAATACCCCAGAATGGAACGTACTTCATGGATAATCTACATGGAGAGCTGTATCACATGACTGAGAAATATGTGGCATCTCCCTCTTTCCTGATCACTATCCAAGCACCCAAAGAGACAGGCACCTATTTAGGCTTATGTAGAGTCAATGGCTAGGGTGTTCCTGTTCCCGTTATTTTAGAGGTAGAACCATTGGAGCCTGCGCAAATAGAGCTCAAAGCTCCCGAGATTATTGATTGTAATCTGCCATTTGAACTGGAAATAATGGTATGTGACAGATATGGGAATCCCGTAGAGATAAATACAAGCGTAACGGTAATCCTGGAGAACACAACTGAGGAAATCGAGATCGTAAATGGTACTGGAAGTGTTACCTTAAATGCACCAGAGACCGAAGGAGAGCATGCTATAAGAGTGGAAGGAAATTTTGATGCTGAAGAGATTTATATCAAAGCTACCCAAAAACCCCTTATAGACTTAGATTCTATTTTGAACGATGTAGTGTTGAGAAATAAAGGCGGGGCCGGCATAGAGCTCAATTTATACATCAATCCATCAGGCTTTGATTCTGTGAATCCCGTATCTTTGAAAGAATATACCCCCACCTACCACAGAAAAAGTCATCTAGGTCCTGGAGAAGAGGAGCATTTCGATTTGACGGAATATTATGCAGAATATTATAAACAAAAGCAGTCTGTCCATCAGGGTGATCCTATTTGGAAGATCCATTCATCTAGAATGACGACAGTAACAGACAATCATAGTGATATATTGCTTTATGAAGACCTTGTATTAGCTTCTAGTTTTGGTGGCCAGGGGATAGAAGATTTGAAGAAAATAGAACAAATCAAGAGTGTATATTCCGACGAACCAATCACATTCGAGGCTTATGGAGTAATCTCAATACAGCACAATGAATCTCAGCCTCTTTTTTTCGTGACTAATGGTGATTTTTCAGTTATACCGGGCACACCTGGTAAGCTTACGGTAAGAATGGAAAATGAAACGCATATCGTAGAGGTTTTGCCAGCAGCCAGTATTTCAGAGCCAAGAGAAGAGCAGGAAATAGAACTGGAACCGAAGCCAGCAAAGGTAGAAGGAGTAAATGCCAACTCTTCAAATAGCAAAATCTACCTTTCATGGAAACATTTGGAAGACATAGACCACTATAATGTATACTGGATTGGAGGAAGTACACTAATAAAGATAGATGAAGTGAAGATACCGGAATATGTAATGGACGCATTTCTGTGGTCAACATATAGTTTCAGAATCTCAGCAGTAAATAGTGAAGGGAGGGAAGGTGAACTGAGCGATTCTATAGGGATTGTAGCTTTGCCCTGAGAAAAAATGGAAAAAACTCGCACCTTAGATGACCGAGATTTCCTTCCAGCGAGTTGAAGAAGAGAACAAGAGGTAACGATAATGAAAATGAAAAAAGACCTGAAAATAGGTACTTTGGCATGAATCACAGGATTTTTTCTGGTTTTTATATTTTGGTATCTTACCACAGGTTATCTTGATTGGCGATTCGCTGCGGTAATAGGAATTGGATGCTTTTTAGAGCAGGGAATTGGTCCACCATGGTGGAGATGGATCTTTACGGCAGTATTGGTAATATATTGGTTTGTATTACTGGTGGGTGTATTCAAAAAGATGTGAGAATATGGATGAAGAAAGAATTTTATATAACCCTTTTAAGTTTTTCATTCGGAAAAAACCAAATGAAAAGATAGTTTTATAAGATGCAATGTGGATAATTAAGTCTGATGGAGAGACATAATAGAAACTAATGGACAAAATCACACTGGATAAGAGAACAATCGGGGCTTTGGCATCAGAAAGGAGAATTGTCATTCTCAAAAAAATCGATTCTGGATCTATGACATTAAGTAAATTAACGGATGAATTGAATATTTCTAAATCCACTATTCACGAACATCTAACGATTTTGATTGAATCGGGGCTGGTACAGAAGGTAAACAGGGATAATAAGTGGGTCTACTATGAGCTTACAGACAAGGGCACGGAGATTCTTCACCCGCACAAAATGACGAAGACAATAGTCCTTTTATCTTCTGCGATATTGATCTTTGTTGTTGGGATTGTCGGGCTATATCGGATTGTAAGAAGTATCTTTATCTCTCCAGAAGAAGCTTTAACGGCTATAGCTCCTTACGAGCCGGCGCATCTAATTACTGGTTTGATCCTGATTTCACTCGGAATTATCCTTTTATCGTTCGAAAAAAAACGAACGAAAAGATAGTTTCATATATGATGTAAAGCAAATAGAACCTTTGAGTGCTGAAGGTGGCGCTTTATAAAAGAGGGAAGGTGATATAAAAAGATGAAAAAAACGAGAGAAGCGGAAGAAAATGCAAAAAGGATAAGAAGTTTTTTGACATCCCCAGTAAAGCTGAGTGCCACTTTCATAGTAATAGTTGGAATTATTGTGTATTTCGTATATGTATCAGTACATCATCCGCTGGTTCCTTTTCCACTTCAAAATAGACTACTGGTAGCAATACTTAACGGAGCAATCTGGTACTGTTTGGTGTTACTCGGTGCCTGGATAGCAATGAAGGCGTGGGAGAGCAAAGCTAAGAAGGAGATATTAGAACGAAAAGAGTTTTTAAAGCTAAAAACCACGACAGTTGCTAAACTATTTCTGGTAGCAGCACTCGTTTTCCTGGTTTCCTCATACATGTTAAGCGACGCTTTTATACCAGGCATTGCTGTGGTACTTTGCATTGCTGGTGCATTACTAATCATCAGTATAATAGCAAAAGACACACACGTACTGGTGAGAGATAGAATCGAAAGAGAACTTTTAGCTGAACGATTAGAAGAACTCCTGAAGAGGCTTAAATTTTTGTTTATAGGGATAGCATTGGTTATTTGTGTAGACCTGATCTACACGTACAGCTTTAATCTTTCCGCACCCCTCTCTTCTTATCCTCCAGCTATAATAATCACCAAGATTTTTCTCGACATGAGTATTTTCACGGGATGCGTTACGCTTGCCATTGTAATAGGCTTGAAGCTACTTCTGTGGGAAATCGGTTAATCTATGA
>JAUWND010000011.1 GCA_030612835.1 Candidatus Methanophagales archaeon | reverse complement strand
AGCGAATCGTTTGCGAGCAACTTCTCTTAATGCTTCTACATAAAGGGGCTCAGTTATTCCGTCTATGATATCTTTAATATCTCCTGGTATATTAATGGTTACTTCAGTCATTTAATTTCCCCGCCATTTATCTGTGTGATTCTTGCCACAATTCGTGCAGCTGCGACTGTTGCATCCAAAGTAGACTGTTTTTTGGGTTCCACATGATTCACACTCGTATGTGAAGAAGCCGCGACTCTCGTCCTTGTAGGATTGCATCTTGTTGACTTCTGTGTAGATCCGTGTCGGAAATGTGTTGTTTTCAATGCCCGTAGCACCAACAGGTCCTCCAGACATAGAACAGGTATCTTATTGCCGGATGACGTGCTATGATAACCTATAGGTGCTTCCCGGGGCACATAGGTCTGTGCCAGAAGCGCATCGGAAAGGTCAGGGAGATGATCCTCCAGGCGCCATGCAAATGACTGGCGCGTCTGATTAGTCTCCATCGCCAGCCGGTAAGCAGCATCGATAATAGGCAGCGACTTCCTGTCTGTCATTCTGGCTTCAATTATACACTGTGCTGTAGAGTGGAAATGTACGTGCAAAAATCGCGGCAGGGGGCACGGTCACTTCGTATGTTGTTTCGTTCGTCATGGTTTATATAGCTATTGAGCGGGTTATCTAATAAGCTTCAGAATTGTGCGGATCTTTGCGCACTGATCTTCTCTAGAACTATCAGATCCTCCTGAAGAGCTAAGGCGATATAAGAGGGCATAAATTCCTTAATTGTCTCTGATGAAATCATTTTGTACCCATTTGTAAAAAGAAGGACGTCTAAAAAGTATCGTATTGGCTACAATTTTCTCTTTGCTTAACTCTCTGAATTCAAGGCGTTCGTAAAGGGGCTTCTTACCTAAGTTGACGAGATAGAGATAATCTACCAATGCCTTCTCTGGAGTGGCTAAGAGGATCACCTCATTGCCTATTCTCGTTGGAGCATAGCCGGTATACGCACTCATTTTGATTTTATGATAATTCTGAAACGGTAAAGATGCCCATTCCATTATCCGCAATCATCTTCATGATTTCTATCCATTTCATTTCTCGTATATATATATAGTTGATTACTGAAATAGTAATTAAACTTGTTGCGGAATCAATAATTTTTCCATCACGCTCCTCACTGATAGTGTCTTGCCTGGATCTCAAACAGCTCGGCATACTCACCGTGACAATCCATCAGCTCCTCATGTGTGCCCCGCTCCACAATACGTCCGTCCCGTAAGAAGTATATCAGATCAGCCATCCTAACAGCCGATAGCCGGTGGCTTATTATTATGCCCATCCTACCTACAACGAGCTGCCGGAACTTCCTGAACACCTCGTCCTCCGCTTTTGGATCGAGAGAGCTGGTGGGCTCGTCCAGGACTATCACCTGCGAGTCACGAACGAAAGCCCTTGCCAGGGCGACCTTCTGCCACTCGCCAACGCTCAGTTCTGCACCGTACTCAAACCGCCTGCCCAGAACCGTATCATAACCTTTATCCAGACGGTTTATTACGCCGTCCGCACCCGAGATCCCCGCTGCCCTGACTACCTCGTCCATATCCACGTCCACATTGCCCAGCCAGATGTTCTCCCGTGCTGTCAGGTCGTAACGGACATAGTCCTGGAAGATAACACTCATCTCCCGCCGCAGCTCAGAGATCTTAAAAGCTCGCAGGTCGGTTCCGTCCAGTGTAATCATGCCCCTTTGCGGGTCGTAGAGCCGACAGAGTAGCTTTATGAGCGTGGTCTTTCCCGATCCGTTCTCGCCAACCAGTGCGACTATCTGGCAGGGCTTGATTTCCAGGCTGACATCCTCAAGTACCTTTACCGCAGTAGCAGTATCAGGATAACCAAATCTCACGTGGTCAAATGTGATACCCGTCTTTATTGTCCTGGGTACAGACTTGGGATCCGGCAGCTCTTTTACCTTAGGCTCGAGGTCCAGGAACTCATGAAGATAGGTCAGGAAGAAGTTGTCCTCGTATAGCCCCGCCATGCTGGTCAGGAAGCTGTTGAGAAACGACTGACCCTGCTGGAATGCCCCGAAGTACATGACCAGGTCGCCCAGAGTTATGCTGCCCAAAAGGGTCTGGTAGGCGATGAAGGCAAAGGATCCGAATACGGCTGCTACTGAGACCGATTGGGAGGCGAGGTCTGCTGCCGACCGCCTGCTGACAAGTTCCAGACGTTCTCCCCGGAGCTGCTTCCGAAGTTCTTGGTACTTGCGCATGAACAGAGGTCCCAGACCGAAGAGCCAGACCTCCTTTGCATGGTCATCGCCGGTGAGCAACTGGTGGTGGTACATTGCAACCCGCTCCTTTGCTGTGCATTTTATCTGCCAGTTATAGAACTTGTCCGCATACTTTAAGCGGACGAAAACAGCCGGAATTGCGGCAACGACTAGCAATGCGGCTATAACCCAGCTCAATGATACGAGCAATCCGACCACAACCACCAGGGATATACTGCTCTGGCCAAGCTTGAGAATGCCGTTTACTATCCGGGTGGGCCGAAATGGTGCCTCTTTCTGTACCCGGTGTAGCGTCTCGTAGTAACCGGTGTTCTCGTAGTACTCCATCCAGGTCAACTTCTACCGACTTGGAGTGGATTAGCTCCTGGACGTGGTCCGAGACCAGAGCAGACTGTGCCTCGCTGATTACTGCTGAGGCTGAGTTGCACAATACGGTAAGTAATGCCACACCTCCTGCAAGGGCGATCAGGAACAGAACACTACCGAAGGCGTCTGTACCCGCTGTCACAACGCCGCCAGTCACTGAGTCCACTATCAGCTTCATCAGGTAGAGTGCGGCAAGCGGTAAAACGCCCTGGACAATTATCAGCACAGCGCCTGCAACTGTCCAGCCGGGAGCGCTCTCTCAGACCAGACCAAGGGCGTGCCTGAGCTGGAGCACGTTATTCCACTTTAGACGTGGGCTTCCCTTTGCCTGGGATCTAACGCGGGGTTTCATTTTTAGTTTTTAGTTCTTAGTTTTTAGTTCTTGGAGACCATTGACCAAGGCGGAGGATATATGTGTTCAATACGGAGTGGAAACTTACTTTGATCAAATCACCATATAAGTAAGCGATTTGATTGGATAAAAAGATAAACACGCCGGAGAAGTTCTATCATGGCTGTGCACGTCTATCCCGCCTGCCATTACCGTCTTATCCGTAGCATCTATAATTGCATCCGGCTTTATTATCGCCATATGTTGAACTTTGCATTTTGCATTTTGCATTTTGCATTGTCTTTCACACCCCCACTTCAAACCCCACCACCGGATGGTCAAGTCCGAAATTAAGGATTACCGCAGGATGCAGTTCACCAAAAACGCCTATGCGCTCGCCGTCTACTATTATATCCGCCCTTCTACCCGCTAAAAAAGCACCATCCTCGGACTCTGCCATTTCGGCTTCGTCCATACACATCTCCTTGAGCACGGAATCCAATACCGATCTAACCTCAGCGAAGTTAGCATTTGCATGTGTTGAAACAGCAGCAAGCCGGTACTTTTCCTTTATGTTTAATACCACCGGTCCCACCTCAAAAATCCGCTGTGGTAAGTCACGATGCTGATTTAGCGCAAGTATCTCAAGCAAATTCGGCATAATTGTACTTCTAAGCATTGTATGCTCTGTGCTTATCGGCGATGCTACCTTTACTTCTTCTTCCTGCCTCGTTCTTAGCATCAGCTCAAATTGTTTCCGCTCTGAGGTCAGCGTGAACGTTAGCACCTCAAAATAGCCCAAGCCAGTCATTATTTCCCTTACCTGTCGCTTCTTGTCTTCTATTGGGTGCACCTCCCCTATAACCATCGTGCCGGGAATCTCTGGCTTTATCCTGTCATAGCCATAACCGATAGCGATGTCCTCGATTATGTCCCATGGATGGAGTATATCAGACCGATAAGCAGGTATTATCACATCTAACCGACCATCCGATTTTAGCGTCGCACTGAGTCCCATCCGCTCGCAGCAGTTCTTGCAGTCCTCTGCACTTAACTCTAAACCTGTAAGCGAATTGACGTCCGCCACAGAGGTTTCCATCGTTTTTGGTGCTAAAGAAGGCGTCTCTATTTCAGCATCCGGATAACGAAGAACCACCGATTGTAACTGCCCGCCTCGCTCTGCAAGCGCACAGGCGATTATATTAAGTGCCACTGAAACATTGTCGTCCAAGCCGGTAACATCTAAAAATATATCCGTTGTGGATTCGGTTACCCTTGTCCGCTCTGCATTGATAATAGGAGGAAAAGAGATAACACCACCACTGGAATCCAGAATCAAGGGATAATTTGTCTTATCTTCGAGAATATACTTATATGCAACTCCTTTTGGATGCCGCTCTAAAATCTCGGCCATGCTCATCTCTTCCTCGTAGTCGAGCGGAACGAAAGAGAACCCTGGGTCAACGGCGCGATACCGAAACGGTGGTTTCACCTTCCCCAGATCATGCACACCCACCGAAACTTTCGCCCTGTTTCTGCCTATACCGCGATGTAGATGCTCTTGTAATAGCATTAACGATTCTATTGTGCTTGAATCGAAATGCAAGTCCCTGACTACTCCGCAAACAATATACGGTCGCACTTCCAGCACTGAAGACTCCACGACCATCTCTATTCCCGATTTAGCCACATTATACGTTGCCAAGCCCGGTTTGATGTCCAGAAATTGTTTCATAGTACGGGCGACACCCTCTACACTGAACAGATCCGGTCTATTTGGAAAGAACTCCACGTCCATACTATCAGATTCTATTCGCTCTACGTCTGCGCACAGCAACGGCAGCCGCTCCTTTATCCGTTCTATGCTCACTCCGGTCAGATTTTCCAAATCCGCGTTATATAGCTTTATTACTGGCATGTCCTTACATCAGGGTTTGTACATCATCCTTTATTTATACTCTGACTTGATTCTTCATCGTGTACCTTCAAACCACCGCCGGTAAGATAGAAATCAGCCCAGGGATATATATTACCAACAAGCGTTTGCCCCTCAATTAGCTCGGGAACATTGCCCATCAACGTGTATTCCGTCTCTGTTGCCATGTCTTTAACCATAAGTTTAAAGGCGGCATGATCAACACCGACAACCTCGAAATTGCCTGCTACGGGGTTACCAAGCCCTTCTAGCCGTTCCATTAGGTCGCTGCTAAGCCCGTTCTCCTCTGCATATACCAGTCCCGGGGTCTTACCCGCCTTAAGCTTTCTGTTGAACACAAACCAGTTTATGAAATCGAAAGCATCTTCTAGCATAATCGCTTCCAGATCCCGCTCCTCTTTGTATTCTGCCTCCGCTTTCGCTAATTCCTTCTCAAATCTTTTCTCTGCGAATTCTCTTATATCATCTATCAACCACTCGGCCTCTTGATATTCTTGCGCTTTTAGCGCTGCCTCGCCCTCTAAGTTCTTCATTCGCTCCACACGATTTATACAGTCCTTCACCGCATCCAAAAAGCCACTGTACTCTTCTTTCCCTGCACGCTCACAACGAGCCAAACTATTTTTGAACGCATCAAGAGAATCATCATATCTCCCTCTCTTCTCCAGGAAGTGACCATAATTCGCCCACACGACTTCATCGTCGGTCTTGCTTAGACATCGTTTGTATTCCGCTTCTGCTTCTACATGTCGCTCTTCCATGTCGTAAAGCTCAACGAGTAATAAATGGGCGTTCACATCCGTAGGGCTATAGCCAATAACAGTATTCAGAAGTTTTTCACCCTGCCCCCTATCTTTTTCTATTAATCGCTCCTTCATTCGTCCATCAACAGATGGATCTCTCAGGAACTTTATAATCATATCAGGAACGCCTTCTACACTACTCAGATCCTCTGCCACATACGCAGCGCAGACATCTTTAAAATCCGCTATAAGCCAGATGTCAAAGATGCTTAAAGGTTTTAGCTCGTTTTTAGGCCCGCCTTCTTTGATTATGGCCACCTCATGTGCTTTCAGCTTATCCTCCTCATCCTGCATCCCCAGCTTATTCTTTCGCATATGCTTGATAAAATCCCGCTGCACTTTATCCCGTTCCCTTTTGCTTATAATACCCGCTTCTGCGTCTCTAAACACCTTTTGTACCGCAATAAAAAGGGCCCATGCTTCGACTATCTCTTCTTCCTCGTCTTCTAAGTCCAAAAATCGCTTCATCAGTTCCTTATGATTCATTTTTATGTCCCAACCCGTATTGGATAGGATATACTCTTAAGAGTAGCAATAGCAGAAAGAGCAGCTAAATAGCTCGTCTTTGGATTTGCAATTGAAGGCACGTTCTCTATACAGACGAATAATTTACCAAATTCGCCTTTTACCACAATCTCATGCACGTTCTTCTTCGCAGATGGGTCGGCAACTATTTTCACTTTCGTTGCCTCGGAGCCTATCCCAGCAATACTCAAAGAAGCTGCTACGTTCACGTTCTCCGGGAAATATTTTACCGCTTCTTTCGCATGGCCTATGAACAACGTTTCCGCTTTCTTTATTGATAACAGGTCTATTCCCTGCCCCTTCACATATCTATTGCCTTCAAATCCCGATGGTGGCTTTTTTGTCGTCAATTCCACTTTGTGTATCCCACCAATAGCAGCGGATTTTAGCCCATCTATACCCGCTACGGCACCTGACGGGATATGCACTTTACATCCCTTTTCCTTCGCTATCCTTTCTACCTCTTCAAAAAGTCCTGACTCGCATAGCAGTGCGCCAACGCTTAATATCATCACTTCTTTACCCTTTTTCAATGCAGGGATTATAAATTCACGAACCGCCGCCTGCGATGCACATTCTATTACTAAGTCAACCGTATCTAAAACCCTATCCAACCCCGTGTTATCAGATTTTAGTATATCTGGCGTCTTCGTCAGGCTTTTGCATAACCGATCTATATTTGCCGGGTTCGTATCTATTAAAAATTTCAGTTCCATACCCAAGTCTAGCCCACTAGCTTCATCGCTGTCTATCGCCTTGCATATCTCACTTCCTATCGAACCACAGCCGACTACACCTACTCTTATTTTCACCATAAACTTTTTTGTAACTAGAAACCTTTACTAAAAATGTAACTCTCTTTATTTATAAAGAAGGAAAATTTTTGCTGCAAATGCTGTTGAAAGAGATAGAGGCTTTTTTGGAAGAAGATGTAGGGCATGAGGATTACGAAGAGATAGTACCATATACCTCTTGTAAAGCGGAGATACGGGTGAAGGAAGAAGGTGTCCTTGCAGGCTTAGAGGAAGTGAAACAGATATTTGACTACTTAAGTGTTCAGTACTCCACCGAATTCGAGGATGGAGCGAGACTAAAAAGTGGCGATATTATTCTGACTATTAGTGGCGCGGGTGCGAAGATATTGAAGGCAGAAAGACTAGTGCTTAATTTCTTGGGCCGAATGAGTGGTGTTGCAACTTTAACGGATAGATGTGTAAAGGAGGTAAGGGCGGTAAACGAGCGTGTTTTGGTTGCAGGAACGAGGAAAACGACGCCGGGATTCAGAAAATACGAAAAGAAAGCAATAGCTATCGGCGGCGGCGACCCGCATAGATTCGGATTATACGAAGCGGTAATAATAAAAGACAATTATATAAAGCGGATGGGGCTGGAGAACGCTATAAAACGGGCAAAAGAGAAGGTGAGTTTTACAAGAAAAATCGAAGTGGAGGTTGAAAGTGTAGAGGATGCACTAATCGTAGCGGAATTGGATGTTGACATAATTATGCTGGATAACATGTCGGCAGCGGAAGTACGGACGTGCGTAAAGTTGCTGAATGAGCGAGCAGTTCGTGATAGGGTGATTGTGGAGGCTTCTGGCGGGATTGATATGGCTAACATAAAAGAATTCGCTTCTACAGGCGTTGACGTCATCTCAATTGGCATGATTACTCATTCTGCGAGGTGGTTGGGCTTTTCTATGGATGTGGTTTAGTTTTAATCTATGCCTATCAATACGGCTCTTCGCATTTTAGGTAAATTGATTCTGAGAATTCCGTTTTTGAACGAAGCAGTTGCTTTTTCCGGGTCTATATGCACCGGAAACCGTATCTGCTTCTTGAATGCCTGAAATGTTATTCGCTTCTGGATACCACCCCACCGCTCCCAGCAGATGGTATTGCTCATCTTCGCTATTACCTCTATGGTATCCTCTGTTGTATTTATCTTCACGTCTTCTTTCTTCACTCGAGGCAAGTCAAAAGTAACAAGTATCTCAGACCCTTTATCTTCTACATCGTATAATGGCTCTAAATTGCCATCATAGCCCCACATCGCCTTTGTTATCCCTCTTTCTATCTCCATTTCCGTACCTTCCTTCCACCTCTCCTAATCTTATAGCGTTTTAATGATACTAAATTTTTATTTCTTACTCTTACTTACTGATACATGAAGGGTATGTCCTGCTCCACCTCCTTTTGCATCTCTGGAGCAGAGAGCACTGTCTGTCGCATAAGGTCTCGAGCTTTTAGTTTTATTTCCTCTGCCCGCTCATTTAACTCAGCCACATCTATGCCTAATTCTAAGAATTTCTCAAGTGATTCTATTGCCGATGCTGCCGCACCGGGGTCGGGATATACGGGGTAGCACTGAGCAAGCAAGGCAATAGCACTCAAATCCTTCTTGCTACATTCCCGTTGCATTATTGCGTAAGTCCCGGCGATAAAACCCTCCTCCAGTAGATCCACCTGCTTAGCCTTCAGCGTCTTCATCGCGTCTTCGTTGTTACCAACGGCAAACACTTCCGGCTTCTCTATGTCCATCCTATCCTTCGCGGGCAGCCCGGTTATCGAGATAACGAGTTTAGCGTTAATACTCTTGAACCAATCGGCCAAAGCCTCGGTCAGCGGATAAATAGCATTTGGCGGTATCGCAACTTCCGATAACACCACTACTACGTTTTCATCGCCATATATTCTAAAAGGACTCTTCAATTTGCCCTTGTGTATTACCATAACAGGCGGAAACAAATCGGATTCGATGTAGCCTATTTCCTTATAGCCCATCTTCTCCACAGCGTAAGAAGCTGCAATTGTGCCCACCAACCCCACATCCGGCAGCCCCTCTAGCACTATAGGATTATTATACACCACATCTCCCTCTTCCACTATTCGCACGAGTTCTCCCATATTCATTTAAAGAGGACTTTATGACTTTAAAAAGTATCAGCTTTTTTTTTGGTATGTGGTCAGTTCCTTCTCTATTATACTCTTCGCTTGCCGCTCAAATTTAACCTTTATTTCTCGCTTCTTCGGCAATATCCCTTTGAATGGGCACTCTTTGGGTCTGACTTCATTCTCGGGGCATAGACCAAGTGTGAATCCCCGGCACCATATCTTCGAGAAAATGTCTGGGTATTCTTCCATACATATCTTATACATGCGCATGGCCAGCGCACGGATTTCCGGTGCCGCTCTCACACATAGCCTGAGCATGAAGAAGTTTATCAAGCTGCGAACATTCATCGTTACCACATAATGAGTGTGCAAAGCCAGCGGTAATACATATCTCGCCTGTTCTCTCGCAATGCCGAACTCTCTCAACTTTGTGTATGCCGCATTAGCACTCGCCATAGCATCACGGTAAATCGCCGCTGCAGCCCCTTCCCGCTCTAACTCTTCCGGAAGATAGTAGCCAAACCCCTTTTCTTCTATATACCGCGTGCTTCTCGCAGTGTGGCTGGCAATCCGGTGCTCTAATAGTTCTCTACTGAGAGCGACGCTTATCTCAGATATGTCAAAGGTGAAATAGATATGTTCTAGCACCGAAGAATAATCGTTATCTGTATTTAGCGCTATTATCTCTTCTGCGCCTCGTGTCGAAGAAACACCGCTTACCTTCGACGCATCGGCAACCAGACTTATCCCGCCTTCTGTTACTCTAAGCAATTCCACTTTCATTTTATTTTATATTATCTTATCTTATATTATCTTAGCATCCACGTTAGGTGAAGATTTGATAGATTATAAAGCTTTTAGGCACTATTTTTAATTCCCGGTATGCCCAAATCCGCCTTCATTCCTCCGAGTTTCATCCAACTCTTCCGCTAACTCAAATTCCGCTTTTAATACGCTATTGAAGACAAGCTGAGCAATGCGATCGCCACTATTAATCCGAAAGGTTTGCTTGCCCATATTGATAAGGATAATATTCACCTCCCCTCGGTAATCGGCATCAATAGTCCCGGGGGTATTTAAGACGGTAATCCCGTACTTTAAAGCTATGCCACTTCTTGGTCTAATTTGACCCTCATAACCCGAAGGGATAGACAGCATTATACCCGTGGGTATAAGCTTTATCTCACCGGGTTGAATGAGTATGGGGACCCCAATAGCAGCATATAAATCTAAGCCTGAGGAGTCTTCCGTCTGATAAGCGGGTAGGGGGATGTTCTTGACTATTTGCTTTACTTTGACCTTTATCTTCGCCATTTGTGTCTTCGAGTTCTCCATAGATAAATTATGAAACAAAAAGTAAAAGTTTAAGAATTATCTTCACAATAGATGTAACATTATGAAAATTACTTTTAATGGCGAGCCTCAAGAAGTTAGAAGCAAGAGGTTAGGAGACATTATCGAAGAGTTAGATGGTGCATACAGGCAAGGTAGCATAATAGGGGTTATTTCCGAGAAAGAGCGAAGCGAATTGAAAAATGAATTTTCATTGAAGACCGCGAAAGGCGAGGCGAGGATAAAGATTGTTAGCGAAAAAGATACAAAAGCTATCTCTTTTTTCCTTGACGTTTATAATAGGTTGTGTAGTGAAAGCGGCAAGATAAGCTGGAAGAGTGAGGCTATAACTGCTATTGGGCCCATAAAATCAAATCTAAGTGTTGAAAAAAGCGAGCATAGCTACAAGAAGTGGGATGTCTTTTTTGGATTCGGCGGCTTTGATCCCGGTATGACCTACCTTATGATAAGTAAGCGAGCGCATGAAGCTGCTTATGGTACAGGCTCAGATGCCGTAATTGGAAGACTAACTAGGGGACGGAGTATTATCTCTGATTTGGACGAAGGTGATGAAATAGAGAAGATAAACCCTATCGTGACAGAGGCGGAGAGAGTTGGCTTTGTCACTACGGACATGAATACCGAGATAGAAGAAGGGCAGGAGATATTCACCTATGCAAAAGTAAAACTCCTTCAAGAAGCACCGATGTCTAGTGAACATTTCTTATCTCTCACGAGAGATGGCACCTTCAACATAGATGATTATACGCATAGCTATTTGGCTTCGGAATCACTAAAGGGGCTTAGTTTACCCATTGAGAATATTCGGTATCGGTCGAAATATTACCTGACGGTAAGAAATGAAGGGGCAGAGAAGGGGAAAGTGTATGCATATAAAGGGAACAGACTACCGCACACATCCCATAACGTGTTTGGCGAGATAATCCAGGGCGGGGACTTGGTAGATTATGCAAAGCAGGGCGATACTGTTTACACTATGACTGAGCCAAAGTGGATGATGATGGTGGGGCATACGCAAAAGGAAGTGGAAGCGTTTTTTGAGCGTGAAAACATTGAGCAAGTGAGAGAAGGGAATACTGATGATGACGCGATAGTTGTAGACCAGTCACCAGCATTGACAATGGATATTATGGATATGGGTTCGGTAAGGACGGTTGGAGTCAAAAGTGAGGCGGTACTTGAGGTGGACTTATTTCATAAAGAAGCACCAAGGACTCTTTGGTATTTCAGGAAGGTTACGGGATTGATTAACAGGCCAATAGGGAAGCTGAATGTGCATTTTAACGTTCCTGGTATGTTGGTTTTATTTCAAGGCAGTTCCGATGAAGCCGGTACACTAGTACCCGAGAATTTGCCAACAGGGCCAGTTAAAAAGGGCATATTTGGCGTTACAAACATGTCCCGAGCGAACCGGGGGGTAATGGGTATACGATTGGATGAGAGCAAAGATTACGGGCCCACGGGTGAGTCCTTCGATGGTGCCAATATGGTTCTCTCATTCCCACCACTCACGCCCCCAATTAAGTCTTTCCTCAGCAACCTGCAGGAGGGGGACACGATTTATGTTAAGGAAAAAGAGAAATAGCATAAAGATAAATGCCGGGGGCGGGGTTCGGACCCGCGACCTCTGAATTATGAGTTCAGCGCCCTAACCAACTAGGCCACCCCGGCATCGCTTTCTTTTAGCTCCCTGCGCAGATCGCCGATAGAAGCAATTCGCTCCGCAACGGCATCATGCTGATGAATACTCTCCTCGTTTATCTGCTTTATGGAGACGATAGAGTCATCGGGGAGCTCATTAAACGATTCTACTACTCGCTTCGCCATCGCCCTAACACAATCTTCAACAAACATGGGATTTTTATGCGCAGTTGCAACGACTTCCGCTTCATCCGGCCGTTTCAAGATTTCGTATGTTTTTGCACTCATTGATTGCTCTATTATACTTATTATCCGCCCCAGAGGTAGTTTTATATCATCTTTCACTTCCAGGGATAATATACCTCTACCTCTCTGGTTATGTGTTGCTAATGGTATAGCATCCAAAAAAGTGACCGTATCCTCTTTTGAGACCCCAATCTTCGTTAACTTTTCCGCGGCTTTATCCCTCATTAGTTCCTGCGCACAGGGGCAGGTGGTTATCCCAACAATCTCGGCGCCTACTGTTTTCTTTATTTTCACATCGTTGTTATCGGTGCGAAAAGCTCTTGCCTCTGCGAAGATAGTTGCCGGTTCCTGACAGGAAATCTTCATCACAGGCGTTCTTCTTTTTAGCATATATTCACATTTCATACCTACTTCGGCGGTAGAAGCGTATTCGTGGAGCTGGAGTACTCTCTTCGCTACTTCACTACATAACTCTTCCACCTCGTATATCGGCATGTTAAGCGCTTCTTCCAGCACTTCGTACATTGCCTCGAAATTTCTTGACAGGTTTGCACCTTTTATATCGCTTGGAAGGTCCACATAGATGTAGAACTGCGATATAAGGATTACCGGCCTTTTACCGTTTGGCCTCGCTACCTCTACCAATTTCTTCACGTTATTTACGCCCACCCGCGTCAAGTTTATCTTTATGTCAGGACTGCTCGCTTGCACATCCGGTAGGGGTAGTGTCATGGTCTTTATCACTTTCTATACCATTAACCTTGTTAAACTTATCTTATATATACTACTCCGATAAACAAAAAGATGCAGTTACTAAAGTTAGGGGTAATAGAAATAATGAGAGGAGATATAACCGCACTCGTTTTCGCCGCACTGATCATAGTAATGTTAGCTGCTGCGGGCGTAAATGCACAATCGGAACTAGAATGGCATGATCAAGACGGTATGCAAATTGCAATGTCCCAAAACAAGCCAACAATGATATTCTTCTATAGCGATAGATGCCCTGCGTGCGTAAAGCTGGCGGAGGTATTTGCCGATACACGAGTGATTAACATGTCTAAAAACTTCGTACCCGTTGTCGGCTCAGGAGGGCTTGATAGACAATATGGTGTTCGCTACGTCCCAACGGTTGTGTTCACAAACTCACAGGGTATGGAGGTACACCGTTTTGTTGGTTACCGCGATTCCGATACGCTGATGGGAGAGATGCAGAAGGCACTTGAATTATCTGGTTCACCGCAAACGACACAAAAGCAGACGCCTGGATTTGGTGTGGTGACCATCCTGGTATCGCTCTTTATCTGCGGGCTTTGGGCCCGGAGGAGAAATCTGAAATGATGGGTGCACCGTCACCTCTTATCGCCTTTGCCTTTGGTATATTAAGCGTTTTGTCGCCTTGCATACTTCCTGTGATCCCACTAATCGCGGCATATTCGACCAAAACGGGCAAATATATGCCCATTACTATCGTTATCGGACTATCCACTTCGTTTACTCTGATGGGTGTGCTTGCTTCTGCCTTTGGATCCGTATTTCAACGGTATAGTACTATGCTTTATACGATAGGGGGGATAGTAATCATATTTTTGGGGCTCTGTATGCTCTTTGATGTAATAGAGCAAAAAATCCGCAGGATCATACCAAATACCGGGCTAAGTACGAATTTTTCTATGACAAACGCGGGAAGTACCGCGGGAGGTCTTATGTTCGGTTTTTCGCTGGGTATTATCTGGATTCCCTGTGTCGGTCCAATACTGGGTACGATACTTGCGATTGTTGCTGTGGAAGGTGACATACTCTACGGTGCCATTCTTTTAGCTATCTATTCTCTTGGATTGGGGATACCGCTACTTGCTATTGCATATACTTCCCGATTCTCATTAAAACGGCTTAATAAGTACAGTGTGAGTATTAAAAGGATTTCGGGAGTTATACTGGTGCTGATGGGGCTATACATGCTTTTGTTCATGAATCCAAATTTGTAGTATAGGGCGTAAAAATAGAAACTTTTATATAGCTTCCGGTTCTCCAGATATGTAAAGGAGGTTATAATATGATAGCACAAGAGAAAAAGCCTATGGAAGAAATTCTAGGTTATCTCGAAGGAAAACAGAAGGTAGTAGTAATGGGTTGTGGAGGATGTGCTACGTTCTATCATACCGGCGACACAAAAGCGGTAAATGAGATGGCAGCGAATCTCACGAAAGAAGGGAAAGATGTCTTCAAAATGCCCCTGCCGTTCAGTATTCAAGCTTGTGATATTGAGAAGAGTGGGGTATGGCTGGAAAAGAACCGAAAGGAGCTCGAGAATCGCGATGCTCTTTTAGTTTTGAGTTGCGGTGATGGAGTGCAAGTAGTGACCGAATACATGGACGAAAAGATGGGGATTACAAAGTCTGTAATTCCGGCAAACGATGCACTGGGGCTTGTAGGCGGTGGTCCTAAGAAGTTCAAGGAGACATGTCAGTCATGTGGAATGTGCGAATTGGGCAAGACGGCGGGTATCTGTCCTCTGACATCATGCGGAAAAGGCTTGATGAACGGTCCTTGTGGTGGTGTGCGAGTGGATAATAAATGTGAAATAGACGAGAAAAAGGACTGCGCTTGGGTGAAGATATATGAGCGAATGGAGAAACTGGGTGAGCTCGACAAATTCATAAGTATACGGAGCCCTCACGAATGGAGTAAAGCGGCAAGACCACGTCTGTTCGAGATAGAAGAGCCAGTAGGGATGGATGTGATAGGCGCTATGAAGGGGATGTTGACCGTTAAATTCGGTCCGAAGCCAAAGCTTGATGAATAAAGGAGGAGGATAAAAAAAATGGGCGACGAAATTTATAGTGATTTGATGAGAGAGTTGAAGGAGGGGAAGTACGTCTTCACAGGCGAGTTAGAGCCGGAGAAAGCGGGTGATGTCAACGAGCCGATCGAGATGGCAAAAGAGTTGGTGGGTATGGTGGTAGCCTGTAACGTGACGGACAATCCGCAGAGTTTCGCTTATGTTAACAGCATGGCGGCGTCGTATCTAATCCAGAAAGAGGCAGGTATGGAATGCGTTTACCAGTTGAGATGTTCGGACAGGAATCGTATGGCGCTTCTATCTGATGTGCTTGGCGCCGGTGCCTTAGGATTGAAGAATATCTTAGCGTTAGCGGGCGATCATGTATCTCTGGGTGATACGCCAGATGCAAAGCCGGTATTCGACCTGGACTCAACCACGCTTATACAACTGATACGGACAATGGTGGACGAGGGCAAAGACCTTGGTGGTAAGGAAATACATAACCCGCCGAAACTGCATGTAGGCGGTGCTGCGGCACCGGGTGCGGCACATTTAAAGGCGGAAGTGGGAAAAGTGAAGAGAAAGATCAATGCCGGCGTAGAATACCTACAAACGCAGGTCGTTTACTACACGGACGTTCTGGATAAGTTCTTTGACGAGTTGGGTAAAGTAGATGTCCCGATTCTGGTTGGGATATTTCCGGCAAGAACTTTCGGACAGGCTGATTTCTTCGATAAATATGTTGCGGGTGTGGATGTGCCACCTGATTACCTGGAAGCCATGAGAGCGACGAAAGCGATAAAGGACAAGGAGAAGAAGAAGGAAGAGGTTGATAGGGTAAACATAGAATTCTTTACTGGGTTCCTGGAGCATCTGAAAGGTACACCAGCTGCTGGATGTCACATGATGGCGGTTGGGTATCCACGGATAATACCACCACTTAAGAAACTAATGGAATAGAAGAGGTTTTTTTTTTACCTCTCTCTTTTTTATTTATTTATTTAAAGTAAGAACATGAAACTTCAAGATGGCGTGTACTGGTACAGAGAGAAGGGCGTGCTTGATGCAAACACGTACGTGATAAGGGGAGAACAAACAGTCCTTATAGATCCGGGACTGGGGAATTACCTTGGACTGCTACTCAAAGAGATGCAGGAAGATGACATAGCCCCAAAAGAAGTAGATGTTATAGCAATTACGCATCTCCATCCTGACCATTGTGACTCAGCAGCAGCACTTAAAGATGTTTCCGGTGCCAAAGTTGCGGTACATTCGTCACAATGGGAATATCTCGACAGGCTATTAGAAGAAGCATCGCGTGTTTTAGGCATAGAAGCAAAGAAATTCGAGGTGGACTTTGTGTTTGAGGACCGTTTAGAGCACACCGAGTTGAAGATACAGCATACACCAGGGCATTCACCAGAGAGCATTTGCTTTTTCGCGGTGGATAAGAAGACACTGATTTCGGGCGATTTGGTATTTGATAAAGGCATAGGGCGGACAGATTTGCCGTTTGGTAACACTGAAGAGCTGATAAACTCTATTAATACTGTATCGGCGCTGGATACCGAGCTTCTGCTGCCCGGACATGGGGCGATACTAAAAGGGCGGAGTAACGTCAAAAGGAATTACGATTTTATACGCGAACATTATCTCCAGTGGATGTAAAAAAACCAGCCAGCACTTCCTTCGCCCTATCGATTCTCACCTTCTTCTCCCGTACCATGACTTCCACCACCTTATCTATCATTTCACCCTTTGCACCGGCTGCTATGGCGACGTTCCTTGCATGCAGGGACATATGTCCACGTTGAATGCCTTCTGTTGCTAAAGCGCGCAGTGCCGCGAAATTCTGCGCTAGACCCACAGCGGCGATGATTTCCGCAAGCTCGTTTGCCGTCTTCACACCAAGTATCTTGACATTTATCTTCGCTGTCGGATGAACCGTTGTGGCACCACCAACAAGGCCGACTGCAATGGGCAGTTCAATAGTACCAACCAGATCATGGTTCTTATCCTTTTCCCATTTGGTTAATGGTAGATATTGCCCGGTAATACTGGCGTACGAATGTGCGCCCGCCTCAATCGCGCGGAAATCGTTACCTGTTGCTATTACAACCGGGTCTATGCCATTCATTATACCCTTGTTATGGGTTGCACATCTGTACGGATCTGACTTTGCAAACAGGTATGCGCTGATGATAGCATCAACAACATCCTCGCCACCGATGTCGTCTTTTGCAAAAACCGCACGTGCAAATGCTAACCTGTGCGTTGCGAGATTAGAGATGATGCGCAGATTCACTTTGCCATCCGTGAGTTGCTCAATAAATGGTGATACCGCTTCAGCCATTGTATTTACTGCATTCGCGCCCATCGCGTCCTTAACGTTGACTAAAAGATGGACTATTACCATAGGACCTGCAGGCGTATCAATGACCTCTACCTCGATGTCTTTCGCACCACCGCCAAGGTTCACGAGCACAGGGTCATTTTCATTCGCACTGTCTAAAATCTCTTGCTTATGTGCGAGAATGGTGAATTTCGCAGATGCCGGATCGGAAACGCCAGTCACCTGTATCTGTCCGATCATTATAGGGTCTGTGGAACCTGTCTGAAACCCACCCTTTTGCCGTGCGATTTTTGCCGCATTGCTTGCTGCTGCGACCACAGACGGCTCTTCTATTGCCATTGGTATCAGATGATCTTTGCCATTGATAACGAAATTCACGGCAATTCCTACCGGCAATGGCATGGTGCCAACAACGTTCTCTATCATTCTGTCCGCTATCTCTCCGAGTGCCCCGGTATTGCCAAGTACTTTTAGCTCCTCTTCTGTTAGATCTGCAAAATCGCTTAGCTTCTCTAATCGCTCTTCTACTCTTAGCTTATAAAAACCAGATATTCGCGATGTTTTCATTTTTCTCGTAATAAAAATTTAGGTCTTTTGGTATAAAAAACACAAATATAAATATATAGAAGAAGAATCATTTATTTGCAGAGGTAGGATAGATGCCACGTTCACATGGAGAGAGGAAAAGAACAAGGAAGAAGTTGAGCAAAAGGAAGAGGGAGCGAGGATTGTCCCCTATAAGTAGAGCCATCCAAAGCTTTGATCTCGGAGAGAAAGTGCACATTCGTATAGACCCCAGCATTCATAAGGGTATGCCGCATCATAGATTCCACGGTTTGACGGGCGAGGTGAAAGGTACGCGAGGGAGAGCGTATATCGTTGAGATTTGGGATTCGAAAAAGAAGAAAGATTTATTTATACGGGCCGAACATTTGAGTCTGCAAAAAAGGGGGACATAATTTTGTTACTGATTTTGAGTGGCTCTCCAACAATTCAAAATCAATTGTGAGACCGCCGCAAAAACTCTTAATATCGCCATCTGTTGTACTTTGACTTTTCATTTTGCATTATCGGCAGGCACAAAAATTTCCCGCTTTTTGGGTAGATTCTATGGGCCCGATGCGATTTGAACGCATGACCTCCGCCATGTCAAGGCGACGTCATTCCAACTAGACCACGGGCCCTATGAGCATTTATAATAAGTACGTGCTTATAAAATAATCGTATTTTCATGTGGTTGGGATTATGAAAAAAGATTTGATTATTGTCGGAACGGGTCCCGCAGGAATAACCGCGGGGATGTATGCCGTGAGAAGCGGATTGGAGACACTGGTGCTTGATAAGGGGATATGCGGCGGATTATCAAATAAGATGGATAAAAGCGGTTACATAATTACAGATAAAGGCCAGAGAACAAACCTCAAGCGGGTATATGCTGCAGGGGACATAACCCGAGGCGTGCGGCAAATAGTAGTAGCATGTGCGGAAGGCGCTATCGCTGCCACCTCCGCATATAATGATTTACTGAGTTAAAAATGGAACTAAGGGAGATAGGAGTTGACGAAGCGGGTAGAGGTCCTGTAATAGGGTCTATGTTTGTTGCCGGTGTTTTAAATTATGATGGGCTGGAAGAGCTAGGGGTAAAAGATTCAAAGCGATTGAGCGCTTCGAGAAGAGAATACCTGGCGAAAATTATAGCAGATGCGACCGAGGTTTATGTCGTGGAGATGACTGCAAGCGAGATAGACAAAGCTAGAGAAGAGCGTACTTTAAATGAAATCACGGTCGAGCTCTTTTCCGAAGTGATCAACCATTTTCAGCCGGCTCGGGCTTTTGTTGATGCTGCGGATGTAAAGCCCGAGCGGTTCGAGGCTAATCTTAGGTCGAACTACAAGGGGGTCGGGGAGCTCGGAATAATCTCTGAGTGGAAAGCGGATGATCACTACCCTGTTGTCAGTGCAGCATCAATAGTTGCGAAGGTACATCGAGATAGATCTATAAGAGTGCTTGAGGCGGAGATAGGAGCAGAGATAGGAAGTGGATACCCTGCGGACCTGAAAACCATTCAATTTCTAAAAGGGCTACTAAAAGGGAAAGAGCTGGACAATATTCCCCCTTACGTGAGACGATCTTGGAAAACTGTTCATTTATATATGCCTAAGGAGTAAAGTAAATAAAAATGGTCTCCCCAGAGAGTATTGAGGAAAAGGGGAAGTATAATGGAAATAGACGGAGAGGGGATAAAGCTAAAGCTGACGCTGAAGAGAAGCTAAAAGAATGCCCTGAGTGTGGCTCTAAGAACTTGGTAAGAGATTATGGTAAAGCAGAGCTTTTCTGTGCTAATTGTGGGCTGGTAATAGCCGAGAATATCGTGGATCTTGGACCGGAATGGCGAGCCTTTGATTCCGAGCAGGCGTCAAAAAGGGCTAGGGTTGGAGCACCGATGACTTATCGGATACATGACAAGGGCCTTAGCACACTTGTCACCTGGAGTTCGCCGGGTCAGGGCCAATATAAGCTAAAGAAAAGGCAACAGTGGACTCACATTGCGAATACAACAGAGCGGAGCTTTATTTTTGCACTTTCTGAGATAGATCGGATGGCAAGTGCGCTTAGATTACCGATAAATATCCGTGAGGCGGCATCTATGCTATATAGGAAGGCAATGAAGAAACATCTAATTCGCGGGCGGAGCATAGAAGGAATAACCTCTGCAATCTTGTATGTTAATTGTAGGCAGTATGGTGTGCCGCGAACTCTAGAAGAAGTCAGGGATGTGTCTCGGGTCGGGCAGAAGGAGATAAGTAGGGCATATCGATTCCTTTTACGTGAGCTAGATCTGAAAGTTACGCCTGCTTCTCCTGTAGACTTCGTGCCTCGTTTCTGCTCCCAACTCGATCTGAGCGGTGAGATAAGGTCAAAAGCAGTAGAGATAATAAAAAAGGCATCGGAAGCGGAACTGACCAATGGGCGAGGGCCGATAGGAATAGCAGCCGCAGCTATCTATATCGCGGCAATATTAAGTGGTGAACATCGCACACAGAAAGAAGTATCAGATGTTACGGGCGTGACGGAAGTTACGATCCGGAACCGATACAAAGAATTATCAGAGCAGTTGGATATAGATGTGCTGCTATAAACCTTTTCTTTGTAAGAAACGCTTTATTTACCAAAAGAACGTTTTATTCGTCCTGATGATTGCCCTTGCAGCTATCTTCGCAACCCTTAATGGCTCGGGCACTTTGCCATGCAAGATGGATTTTTTAAGCAGCGCGCCCGCTTCGGCTTTTTGCATACCTAGAAAACGTATTAATATCTCGAAATTATCATGCACTTTCACAGGCACACGGTTTCCAAGCATTCTATAGGCGGCTATCCGTAAATCGCACTCACTTGTTGCAAAATGCTTGGTTATATGCTCTTCCAAACCTTCCGATTCCTCGTAAGTGACACAGATTAGCGGAATACGCAGCTTTTTGTATACCGTCTTTATATCCACGATGTTAAACCAACTGATGACACATCCATTTAGCATCATCACGTTTATATCATCTCGCTGAAGAGAGGTGAATAGCCGTAAAATCCCGTCGGTAGCATCCATTCCGCCTACGGCTATACTGTCGAAAGCAACGCCGTCTATAATGTTATCTGACCGCATAACGACACCTGCAAGCACGGACTTCTCTTCTCCGCGCTTGAAGCTTTCTGCAATACCAAGTACTCTTATCCCCTTTTTGTTTACATGCAACACCATCACAAATAAGGGGTTCTCTCCCGCTCTTTCTGCTCTCTATACCTTCTTCTTAAGATTGGGTCACTATTCATTCGCTCTATCTCCAAGTCCAACTTCTCATCCAGCTTCGCTTGCTTTTCTGAGATATAGTCCGTAGAAAGCGCATTAGCAGAATCAGAGGAATATTGCTGCATACCGGCCATTATAATGGCAGAATCTGCCTTTTGAGGCGAGATCAAACCGAAAGGAACTGGCGCGCCTGCAACCATAAGCTTTCTTATCTCATCATCGGTTTTCCCTACTTCACAGCCAAATCCCATCGCTTCATTACGTCCCGTATGCTCAATTTTTATCTGCCACATACGCTCAGAGCTGGAGATGAACATGTCATACCGACCTTTTGGATTCCGTCCGGATAGTACTCTCCAGTCTTCCCTATTCTTGCTCTTATCCCATTTCTCTTTTAGTATCTGTGCTATTTCCGCCGATGATTTTATCCCCATTTTCAACTCACATGGTATAATTGAGCTATAAAGATATAAATTTTACTATTCAGAGAGCAATTAAAATTTGGAGTTTTATTTAATGATTGCGATAATCCTTGCAGGTGGGACGAGCAGCAGAATGGGGTGGCATAGTGGGGGTGAGAAGGCAGTTACAAAGATAGATGGAAAGCGACTAATAGATTTGGTTGTCGAGAGCGTTTCCAAATCAAAAGTGTCAGATTTTATCGTGGCTATCTCAGACAACACACCAGAAACAGAGGCGTATTGCAAACACGTAAGATATAAAACAGTAGCAACACCCGGGGCGGGTTATCACGAAGATTTGCAATATCTGCTCCAGCGTTATCCAGAATTCATATCAGTTGCATGTGACATCCCGTTTTTAAGAACTGAGCATATTAATGCGATGATAGACGCTTTTTCCTCGCACCGCACCAGCATTACAGGCGCTGTTCCCCGGGAGATAGTGCCAAAGAAGGTAATACCAAGCTACACGTTCGAGCATGAAGGTAAAGAACTCGTTTCCTGTGGCATCAATGTGGTTACGAGTTCTAAAGATACGATACCTTTTGTCTTTAATGATCCTTTACTTGGCATAAATGTTAATACACGAGATGATTTGCGAATAGCAAATATTATTTCACAAAAGTTAAAATGATCATTGAAGTAAATGAAATATAAAATGAATAACTTACGTGTTTTCGTCTAACAACTTAACTGCACAATCTCCCCTTCATGTACTATCGCCGCAATATCATCCCGTGTCGCTCTCCTCACTACCCCTCTTATCGGGTTCCTCACGTTTCGCATATTCGGTGTGTCATTTTTTATCACCAACAAATTCGCCTTTTTACCTTCTTCTATGGACCCCGTGAATTTTTCCTCATTCAGTATCGTTGCGGAATTAAGTGTGCACATCTTCATTATTTCTCTTTCGTCGAGCCGAAAAATTTTGGCGATGAATTCCAGCTCGGAGAACATATTAGGCGAGTTGAGCATCACGTTATCTGTGCCGACACCCACAGCTAATCCGGACTCAAGCATTTGAGGCAAAGGCGGCAGCCCCATACCCGTCACCAGATTTGACCGAATACAGACGACAGAACCAATATCCATATCATGCATCCTCTTGAAGTCCTGTGGTGATGCATGTATAAGATGCACGATGAAGTCGGGCTCAAGTTCTATCGCGCCACTTATGTCATCGGCATTCCTTTCACCCGCGTGAAGTGCGAACATTTTCCCCCTTCTCTTCGTCTCCTCGGCCAAAAATATCAACTCTGCCTGCGGATAGTCCACCACACTGCTCAGCCCGATTCCATCCACAGCTTCAAATTCAAAAAGCCCGTTAATATCTTCATCGCTACGCTTCGCTTTCTCTGTCATTCGGCCGAATAATTTCATACTTAAATTCTCGCGCCCACCAGCCAGATTGAAAGCTTCTTCCAATGCTTGCAGACCCAAAATACCACCTTCACGGAAATCCGCGAACATCTGTGTACCGGTAGCAAAAATGTCAGTAATGGCATCGCTCATCGCGGAAACAAGCGTTTCATGTGATGTTTGCCCCAATAATTTATGTTTATACCCACCAGGACCCACTAAGTTCTCTAAAGGCATAAAATCAGGCTCTTTTGCTACCGAATCGCCGATGTGTGTATGCGCATTGACGAAAGACGGAATTATAATGCCTTCTACTGCTGATTCTATCTGCCCCTCACCAATTTCTTTTAGCTTTCCATCTTCTATTACCACATACCCCGCCCTTTCCTCGAATTCATCGCCATATACAACTGTCCCTGAAAGCGTTAGTTCGGTCATTTACATTTATTTCCGATTTGTGATTCTATGATTTCTTCACCCCTTTAAGTATCTGCTCCAAAATGTCCCTATCCGAAGGATACTTGCAATCAACAATTTTCTCGAGCTTCAATGGGAGGCCATCCATCCGATACGCTATATCTTCCGTCTCGACACCCGTAATTGCAGTGGGGATTGCAACAGATGCAAACTGCGTAGTCGGAGTTTCAAAAGGGTCTATCAAGATTATTGGCAGATCGCGCAATTTCCGCGCAGTAGTCATAGGGAACGAAGAAAAAGGGTCCGCTCCTATGATCAACGCGGCATCTACCTCTCCCCTAGCGATCACATCCAAAACCGTCGTCTTACCCGGCTCAAAGATAGTGTCACGTGAGAAATCCACACCAAATGGATAACCAGTCTCACGTAACAAGAGATTCACGGCACCGAGCACATTATAATGGCCCTTCATTGGAAACAATACGAATTTCACGCCTTCTTTGTTTAGCGCATCAACGAGAGCTAAAATCGCTTCAATGCTCTTTGATCCGTTTTTATTTGATAAGACACCAAGACCCACAAAGATAACACCGTAAAATGCCTTCTTCAGCCTGTCTGCCATTTTCCTTAGTGTATCAATGTCCATCTCACCCGTTAGCTGTTCTCTTAACGACTCGCCTTTTACCAGCCGCCGTAAAATATCCGCTATTTCTGCATCTTCTCCCGGATTCACCCGCAAGAACCACCTTGAGATCTTCTTCAACTCGCTGTCAGCCACATCAATAGTAATCAGTTCCCTATCCATCACACCCCTCATTGCATATCTTCCAACTGGATATACAGAGTACCTGGAAAGGTGTCTTGGATGCGACACAACGGGATTAGCGCCCCAGTAAATGACGACCTGGGCGTTGTCTCTTATCTCATCCAACAGAGCAAAGTAAAAAGGGCCCTTCTTCATTAATTCCAAATACAGAAGATTATGGCAGATTGATTCCGTGATGTCATATACGCCCTTCTTTAACTTCGCTATTTCTAACGCTACCCGCTGAGCGTTATAGCCGCTATTGCCAAGCCCATAGATAAGGGGCTTATTCGCAGCATTTAGTATATCCACCGCCTTTTCTATTGCATCGTCATAATCTGTCTCTTTACCGTCTACTACTGGTTTCTTTAGCCTTTGCTCGGCCTTCTCCACCGATAAGAACTTTTCAACACCGAACGTGCAAGCATTTCTTATCTCTTTTATTCTGTTTCGCTCTACGTCTACCGAAATAACCACATCATCGCATAGACAGGCGCAGAAGGGACATACAGCAGTCTCTATTATTTTCTCTTTCCCGTTCATATCTATAAAAATGATGCTCTTATCGCTTTATCAGCCGGATCATTTCATTGAATGAACAATCTAAGCCGAGTTTGTTAAAGAAGGTAACGATATTTCTCACATCACGTATTAGGAACGCATCGGCATTAGGGTGCTGCAAAAGCGTAGATTGCCCCATATCTATTATTACCGGTTCTATCTCAACGTCAGCACCTTCAAATTCGCGCTCCACATACCCTTTCATCAATATGTTAAACTCGCTGAGGTCTGCATGCACCATCCGCCCCTTCTCATACATGATCCGTATATAGGAAATGATGCGAAGTAAGAGCTCTTCGAGTTCAAAATCAGTTTTGAGTATGTCCACGGGAACATCTCTCAATCTTGGTGCTGCTACCCCGTCCCGACCTATAAACTCCATTATCAGCACGTTTTTGTCAATAGCTATTGGCCTTGGTACTTCAACCCCGGCGTCAAAAGCTCTTTTGAGATTCTTTAGCTCTTTTCGTGCCCATGCCGATACGATACTTCTTCGGTCTCGCTTTATGTTTTCAAACCTCGGATCGCCAATAATATAGTCAATCATGACATTGAAGTTGGAGGTGCTTACTTTATACATCTTTATCGCTAACTCCTCCTCTTTTGCACCAATAGCATGAAATATAACCGCTTCTTTACCGCTACTTATAGGACCACCCAACGCTTTTAATAATCCCCGCTTCCTGAATTTATATAGTGTCTCCAACGTGGGAATGTCAAGAACAGATAGCTCAGTTTTTCTATCACGATAATCCTTATTCTTTCTTTTACCTTTAGGTAATGGCTTTTCTTCCCTTTCTAGCCATTTCTCTACTTCAAATAGCCCTTCCTTCTTAACCATTCCATTTGAGGTCTTTTATATCTGTAGATAAGCTCGGCCTTTTCATCCTGAAAGTCCCATGGAACTATTATTACTGCGTCTCCGACGTTTACCCAATGTCTTCTCTTTAATCTGCCCGGGATTCTGGCCATCCTTTCTTTCCCATCTAGGCACTGCACGGTTACCCTTCGCCCGCCTAACATCTTCTCTACTATCGCCAACACTTCCCTTCTCCTTTTATCCGGAATACGCACACGTATTACTTCTTCTGTACTTTCAGGTTTATACAATTTTTCCTCCTCTTCGGCTGCTAGCCCCACCTTGCGAAATATTTAAATTTAATAATAACTTACTATGTATAATGAAAGAGTAAGGCGTAATGCATTATAAATCAAATTTGGCAGTATCATCAATCGAGTAGAAAGATTTAATTATATAAAAAAGAGAGGATGGAAGAAGAGATGAAGTCGAAGAGAAGGTGGAAGAGCATCTTAACACGGCTAAGAAGAGCTTTGTCTTTCCGGAAGGGGACGGCGAAAATTGGCATCTACGGACCGCCGAACGCTGGGAAGACCACTTTGACAAATAGAATAATCCATACTTTTGTAGATGAGAACGAAGATGTGGGGCTAGCCACAGAGGTACCCCATGAGACAAGAAGAGCAGTCAGGAGAGAGGGAGTCACTATAGACCTGAAAGCTAAGTCATTGGAGGATCCAAACTCCGATTTGAATTCCGAGTCAGAAGTAAAGCGAAAGCGAGGAAAAGCGAAGTTGAAGCTGGATGTGGTTGACACACCGGGATTAGCGACAAAGATAGATTTTCATGAGTTTATGGCTTATGGTTTGGAAGAGGATGAGGCGAAAAAGAGGGCGAAAGAGGCGACAGAAGGCGTTATAGAGGCAATAAAATGGCTCGACGATATTGACGGCGTTGTGCTACTGATGGATTCTACCGAAGATCCATATACGCAAACTAATATTATCATCATCGGGAACATGGAAGCAAGAGGTATCCCGATTATTATCGCAGCAAATAAGGTAGACCTTGTGGATGCCACGCCACAAAGGATAGCAAATGCTTTCCCTCAGCACTCAGTCATACCAATATCAGCACTGAAGGGCGAGAATATGCTGGACTTATATGAGGAAATGGCGCGGAGATTCCGGTGAGGGAGTTACACGATGGAAATAAAGATGAATCTGATTTCGGAAGACAAAATAAATTCGATGACCGTGACGGAGAAGTTAAGATTTGTACTGGACGGAGTAAAGTCGGGGGATATAGTGGTCTTGGAGGGTGGTCTGACGTCAGAGGAGCAGATGAAACTGATAGAGCTTACAATGACGGAGGTGGACGATGATTTTCCTGGCATAGAGATGAGTGGATATCCGTCTAAAAAGGGATTTTTGAATATAAGAAAGAAGACAAGACTAACAGTTATAGGACCCGCGAAGATGATGCACACGACTAAGAAGGATAAAGACTTTATAAGTGCAATTATTTCCGCAGTCTGAAATAAAGATGCATAAATGCTTGAAATGTGGTAAGGAATTCGAAAAGATAACAGAAGAGATGCTGAAGGGCTGTCCTGTGTGTGGCGGGAACCTTTTTCTCTATATAAAGAAGGGAAAAGAAGCAAGTGCAACGGACTTGGTGGCCCAGCTAAAAGTAGATGCTAAGGTGCCCCTAGAGGTGGATAAGATAGAAAGCTTAAAGATTTTGAGCCCAGGCATATACGAACTCAATCTGGATGCGTTGTTAGAGCGGAAGGAGATAGTAATGAAGATGAAGGAGAATGGCTCGTATGTAATCCATTTGCCATCGTTATTTAAGAAAAAGAAGTAGTCTCTTGTTGTATATAAAGTATAACTACCTTCTATTAAAGACACAGATTTACACGGATTTACGCGGACTTATCTAAGTTTGGCATTGTTGATCTTTATAATCTGTGTCAATCTGCGTTAATCTGTGTCCATAATTTATTTTCTTGAAATATCAAACACCCATTACGCCCAAAGCGCCTATACAAGATAGCGTCACTATTATACCTGCAATTATCACACCCGCGAGGATAGCAACAAATGCGTATCGGAAGCGAATGCCGAAGACGAACGCGACTGCACAAGCCGTCCATGCTCCCGTCACGGGAAGAGGAATGGCAACAAAAGGTATCAGACCCAGAGAGCCGTATTTCTCCATCCTCTTGCTATGTCGCCTTGTTCGTGCGAAAAGCCAAGTAAAGAACCTGTCTAGGATAGCGTATCTTCGCAACCAATTTGAAACAGGGCCGAGAAAAAGAAGTAACGGTACTACTGGTAGCATATTCCCTATTATGGAAAGGACAAAAGCTTCAGCATAGCCCATATTATAATAACCTATTGCAAGTGGTATAGCAGCACGGAGTTCGCCAACTGGCGTCATCGCCGTCAATATCACCGTGATACATTCAGATAGCGCGTTAATACCAATATCAACAGTCATAATCTTTATTAGTAGCAATTAGAGATATATTAAGGAGAGATCAGGAACATGAAATTCGACCCCAAACAGATAAGAGAAGAAACGAGCAATGATTTTGAAGCCGCATGGATAGCGGGAACAAAATATGCCGATGAGAAGCGAGTGAACGAAAGACATCCAAGGTCTTTGCTACGTTTACGCTATGGTAAGCCACATCCAGTATTTGAAACGATCCAAAAGCTAAGAGAGGCGTATCTGCGGCTCGGATTCGAGGAAGTCATGAATCCAGTGACGATAGAAGAAGCGGAAGTGAAGAAGCAATTTGGTAAAGAGGCACTTGCGGTCTTAGATCGCTGTTATTATCTCGCTGGCTTGCCTCGCCCGGACATTGGCATTTCTGATGAACGCGTGAATCAAATGAACTCGTACTTCGGTAAACCATTCACAAATGATGAAATAGACACACTCAAGAATACACTGCACAGCTATAAAAAGGGTGAAATAGACGGCGATGATCTAGTATATGAAGTAGCAAATAGTCTGGATGTGGCAGATATGGAAGTAACGAAAGTGCTTGAGGCTGTTTTTCCGGAGTTAAAAGAGCTCGCGCCTGTACCTTCCGGAAGCACATTGAGGAGTCACATGACCTCCGGCTGGTTCTTGACTCTTGCTGAAGTCTGGAATAAAAAGCCATTACCGATAAAATTCTTCTCCGTGGACAGGTGCTTCAGAAGGGAGCAGCGAGAGGACGAAATACGGCTACGTAATTACCATTCTGCATCCTGTGTCTTCTGCAGTGAGGATGTAAGCATAGACGATGGCAAGGACCTCGCCACCGGGCTGCTTCTGCAATTCGGATTTGTAAAAATGCGATTCCAAAAGGACGAGAAACGGTCGAAATATTACATGCCCGAGACACAGACGGAAGTTTTCTGTTATCATCCGCGGATAGGGTGGGTGGAAGTCGCCACTTTTGGGATTTATTCGCCCACTGCACTGGCGCAGTACGAGATCCCCTACCCCGTAGTAAATCTTGGACTGGGCGTAGAGCGATTAGCGATGATATTGTACGATGCACAGGATATGAGGGCATTAGCATACCCACAATTTTATGCACCCTGGGAATTGAGCGACATGGAAATAGCGGCGATGATAAGTCTGGCGGAGACACCGAGCACGGCGGAAGGCGCGGAAATCGCAAAAAGTATCGTTCGGGTATGTGAAGAGAGAGGAAAAGAGAAATCACCCTGTGAGTTCCTTGCATATCAGGGGCCTCTATTCGGACGGGATATTGAAGTCTGGGTGACAGAGCCCGAAGAAAACACGCTTTTATGTGGTCCCGCATATCTGAATGAAATAATCGTGCATGAAGGGACCATATACGGGATACCGAGGAAGAAGGAATGGGAAACAGTATTTGAAGAGGGTGTACCAACGGGCATAAGATTTTTAGATGCTTTTGCCGCTTTCGCCGCTCGTCAGATAGAGGAAGCGGAGGATATAGCCAAAAAAGAGGTAAAAGTAAAGATAGTGCGGAGCGGTGCGGATATAAATATAAAGGTAGAAGACGTAGCGATGCGATCTATAACATCAAAGAAGAAGAAGGTAGATATAAGAGGGCCTGTTTTTATTACCGTTCTGGGAAAAGGATAAATAATTGTTTAGCAAGCCGACTAAGGATGGGGCGATTACTCGCCCCACCTCGTCTCAGAACGGTACGTGAAAGTTTCCCTTCATACCGCTCAAGCATTTCATAACCCTTTCTGTATCGGGCAGCAGTTTTGTTCCCGTGACATAGTGTTGTCGAA
>JAUWND010000204.1 GCA_030612835.1 Candidatus Methanophagales archaeon | reverse complement strand
TTTTTCGGGTCTTTCATCGCTTCCTAATCTTTTTAGGGGCAGCTTGAATTTTCAAATTTATTTAGGTTTTATTTGTCTTTTCCTAATCTTTTAAAGGTTTTATTTCACAAACCGAATCTTTTTAGGGTTCATTATTTATGTACCTAACAACGATAAAACAAAATTATCAAAGGTTATAAAGAAAAGTTTCAATGAGTGAAAAAGGGACAGGGATAACAATCCCAATTTGAAAAACAGGTCTTGTACATTTTCTTTATGATGAAAGAACTCGTGCTAAGAAAGAAGCCGGGTTGGGTCTAAAAAGGCAAAAACAAAAGAAGGTGACGTGAAAAATGAGAAGCAAAACGTTGTTTATATGTTTGGTGCTGGCAAGTGTGTTGATAGTTGGTATTATAGTAGCTGTTATCAGTACTGATCTGCTCAGAAAAGGAGTGAATATGAACGAACAAGAAACAAATGTGAGTTGGGTTATTGCAAGCGAGGATGAGTTACTTGGGGAATACGAGAAAAGTGACAGAGCTTTTAAGAAATCCATATCCAATCGCACGATAACATATGTACATCGAAGAAAGATAGATGGCGTAATGGTTACGAGGGACCGTATAACATATGTATTTGACAAGAATACTAAAGAACTCATCAGGAAAGACGCTCAGTGGCGTGATGATTTACCGGAACATCTACCCCTGGTGATTCCAAAAGAGCAGGCGGAATCCATAGCAGGTGGAGGATCTGCTACTCTATACTTCCTATCCAATGATTCACATGTTTACCCGATTAAACCAGCGCCGAAGAATCCTTGCTGGGTCGTTTGGAAGACGATAAAGACTGAAAATGGCATTCCTTACTATAATATCACAATCGTTGATGCAGTAGAAGGAAAAATATTGGGTTATGGCGTTCCACCGCCATAATCAATAAATTATAGTCATTTCTTCACATGAAATGACAAATAAAAAATTTAGGAGGTGATAAAATGAAAAAAGAATACCTAATAATAGCAATCATAGCATTAGTAGTATTAACATTAGTATCCAGTGTACCCGCGATGCAGAGCACATCCATCTCTGAATATCAGCCTGTATGCCCTGAAGAGTCATACAATAAGATTACGGAATTGTATGAGGAAGGATTGAGTGAGGACGAGATTGCAGAAGAACTCGCGTTTCCTGTGGGCATTGTGACCCAATATCTCAAGGGCGAATATATACCGCCTGTATACCCAGAGCCAGATCAGCGCATGCCTTTATCGGAATGCCCTACGTATAGTAAAATCAAGGATTTGTATGGAGAAGGATGGAGCGAGGAAGAGATTGCAGAAACGCTTGAACTTCCTATTGATGTCGTGGGCGGATTCCTCAGCGGTAACTATACCATAATATCCGCATGCCCGGAGCCATATCAGAAATCAGAGAAAAATGTAAGCAGTAGCGATCTAATCGGGAAAGATGAGGTAAGTGATAAACAGTCCGAAACCGGAAGATATGAGGTTACGATAACTCCAAGTGAGGATGAACTACTTGGAAAATATGAGAAAAGCGACAGACCTTTTAAAAAATCTGTATCCAATCGCACGATAACTTATGTGCATCGAAGAAAGATAGATGGCATAAAGGTTACGAGAGACCGCATAACATATGTATTTGACAAGAATACTAAAGAACTCATCAGGAATGACATTCAGTGGCGTGATGATTTACCGGAACATCTACCCCTGGTGATTCCAAAAGAGCAGGCAGAATTAATAACAGGCAGAGGTTCTGCTACTTTATGCTTCCTTTCCAAAGATTCCCATGTTTACCCGATTAAACCAGCGCCGAAGAATCCTTGCTGGGTCGTGTGGAAGACGACAAAGACTGAAAATGGCATTCCTTACTATAACATCACAATCGTTGACGCTGTGGAAGGAAAAATATTGGGTTATGGCATTCCGCCACCAAGCACAGGATTTTCATTCTCAGGTCCCCAAAATGTATCTACTTGTTCAGGAGTCTGGTCTAACTGGTATCAGAACGCAGAATCCTGGTTCAACACAATGGGATACTCCACTGAAGCTGTGGTATACCCAAACGAGGCGAAGGTTAAAAGCCATATTCAGAGTTATGAGACGGCAATGTTCTATGAGGTAGCGCATGGTAACTACGATTATTTCACGAATGATTGCAGCGGAGATCCCACAACTGCGGATGTGATCCATGATTGGATTTTTGAGGATCTCGAGTACACATTGATGCCGTTCACGTTCTTAGCCAGTTGCGGTGGAATGTGTGAAGTAGGTTCGGGAACTCTTTCATATGAGTTCAGAAAAGGCTCATCTGAGGCTGCCACCACTGTTGGTTATTGTGGTATGGGTAGTAGTCCCTGTAATACGACTTGTTGGGCGGTTGTAGTCGATTGGCAAGACGCAATGTTTAATTACATGAATCAGGGCTGGACAGTAAAAGCGGCATTTGATCAGGCATGCGAACAGTATGATGAGGAGTGTTACAACGAAAGTGCAGGTATAAGATGTGTGCGATTTGCAGGCGATGAAGATTTTGCAGTGGTACCAGTTGTAGAAAGAGGAATGCTAGGCGATGTCAATCGAAACGGCTTCTTAGACACCGGAGATGTCACATTGATACTGAGATATATTGTCGGACTACCTATACCACCAGAGTGCCAACCTGTGTATCCTATCGGGGACATGAACAATAATCACAGGATAGATACTGGTGATGGAACATTGATATTAAGGAAAATCGTTGGATTGTTATCTGGTGGAACTTCAGCACCTGCTCCAGTTGCAGCGGAGCCTGTAGCGCTTGATATTGGCTCGTATACCGCGTATGTAAAATCGGATATAACTGTGCCAGTCGAGATAAGTAATGCAAGTGCTGTTGCCGGTGGCTCGGTAAAAATACTGTTTGACTCTTCGATTGTCGAGGTTAAAGCTGTAAA
>JAUWND010000192.1 GCA_030612835.1 Candidatus Methanophagales archaeon | reverse complement strand
ATTCGTTATTGTTGTCAATCCAGCGATAAGAAGGGCTAAAAGTAATATTGGCTCCTGGATAAAGGCTAGTGCCATAGATCATGTTGTTCACCACGGAGACACCGAGAATCAGAGAACTTTCTTTCTTCCTCAGTGTCTCTTCGTCTCTGTGGTTTTTATTTATTTTCTGGTGCCTCTGCGTTATCCCAAAACGAACAATTCAAGTTTTCGCGCACACAATATCACAAAAGCGATATAAGTTTATTTATGTTTGACACTAATGGACTTGAATAAGGTTGTAAAAATAGCGAAAGCTGATGGAAATGTAGAAGCGCTAAAAGGGGCAGGGTAGTTTAGGTTACGATTAAGTGCACAAGGTAAGAACAATGGTGGATGTCAAAATTAAGATTGCTCTGGGGTTGATTACAATACTGATATTGGCCGCTCCAGTAACGATCGCGCAAGAAGTGCCCGCGCATGTGGTGATAAGCGAGGTTTATCCGGATGCCGATGATGAATATAATAGCGAATGGATTGAACTCTATAATCCAACTGCCAAAAATGTCAATATTGGGGGTTGGACTATCGATACTGCAACCAAGCTGTCGGAAGCCACGATCCTGGCAGGAGCACAGATACAAGCTCATGGATTTTACTTAATTGCAGATAAAGGTTTCTCAACAGGGAAGGATGATCCTTCCTGGCCAGACGCAGATTTAGAGGATGAAATAACCCTAAGAAATGACGATGGTTGGTGTCGCCTGAATAATTCCGGAAGCTTCGTTGATACTGTTGGTTGGGGAACGGCAACAACCAATGAAACCAAAAATGCGGATAAACCAGCGCAGGGCGAAAGCATCGAGCGGAAACCGTTGAAAGATGGCTATGCACCTTGTCAAGACACGGACGATAATTCTGTTGACTTCGACAAGCCGGGCACACCAACGCCAAAGAACTCATCTTCTCCGGAAATGGACCCCGCACCTGTTGAAATCTTCGATGCAGATGGCAACTTAAAAGGTAGTTTCGTAAACATTCAAGACGCAGTAGACAATGCTTCTGACGGCTATACCATTCGTGTTGATAACGGAACATACAACGAGAACGTGGATGTGGCTAAGCAATTAACGATTCGGTCGGAGCACGGTGCGGCGGTTACTACTATCTCAGCACCTAATCCCAACGACAATGTCATTGCTGTAATAAATGCGAATAATGTAAACATCTCAGGCTTCACGGTGACGGGGGCAACAGCCAAGGGGGGTATATATCTCGACAATGCGGATTACTGCAATATCGCTAATAATAGTGCATCGAACAATAAAATCGGTATCCAGTTGCAAAAGGAGAGCCAGCACAACACGATCACAAACAACACTGTTTCTGACAACGAGAACGGCATCAGCCTGAGTTCTTCTGACGATAACACCATCCATAACAACTACTTTGAGAACACGAATAACGCCGTAGATGACAAAAACAAGATGAGGAACATCACAAAAACAGTTGGAACGAACATAATAGGCGGGTCTTATTTGGGCGGGAACTATTGGAGTGATTACGCAGGTGCGGATACAGATAAAGATGGCCTGGGCGATTCATTACTTCCTTACAATTCCAGTGGTAGTATAGAGAATGGTGGCGATAGGCTTCCATTGGTACCTGTGGGTTCTGCGCCTATTTTATCAATTGAAAAATCCGGCGAGCCCGATGCCCTTCCGCCAGGCGGAACATTAAACTATACTATTAGTGTGGAAAACACAGGAAACGCAACTGCAACTAATGTTAACGTAACAGAGACATATGACGCAAACGTGACCTTCATATCCGCGGTTCCTGCACCTTCGCATGGTAACGATACGTGGATATTCCCTATGCTTAATGTTAGCGAGGCCAGATGGATAAATATCTCTGTTACTGTCAATCCCACTACTCCGATAGGAACCGTTCTGCATAATAGCGTTAATGTTAGCTGTGATGAGGGGGTTACGGATTCTGATACAGCGGCTACAACAGTTTCAGCGGGTTATGCACCGCCAGAAATCACTTCCTTCGCTCCCCCTTCTCCAGTTAACGATGCCGTCGGCGCATGGAGGACATTTAACGTTACGGTGAATCAAACGGTAGACGTAGAGTGGTATCTAGATGCTTTGCCTCAACAGACGAACGATAGTGTAAAGGATGCAAGTTTCACGTTGCCGGCAGTAGAAGGAGAACATAACGTCACGGCAATTGCATCAAATAGATATGGCAATGATAGCCATAGTTGGGTATGGAATGTAAAACAACAAGGTATATTAGTAACAAAAGTGGGTAACGTCACAGAGGCATCTCCTTCTACACTTGTCAATTTCACTATTACCGTCAGCAATATCGGTGACTGTGCGTTGCATACGGTCGTCGTAAATGATACGCTACAAGCGGGGATGACTTATAATTCCTCTGATCCGTCTGCGAACACCTCTAATGGGGCAATAATATGGAATAATGTAGGACCTCTTGCTGCTGGCGCTTCTAAAAATATCACGCTTGTTGTACAGATAGAAGAAGATGCAGAGGGGGTGTTAATCAACACTGTTACTGTTACGGGTACGCCACAAACTGGAGATAGCGTCTCTGCAAACGGCACGGCACCGGTCCGTGTAAAACAACCAGGTATATCAGTAACAAAAGGTAATGTCACAGGAGCACCTTCCACCCTTGTCAATTTCAACATTACCGTCACCAATACCGGCGACTTTACATTGGATCATTTTGTCGTAAATGATACGCTACCAGCAGAGATGACTTATAAATCCTCTGATACGCCTGCTTATACTCCTGATGGAATAAATATAACCTGGAATATTACAGGACCTCTTGATGCGGGCGCTTCTAAAAAGATCACGCTTGTTGCACGGATAGGAGAAAATGCAACGGGGGTGTTAACCAACACTGTTAATGTTACGGGTACGCTACCGACTGGGGATAAGGTCTATGATGACGCTACAGCAGAGGTCCGTGTGATACGAGTAGAGATAGAGAAATCATGCAAGTCGTCCACCACCTCGCTTGGTGGAACCGTGACATACACGATAACGTACTCTAACCCCGGAGGGACGAACCTGACCAATGTGGTAATAATCGAGAACTATCCAAAGGAGCTAACGTTCACTTCCGCTGTTCCCGCTCCTGACTCCGGGACAAATAACAAATGGACGATAGGTACTCTTCCGGCAGGCGAATCAGGGAAAATAACAATAAAGATGAAAGTTCCGGCTAGTATGACGGACTTCAGCTACACCGAGAGTGGTTCTGTATCCGGAGAAGGTATTGTAATGATTAGCAAAGAGTTATCCACAAAGGTAGAGCCATTCGATCTGGAAAATATAGTTACGATCTCGTGCGCTTACTGAGCGACAAACGTAAGTTCAACTGCCAGTTCTATAACCACCGGGAGTGTGTCCGGGTCAAGCTTAGATATTACAGAGCATGGCAGCGGCACCTATGAGTCGGAAGAGGAATTAAGCGTATCTCCTGAGAAAATGGGTATCAAATTTGATAAGACCACAAATGCCGAATACAGTCCTACTACCTTTAAGTGCTCTGACGGCTTCGTCATGGAAGTCCCTTCTAAGTGGTCGCA
>JAUWND010000073.1 GCA_030612835.1 Candidatus Methanophagales archaeon | reverse complement strand
CTACCAAAGAAACCCCGGATAGGAAATAGAAAATGGCCAAATGGGAAATGGGGAACTGAATGGTATCGGAAAGACTTAAGATCCTGTTTGGAAATGTGAAAAAGAGGCTGGGTGAAATAAAACCCGAGGATCTCGCTAAGTTTGCTGCTAAAGAAGCCGTAGGTGCTATTCCTGTTGTAGGTTCAATTATAAAGGACGCTATTGATGAGTTCTCGCCAGATGAAAAAGAAGAGCTTATTGAAGAGCTGAAAGAGTTGTCAGAGACTCAATTTAAGGAAATTAGCGAGAAGGTAGGAGTTTCAGTTGAATATTTAAAAGATATTCAAGGAATCGCGCTTTATACTTTTGAAGAGCTTCAAGCAGACCACGAGGAAATTAAAGAATTGTTACTTCATTTGATTGAAATCCAAACACGAGAAGTAAAACCACCAGAGATAGACATACCGACTATTCAATCCGTTTTGAGGAAAGGAGAAACATTTGAAGGAGATTTTTTCAAGAAAGAGCCTGAATGGATAGACTTTGAAGAATGTTTTATTGTTGAAAGAAAGGAAGTAGATGAAGTCATAAAGAAATTGAAAAACGACAATATTCAATTAGTTTTGGGCGAGCCTGCTTCTGGAAAGTCGGTGATTCTGAAAAATATTGGGTTCAAACTTGCGAATGAGAATAAAGACGTTTATGTTGTGGAACTAAAAAAGCATTCAAGAGATGAGGTCAAACGCTATTTTGATGATATTCCTGAGATCAACGATGAAAAAGCAGTTTTTATCGTTGATGATGTACATTTACAGCTTTCAGATTGCGAAAGATTAGTAAGAGTGTTTAAAAACAAGAAATTGAAGGCAAAACTCATAATTGGGTCACGACCAACGAGAGAAATTCGTGGAGAACCGCCAAAAGAAGCTTCAGTATTTGAATATTTAAGCACAACAGAGATACATGCGGAAGATGTAACAGAAGAAATGATACGGAGGTTTTTGAAGAGCAAATATGATTTTAGCGATGAAAGAATTAAAACGGTATCAGAAAACCTTGAAAAATACAAAAAAGACCTTTGGCACTTATCGTGGGCATTAAAGACGTATGACCCAGAGAAGGATTCCGTAGAAAAGGAAGAGATCTATAAGAAGATAAGGGATTCGATTAGAAATGTAAATGCCGGTAAAGACAAACCCGGAATAAATGCAGAGGATGTTTTCCTTCCTTTGTCTGTTTTTTATAGATTTGAGATACCAATTGAACGAAATTTCTTGGTAAAGCAACTTGAAATAGAGGATGAAAAAATCAATGCGCTGATAGAAGTTTCAGAAATAATTGAAACGGAAGAGGAGGGAAGATATAGGGTGCTTTCATTAAATCACGCTTCTATTGGGGGATTATATTGCGGAGCATATCAAAAGTATCCTTCTCTCGGAGAAAGAGTAAAAGAGAAAATCCTAAACCAGAAGGATCATGATTTAGAATATTGCTTGTTTTACAAATACATAATAAGCACAGATCCTAGGAATGCTTTGGACATTGCCAGATATTTGGCAAAAAGAATAGCCCTTCTTATGGAATTTTCTTATTCCCAGCTATTATTTGGAAATAAAAAGGTTAAACAAACAATTCAAATGGGTATCGAAAAAGAAGAAGATATAGAAAAGATAGGAACTTGTATTCATGTTATTGCTTTTGCAGGGGCTAGTGTGACAGATTTTACTATTTTTAATGATTCAGATATCTGGAATATTTTCAATGCCGCTATTAAAATTTGCAATGGTATTAATGTCGATACACTGTCATCGAAGATCGAAAAAGAAGAAGATATACCAAAGATAGGTGTGTGTATTTGGGGTATTGCTCATGGAAATGTAGAAGTAGCTTATGATATTTGCAATCGTATTAATGTCGATACTCTGTCATCGAAGATAGAAAAAGAAGAAGATATAGTTAAGATAGGAAGCTGTTTAAGGGCTATTGCAACGTTAAATGTAGAAGTAGCGTTGAAATTGGTTAAATGTGTTCCATCGAAAATAGAAAAGGAAGAGGATATAGGAAAGATTGGATCGTGTGTGGTAACTATTGCTCGTGCAAGTGAAGAAGTAGCTCAAGAAATTATCAATCATATTAATGTTGATACCCTGTCATCGAAGATCGAAAAAGAAGAGGATATAAAAAGGATTAGACGTTGTGTGAGTTATATTGCTGAAGCGAGTGGAGTAGTAGCCCGAGAAATAGTCAATCGTCTAAATCCGAAGCTAAGAGAAGAACTTCAAAAAGACTTCAAAAAGGAGGCACATTATAATGATTCTTTTCTTAGGTGCATGGGCTTCTAAGCGTTTTGGGATTAAAACGATAGAGGTGCTGAGCAGAGAGTTTGAAAATAATTTAGAACATATTAAAGATAAGATCAATCCAATATAAGGGAAATTTAGCGAAGAAGAAGTTTTTGAAGAACAGAATAAAAAACTTAGCGAGGTGTAAGAAATGTCCCGTAGGCGATCAGAAAAGAGAACGGAAAGATTAATAAGGTGGTTTCGCAAGCATCTAACGCTGAAAAGGGGGCTAAGCGAAGAAACAGATTCAGCGCACGCTCATCAAATCGACTTCTTCGCTTTCCACTATCTCAAGGATTACGAGGATAAAAGTATTTTAAATGCCTCTGGAAGTGATATCGAGAATTATCTCGGAGAGTGGTATATCCGGAAGGTGCTGAACAGCACTAAGAGCGATGTTCGCCCTATACTTGTCGCTTTCAGAAAATTCTTCAAATTCCTATACGAGAAGCAGAAAATAGAAAAAGAGCAACTGGAGGATATACTTGATTTCGGCTTTGCGGAAGACAGGGACGGCTATTTCGTGCGGCATGGCTTGGGAATAGAATGGTTCACAATCACTCAACTTGGGAAGAAGACATTTAAAACATCTACAGTATAAAGAATAATGAGAGAAGGCAAAATGAGCAATTACGAAGCGAAAGTAATAAAATATTGTAGAGAATGGATATTGCCGGGGGACTACAAAATAGAAAAAGAGCTGAAAGAGAAGCTTATCCCGCTCGCAGAAGACGCAGTGCTCAATTACAACGATTTTAGTCCGGGCTTTAAATACGAAGTGCAATTCATGCGAGAGGAAGGTGTTCTGTTCTGCATTGAGGAGGATGTTATAGATGAATGGATAGGTCAAGCGTGTGTAAATGCCGACTATCTAACAAAAGGCGACAAAATCTTTTTGCTTAAATCTTTTCTGGGGAGAACAACAGAAAAAGAGGTGTACAAAGGCTTCGGGCCTATTTTACCCCATTCCTCAATCCCGTACCAGTTATGCACGAACTATTTGCTCGAAGAAGGGCGTGAGAATCTCAACCAGGAACATTTTTTGTATTTGTTGAAACGAGGTCAAGATTGTATGCGATAATCAAAGAAAGGGGATTGGAGATAACAGAACGGCAGGAAAGCAGACTGAAGAATTTGTTAGAAGGAGGAGAATAAAAAATGCAAAAAGAAGAACTAAGAGAAAAAATAAGAGAAGAAAGGGAGAGAGAATGGATAAGGGATTCTTTGGTGCTCAGGGACAAAAGGCCAGAAGATACATTGAAAACATTGTTTGACCTCTGTGAATTTGCACAAAAGTTAGGCAGAAGAACAGCTAAATGAGGAGAATAGAAGAGGTAATAAGGGCTATTACAAAGATATTGGAAGAAGAAAAGGTAGATTATGTGATTGTAGGGGGAATAGCAGTAGCGGCTTGGGGTAATATACGCACAACTAGAGATGTAGATATAATTTTATTCATAAATGAAAAGGATGCCGATGCGCTTGAAGGCGCTCTGAAGAAGGAGAAGTTCTCAATTCAAGCGGAAGATATAAGAGATGCATTAAAGGAGAGGAGTCACTTCACGATATTTGATGACCTATCTGAATATTATATGGATGCCAAAGGGATTTACAGCGAAAATGACCGACTAACCCTGAAAAGGAGAAGGGAAGTAAATTTAGCGGATTTTGGTTTTTATATTGCATCACCAGAAGATACGATTGCGAATAAACTGCTCTTTGGTAGTGATCAGGACATGAGAGATGCGGAAGGCATTTATGTCCGGCAATTTGGTAACTTGGACATGGCGTATTTAGAAGAAAGGTGCAAGAAATTAGAAGTTTACGATGACTTTTTGCGGATGAAAGAGCGAGTGGAAAGAAGCATGCCAAAACCAGACTAAAAAATACGAAACTTATATTTATATAAAGTCCAATATTTCTTTGGTAACGTTTTTAAAACTTTTTTAAAGAAAGGGTTTTTAGAGAAGATGACAAAAGGGAAGATAGTGGGTTTAGAAGGTTCATTTGCCGTTGCCGAAGCGGTTCGAATGGCAAACACCGATGTCATTGCCGCATATCCAATCACACCACAGACGCATATTGTAGAACGGTTATCGGAGATGGTCGCAGACGGCGATCTGGATGCGAACTTTATATGTGTAGAATCAGAGCATTCCGCAATGAGTGCATGTGTAGGTGCTTCTGCAGCGGGGGCACGTGTTTTTACATGTTCCGCGGGTCAGGGCCTGGAGCTAATGCACGAGGTGTTGTATATACCCTCTTCGATGAGGTTGCCTGTGGTCGCAGTGGCGGCGAACAGAGCGTTGTCGGCTCCGCTTTCCGTTTGGTGCGACCATTCGGATGTGATGGCACTTCGCGACATAAGCTGGATCCAGATGTTCGCAGAGAACAATCAGCAGGCATTCGACCTCACAACATGCGCATACCGGATAGCCGAGGATAAAGAAGTTCTGTTCCCAACGATGGTGCACATAGATGGATTTTATCTTTCACACGTAATTGAGGACATGGTTCTACCGGAAGAAGAAGTAGTAGCGGGTTTTATTCCTGATTACGAGCACCCTTTCGTGTTAGACCCGGACAAGCCGGTGAGCATGGGCTGTTATGGCCCGCCGTTCATATATCCGGAGACGAAGAAAGCGCAGGATGTGGCTTTTGACAATACAAGACCTAAAATACAGGCGATCTGGGACGAATTTGGCGAGATCTTCGGACGGCATTACGTGCCTGTGGAGAGCTATAAGATGGACGGTGCGAGAATTGCGCTCTTGACAATGGGTAGCTGTAGTGAGACTGCAATGCTCGCAGTGGATGAACTGAGAGAAGCAGGCGTAGATGTGGGTCTTATACGGTTACGCTTGTGGCGACCGTTCCCATTCACGGAGCTTCGCGAAGCAGTAAAGGATCTTGATCTGTTAGTAGTCTTAGACCGTGCAATATCCTTTGGAATGGGTGGTCCTGTTTGCTCCGAGTTAAAATCTGCACTGTATAATAAACGAGAAGACCTGAAGATAGTGGGATTCATCGGTGGTCTCGGCGGCCGGGACATACCGATTTCGGATTTTAAGTATATGGTAACGCAAGCACAGGAAAAGGTGAAGGCGATAGAGCGGGGCGAGGAAGTTGAAACTGAGATTATCGGTGTAAGAGAAGGTGGGGGTAGATAGAGATGGAGAAAGAAGATGATTTGTTTGTGCCGAGGCAGGTCACAACAGAAGAGAACTTCGCTCCCGGGCACCGTGCCTGTATCGGGTGTGGGGAGGCACTTGCAGTTAGATATGTCTGTAAAGCACTGGGTAAGAATGTGATAATTGTTACTGCAACGGGCTGCATAGAGATTTTCTCATCGTTATTGCCACAAACGTCATGGCAAGTTGCATGGATACATACGCTATTTGAAAATGTAGCAGCAGTGATGTCTGGTATAGAATCAGCATATAAAGTGCGGGTGCGAAAAGGAAAGATACCAGATAAGAACGTGAAATTTGTCGGGTTCGGAGGTGACGGTGCCACTACGGACATAGGCCTACAGGCATTGTCCGGTGCAATGGAGCGCGGGCATGATTTCTTATATGTTTGTTATGACAATGAAGCGTATATGAATACGGGCATACAGAGGTCTTCATCTACACCTTACGGTGCATGGACGACAACTGCGCCCGTAGGTAAGAAGAGCAGCATAGGGCAGGTGACGTGGAAGAAGAACATGCCTGAAATCGCAGTTGCACATAATATACCGTATGTTGCAACTGCATGTCCTTCATACCCACTTGATTTGATGGCTAAAGTGAAGCGGGGAGCGGAAATGGACGGTCCGGCGTATATTCATATATTGTCTGTCTGCCCTACTGGCTGGCGGTCTCCGACAAATATAACGATAGAGTTGGGTCGTCTGGCGGTGGAGACGGGCGTATTTCCACTTTATGAAGTGATTAACGGCGAGTACAACTTAAGCGTTGATTTACCGGACTTGAAACCCATACGGGAATATCTAAAAAAGCAAGGGCGGTTCAAGCATCTTAACGATGATACTATCGCAACGATACAGACGAGGGTGGAAGAAGAGTACGTGAAACTAAGGGAAAAGGCGGGGGTGAAGTAAAAAAGATGGTAGAAGAAGCAACAGGGATGGCAATAGAAGATCAAAAATATGTACGGTTACCGACCTTTTTAGAACGCGGGTTTTCCGATTTGAACCGCGAGGTCGTGTCTAAGCGAATTTGCTGTCTCTGTGGTACATGTGCAGCGTTTTGCGATAAGATAAAAATAGGTAACGGTAAAAATGAGGAAGCACCTGAGTTTAGTGAGGACTATGACACTGTATGTGGGCTCTGCTACACCATATGTCCCCGGATTTCATTGCCGCTGCCCGAGCTAGAACGTAGGATATTTGGCACTGTACAGGAAGATATACTTGGTGTTTATCGCAACTGTTATGCAGTCAAGTCAAAGAAGGGAGATATAACAGGACAGGATGGTGGTACGGTTACTGCTCTGCTCGCATATGCACTAGAAGAGGGTGTGTTAGATTGCGCTGCGATTACCGCTGCGGATGACCAATGGCGCCCGAAAACGAAGGTTGCAACGAATAACGCAGATTTGAAGGCCGGTGCCGGCACGAAATACACACTTTACCCAAGCGTAATAGGCGTTAGAGACGCAATAGAAGAAGGTCATACAGCGATAGGGTTTGTGGGGCTGCCATGTCAAATCCAGGGTTTAAGAAAAGTCCAAATGTCTGAACAGCCTTATGACGTAGGCATAGATAAGCTGAAATTGCTGATCGGATTGTTCTGTATGGAGAATTTCAGGGAGGAGTTGCTGGATTACATCGCGGAGAAATATACCAAGTTGGAAAATGTGAGTAAGTGCGACATAAAGGGTAAGGATTTCTCTGTCTATGCGAACGAGAAACATAGTATCCCGTTAGTGGATATTAAAGATTATGTAGGCGATGGCTGCTCGGTTTGTATGGATTTCACTGCGGAACTCGCAGACATTTCCGTGGGCTCGGTAGGCACAGAAGAGGGCTGGTCAACGGTTTTCGTTCGCTCGGAGAAAGGAGAAGCGCTAGTTAAAGGGGCTCTAGATAAGGGCTACATAGAGGTACAGGAGATAGAAGATAAGGGGTTTGGATTGATACGGCGATTGGCTGAGCGGAAGAAGGCGAGTGGTATGGCTAGGAGCGAGTAAAAATCAATTATTGACACAGATTAACGCAGATTGACACAGATTATAAAGATGAACTGAGGTTACTGCATACCTATCGCTCTTTGAAGGATACGGAGAAAAGAGAACATGCAAAAATAAACCTTTGTAAATAGCAACGAAAGCTTTACCAAAGAAATAATATCCGTAATATACAACAATAAAGGGAGGAAGGTAAAAAAGTAATCAAAACGAAAATGTATGAGCAATATTGGGATGCCGTTGTCGAGCAATGGGACAATATTCTCGGGCTATACAAAAGATTCGAGGCTAAAAAGCCCGTTATGCTATTAGACATCCAGGAACAGAAGATATACGCATATCCGTATAACGATTTTAAGTCAGAGTTAAGCAAAAGGTCTCAGATTCAATTAGAAGAACAATACGAGGCGGCTATTTTGAATAACGAGATGGTTGTCTTTGTAAGGGATAATGAAAAGCGGGATCTTGTATCATATTCTTTGGAATATTGAGGCGGATCGTCTTACGTACAGAGTGGAAAGGGGTCGGTTCTGTTGAAAGAATATCAGATTGAATTTGAAGGGAGAAAGAGTTTATTAGACCTTGCATGTTTAAAATTAGACCTTAAGGAATTGCTGAGAAGGCGGGTGGATGTTCTTACTTAAGTCTCTTCATCCGCTCCTCAGGGAAAGGATATTGAGCGAACAAGAGGTGATCCTATGAAGAAAGACGCTGAGACTTTCATAGAGCATATATTAGAATGCGTTGAGAGAAAACTGAAATTTGTGGCATTTAGTTTTGTTTCACTCATTCTTTTGGTAGATAATGCGCTTGCCCAGGAAAAAACACCGCTTGAGAATATAAGTTTGATAGTTGGTATTGTAGTTGGCATAGCTACCATAGCTGGGGTCATTATTGCTTATTTGGCATATAAAAAAAGCTTATGCAACACACCCATTAATCAAGGGCTATTTCGAATCAGATTTTGATGATAAGAATAAGAAGCTGTGCCATAAACGCATCTATCAGTATTTTGGCGAATGTGCACCTGATCGGTCTGAAACATTAGAGGCGATGCAGCTTTTATTTGAGCAGGTATATCATGGCTGTGCAGCAAGGCTTTACGATGAGGTACTTGACGATGTTTATTGGGAGAAAATATACAGAAGGCACGAACATTTTATTTACCATAAACTTGGTGCTTGGGAAACAAATTTCTCGCTTGCAAGAACCTTCTTTCTAGAAGGTGACCTTTCACAAATGCCGCTTGTAAGTAAAAAGAGGAATCAAGGTTGGCGTGCCTCCACTTGAAATCGAAGCACTGCTTGAGTCCGGCAGGCCGCACTTAGATAAGGGAAGACATAAAGATGCTATTCGTGATACAGATGAAGTCCAGAAGATCTGTGCCAGGACAGGCTTTAAGCTCTATGAGCCTAAGGCTGAAGTTGTCCTGTCAAAGGCGTATTTAGCACTAAATGATCTTAAGCAAGCCAAAACTTTTGCCCATTTAGCCTAAAACAAAATAAAATAAATTATTGACACAGATTAACACTGATTAACACAGAAAAAAAATCAAATCCGTGTAAATCCGTGTAAATCTGCGTCCTAAATTAAATATGTAGAAGTTATACTTTATATACAATTAAAAAAAAACATCATAACTAGATAGGTGGTGTTTTTCAGTGATGAAAATATCAGAAACTATCATCTTAGCCTTGTGCCTGATAGCATTGGTTGGAGGTATCACAGCAGCATACTACTGGAAGGTGAACTATATGGACAGTGGTGATTTGTCGAACGTTTCTGATGCCTATGTATTCACATTCGCCCCTAATACGACTATAACATCAAAAATTGGAGAGGGAATATCGAGCAGCATTAATATAAACGTGAGCGGTGGCGACGTGAAATAAACAAAGTGGGTCTCTGGATTAGATTCAAGGGGGACACATTAGGGAATAGCTTTGCATACTTTATTATAAAAACACATGGGCACATTTATACAGGTGCCGGCCTTAGTGGCACTAGCTGGGAGACTTCAGGTCAAGTATGGAGCAAAAATCCTCATACAAACAAGCCCTGGACTTGTGATGAAATAGATGCACTACTGGCTGGCGTAAGGTTGAAAACACTGGCTGAGGGTGAAGTGATGAGATGTTCTCAGGCCTACGTAGTGGTTAGTTATGCACCAAAATACAATACATATGGGACTCTAACTAGCAAAGCAATAACCCCCGATCAAATAGTAAGCTGGGGCAAGCTCTATGTGAATGACAATGTCTCGACTCCGGGAACTAACATTACCTACAAAATTCTTGATGCAACCGACAACTCCACAAAATGCACAATAACAGGATCGCAGGCGAGTTTGGGCTATGATATTTCCTGTTGTGCATCCGGATTGACTTCGATTAGATTGTTCGCCAATCTCACAACAACGAATACCTCCAATACGCCAACCTTAGAGGACTGGAATGTGAGTTGGGTTGCGCATGTGTAACAGAACAAAATAAATTATTGACATAGATTAACACTGATTAACGCAGAAGAAATTAAATCCGTGTAAATCCGTGTAAATCTGCGTCCTAAACTAAACTAAATTAAATAGTTAGAAGTTATACTGTATATACAATAAAAAAGTAATCAAAACGAAAATGTATGAGCAATATTGGGATGCTGTGGGCGAGCAATGGGACAATATTCTCGGACTGTACAAAAGATTCGAGGCTAAAAAGCCCGTTATGCTATTAGACATCCAGGAACAGAAGATATACGCTTATCCGTATAACGATTTTAGGTCAAATTTAAGCAAAAGGTCTCAGATTCAATTAGAAGAACAATACGAGGCGGCTATTTTGAATAACAAGATTATTGTCTTTGTAAGGGATAACGAAAAGAGGGATCTTGTATCCTATTCTTTGGAATATTGAGGGGGATCGTCTTACGTACGGAGTGGAAAGGGGTAGGTTCTGTTGAAAGAATATCAGATAGATGAGATAAAGAAGACGCTCATTGACGTGTTGAGGAAACATGAGGTGAAAAAGGCTGCCCTTTTTGGCTCTATTGTAAGAGGTGAAGCCACTGAAGAGAGCGATATTGACCTACTGATAGAATTTGAAGGAAGAAAGAGTTTATTAGACCTTGCAGGTTTAAAATTAGAGCTTCAGGAATTGCTAAGAAGGAGGGTAGATGTTCTTACATATAAGTCTCTTCACCCGCTCCTCAAGGAAAGGATATTGAGCGAACAAGAGGTGATCCTATGAAGAAAGATGCTGAGACTTTCATAGAGCATATATTAGGGTGCGTTGAGGGAAAACTGAAATTTGTGGCATTTAGTTTTGTTTCACTCATTCTTTTGGTAGATAATGCGCTGGCCCAGGAAAAAACACCGCTTGAGAATATAAGTTTGATAGTGGGTATTGTGGTTGGCATAGCTACCATAGCTGGGGTCATTATTGCTTATTTGACATACAAACTGAACAAAAAGAAAAAGAGCGAAAAACCACTAGAAGAACAGAAATTTATTGTTGGTAGCGAATCGACTACAATCGAAAACTCTAAGATTGAAAAACAAGAAGCCGGAAGAGACAGTTATAAAGCAGGAAGAGACATTATCATCCAACAGCCTTCTGAGATGGAGCCACTTACCTTTCTATTTCCACCCAGCCGCCACAACCAAACCCCACCTGAACCCCACTTTGTTGGTCGGCAAGAGATGCTTGAAACCATCACTGACTGGTACACGAACCCCGAAGTCCGAATTGGTGCACTCATTGGCTGGGGCGGGCGTAGGCAAATCAGCCATTGTGCGTAAGTGGTACGATACACTGGAATCCAATAACATCAAGCCGGATGGTATCTTCTGGTGGGGTTTTTATCGTAACGCTTATCTTGAACAATTTCTTAATGCACTGTTACGATATGTTAGTCAAGGTCAAATAGAGCCGGAAACCATAAAAAGCACCTGGGAGAAGACAGACAGGATAAAGGAGTTTTTTCATCAGGGAACCTACTTAATCACACTGGATGGGCTTGAGCAGATGCAAAAACCCGTATCTGGAGACGAGTTTGGAAAGATGATACATCGCGAATGTACAGAATTGCTTCGTTATTTAGCGGATGTCCCTAAAGGTCTGTGTTTGATTACAACCCGCTATCCGTTAAAAGATTTAGATGGATGGCATGAGCGTAGTTACAAGAATCTACCATTGATTGATTTGAGCATTCCTGATTCACTGTTAATGCTGAGAAGCCGAGGCGTTAAGGGAAGTGAAGAGGAGATGACGGAGGTTAGCAAGAGATATAAAGGACATGCACTGAGCTTGACATCTGTGGCTGGATATTTAAATAGATACTATGATGGAGATATAAAACAGGCGCCTGAGATCGAATTCGTCCTGGGTGATAGGGAGCGCTTTAAGGATGTAAACAAGTTATTACGCAAATACGGAGAGAAGATG
>JAUWND010000051.1 GCA_030612835.1 Candidatus Methanophagales archaeon | reverse complement strand
TCTTCCTTCTCAACACTAAATATGCCACTGCTAACAGTCCTGCCATTGCGAATACGGCTTCGCAACCTGGCTCTTCTGTGGGGGTTGGCGTAGGCGTTGTTACCGTTGATGGTATCGTAGGTGTGGGTGTTGGTGTAGGCGTTGCTGCTGGTTGTGTTGCTATGCATGCTGCGCATTCCGGAGGTGGATCGCATGGGTCAGCCTTGTCTGTGTCCGCAATCATTTCCTGTATATCACTGTAGCCATCGCCATCGGTGTCACGTGGTGCTCCTCCGCCACCTCCTCCAATGTAAGTCCTCTCGAAGTTCGCCTTGATTGTGTAGTCAGCATTCATCGTTATCGTTGTCTCTTTCGCATCGACATTTGCTATCGTGCCTACGACGTCTCCAGTCCACTTGTCGAATTCATATCTGCTATCCGCTACCGCCTTAAGGTCGACCACCCTGCCTTCATTGTAGGTAAACGTCTCCTCTCCTGGCACTGTTACGCTACCGCCATCAGTGCTTGAGATTGTCAGGTTGTATGTTATTCCGGGCTCGAAGTTCGCCATGATTGTATAGTTGGCGTTCATCGTTATTGTGGTCTCACTCGCATCCACATCCGCTATTGTATCCACATCCCCAGTCCAGTTAACGAATGCATACCCTGTATCCGCTACTGCATTAAGGTCGACCACCGTGCCTTCATTGTAGGTAAACGTCTCCTCTCCTGGCACTGTTACGCTACCACCTGCAGTGCTTGAAATCGTCAGCGTTGTTAGGACTTGTGGTACTGATGTCACTGTGATAATCTCTGTATTGTTGACTACACTGAGCCCTGTTGTTGTGTTTACTCCTGTAACATTTACACGGTAGTCGCCATCCGGTACAACTCCGTTTTCTTCGTATGTCCCATCCCATATTTTCGCTGTGGGATTTGTGCTTGTTCCATCCCAATCACGTACTACGGACCCGGTGGTTGCATTTTCGATTGCAATTATCCAGTTTACTTCTTCTGAAAATCCTACATCTATTCTCGTTGTCTGCGGTGGTGTTATCGTATAGTTTGAGATGGTGTACTCTTCGATTTCTGGTGGTTCTGGTCCTGCCTGCAATATCAAATCCACTATTTGCGGGCTTACTCCTGTTGCTGTTACTGTAGTCGTGTTTGTCAGGGTTCCATAAGTGGCAACGATTTCTAATGTATCTCCTGCGGTGACATCAGCAGTTGCTGGCCATCCGAAAACCACCGAATAGAAACCCACCCCATATTTAGTAGTATCGGATAACGAATCACCAGTAGTAATATCTGTAACGGTGACATCAACACCATCAACTGCTGTCACGCCATCGGTGTCGTAAACGTATCCTTGTACTGTGTACATTCCTGCCTGAACCGGTGCTATCATCCCGAAGAGCGCAGCAAATACTACTATGCTTATTGCTATGCTTATCTGTCCTTTTTTCATTTTTTTCCCTCCTATTTTTTTTTATTATCTATCCTACCTTAAGATATCTTTTCACTCCTGTCTATTCACTCGCTACTCTCGCCAGGGCTCTCCTTCAAATGTAACGTCTGCCGGACCTACCATGCTCATGAAGTATCCATCTCCACAAACGATGTCGAAGGCAGCAGCAGATGGCATATATTGATTGTAACTCTCCCATCCTTGGCTGGTTTTGTTCCATTTGAATATCTCCGTGCAGTTTGCCCCGATCTCGTCCATCAATAAGGATGCGTTTGTAACTAAAGGGTCGTTGACTGGTAGCGAAATCGTGTTGTAGCCTGTAACCAGCGAAATTGTGAAAGGAGATTCCCAACTCATCCAATTCATCGCCTGCCATGACCACCTGCACAATCCTCTGAATTCAACTGTTGCAGGTCCACTCATGCTCATGAAGTATCCATCCCCACCAACGACATCGAAAGCAGCCGCAGGCGGCATATATTGATTGTAACTCTCCCATCCTTGGCTGGTTTTGTTCCATTTGAATATCTCCGTGCAGTTTGCCCCGATTTCGTCCATCAATAAGGATGCGTTTGTAACTGAAGTGTCATTGACTGGCAGCGAGATCATGTTGTAGCCCGATTCTAGCGTTACGCTTACGGTGTATTCTGTCACATTCACCGTCACAACCCTCGTTTCGCTCACGCGCGTATTACCTGCAACGTCCTTTGCATAAGCCCTGTAAGTGTAGTTGCCATTTGGTAATGGTGTATAGTAGTAATATTTGTGTTCATCAAATGCTTGCATTGTTTTGTTGTTCAAGTATATCCCTGTTCCGTTCCAGACCGATACATTTATAATATCTTCCAAGCCGCTGCCTGGAACGGGGTCACTAACATTTGCAGTGAATCTCACATAGCCCGTGGTATTTGTTGATTCATTTGCCGGTGTTGGGTCTATGAACTCTATTGTTGGTGGCACGGTATCAACGGTAAATGACCAGCTTGTATAGTTTGGATTGGTGCAATTGTCGCTCGCATTAACGGTTACATTATGCAAACCTTCTGATAAAGCCGTTATTGGCATGTAACACACGTAATCCTCTTCCACTGTTGCATTTGCCGTTTCATCTTTGTCGTCCACGAAAATTTTAACCAAACTCACGTTTATTCCACTTTGGTCGCTGTAGTTTGCACATATTGCTGGAGTGTTGTTGTTAATGAAAGAACCATCTGCTGGCTGCAGGTTGATTATTGTTGGTGGTGTTGTTTCTGCTTGCAATATCAAATTAACAGTTTGCGGGCTTACTGTTGCCGTTACTGTTGTCGTATTTGTCATGCATGGATAGGTTGCGTTAATTTGTAATATATTCCCTATGGTGACAGGGGTTGCTGGCCATCCAAAAACCACAGAATAGAAACCCCCGTATTCGGTAGTATCGGATAACGAATCGCTGGTATTGAGATTCGTAATGGTGACATTAACACCATCTACTAGCGTTACACCAGCGGTGTCATAAACATATCCCTGTACGGTATATGGTTGTGCCTGTACCGGTGCCATCATCCCGAAGAGCACAGCAAATACTACTATACTCATTGCTATGCTTATCAATCTATTTTTCATTTTTTCTCTCCTTCTCTCCTATATCTTCTATCTTAAGATATTTGCTCCTTAGTCCTGACATGGTTCTCCTTCAAACGCTACATCCGCCGGACCTGCCATGCTCACGAAGTACCCTTCACCACAACCGATGTTGAAGGCCGCTGCAGGTGGCATACTCGGATTGTAACTCTCCCATCCTTGACTGGTTTTGTTCCATTTGAATATCTCTGTGCAGTTTGCCCCGATTTCGGCTATCAATAAGGATGCATTTGTCACTGAGGTATCATTAACTGGAATACCTATCATGTTGTAGCCCGTGACCAGTGACATTGAGAAAGGAGATTCCCAGCCCATTATTCCTCTGAATACAACAGTTTCAGGTCCACTCATGCTCACGAAATACCCTTCACCACCAACGATGCCGAAGGCAGCAGCAGATGGCATACTTGGATTGTAACTCTCCCATCCTTGAGTGGTTGTGTTCCATTTGAATACTTCCGTGCAGTTTGCTCCGATTTTGGCTACCAATGACGATGCGTTTGTAACTGAAGTGTCGTTGAGTGGCAGCGAAATCATGTTATAGCCCGTGACGAAATCAATGGTGAACTTCTTCTCAGGCAGTACTTCTTCCACCACAAGAATCGCATTACTCGCTTCCATCCAGTCGCCGTTGTCTTGGAACTTCGCTATATTATCGCCTGACTTCAGATCATCACTTACATCAGTCTCTGCGATACCCAGCTCCGTAGCTCCGTCATAATGATCCCATACGCCATTCCAAACCTGGTCATTGAAGTATAGTCTGTTCTCATCGTCTCCAGCACTTGCTGAAGGTGCAACTGTTATGAGCTTTGCACTCTTATTGGCTATGTCCTCGATTGTACCTGCGAATGGTGCATAAGCGGTTGCCTCCTCTGGAGTTGTGCAATAAGATGACTTTGCAGCGAGTATGTCACATTCTTCGTTTATCCATATCGTCCTTTCCGGCTCTGTTGCATCCGCGTATATTACTACCAGAAGCATACCCTGGATGGATGGATTACCTGCAACCGGATTTTGATTCTCAAGAACCGCGGTGTTCCCGCTCGTATTGAAATCGGTGGTCACATCGTATGTCAGCATTCCAAATGGAAAGTCCCAGGTACCATATCCTTTGCGATCCGTATAAAATGCGTCTATCGTCACAGGATTGTCATTGAATTCCATGCTGACATTGCCTGGCATCCCCTGCACCTTATCCCAGGTGTAGTAAACATACAGCCTTGCCTTCACAATGCTTGTTGCGCCATCTGGAACTGGCAGGTCGCTCGCAGTCCAGTTAGCAATGTATTGAGTCCAACTTGTACCACCGCCTAAGTAGTAGCTGTCACCAGTGGAATAAAGAACGCTTCCATTGAGTGTATGTGTTTGCAAGGTGGTGATATCTTCGCCGCCTGTGTACGTCTTCCCCTTGTAGCCGTTATTCACAACGGTTTTCGCAATGCTTGTTGCGTTGTTCGCCTCATCTAATTCCCCAACTTCGCCATCACAATCCGCAGTAACTGTTATTGTTACTGATTCACCTGCATTTCTCAGTGTTGGGTCAGTGACTGTCACCTCTTCGCTTGCTCCGATAGCTAATCCGCTAACTTCCACTTCCTCGCTGAACGCGCCTACAACGAAGCTGACATTGAATGCACCCGCAGCGGCAGTGCCATTGTTCTTTATCGTTGCGTTAACAGTGTTGCTCTCGTTTGCGAATATCTCGTCGCAATTCGGCGTTATCTCCGTAACAATCAGGTCGGGAGCATATTCAGTCACAGTTACGCTTGCATTTCCTACAATGCTTGCATTAGTTGCATTTACAAGTGTACTCCCCAGAGCTGATGCTTCAAAGAATCCAGTTCCATTGACTGTACCAACCGTTCCATTGCTGCGTGTCCATGCGAACTCAATGTCAGGCATCACGCCACCATACTGATTATAAGCGGTTGCCGTGAATTGCTGTGTCCCACCTACAATAAGTTCAGCCACCGGTGGTGATACCACAATGCTTGTGACCTCTGGGGCTCCACTTAAAGTGACTTGAGTGGTATTGACTGCAATACCACCTTGACCAGTAACTTTAACCGTTACCGTTCCAGGCTCTACTCCTGCGCCTGCAGTTAAAGTAGCAGTTGCATTTCCAGCATCATCCGTTCTATTCCATTCCGGAGATATAGAAGTTCCGTAATCAGGTCCTTCTATCTCAAAATAGACATCTAAATCACCTGGACCTGCTCCCGTCCAATTTATCACCGTTGCCGTTATAGTAGAGGTAGACCCCTCCTCTGCAGGTATGCTCGATGGATTGGCAGAAACTACAATTTCTGTTACTTTTGGTGCTGGTGGTACTTGTGCACTTACCGAAGTTACCGAAGCTGCAAGCACTGATAGAACAATCGTAAGCACTACGAAACTACTCAGCAATTTCCCTGTTCTCTTTTTTCCCTTTTTGCTTTCTTTTTCTGTCATTTTTCTTCTCTTTTTTTTTTCCTCCTATTTTTTTTTATCCTGTCCCCTTATCGCCCCCCCTTCGCGTTCCGCAAACCTTTTTTAAAAAGGTTTGTCAACGCTTTTTCCAAGGGGTTTGATAAGTGGAATGTAAATGTTTTACTTGTTATCCCTTTATAAAGTTTTCTATTCCTTTCCGTTTTTTCTTTTAGCACAGGTTTTCTTTTTTGTAAAAAAAGAAAAAGTGTTATATAAGCTTTTCTATCTTTCATTTCCCCCTTCCTTCCCCTCTCCCCTTAGGCGGAACTTTTTTTCCCTTCCCTTTAGGCTTTTCTCTTTTACATCTGTATAACATAGGAGTTATATAAAGTTTTCTATAAAGATATAAAAGGGCTATTGCTAAGAGCAAAAGATATATTGTGCTTTGGAAAAAGCGAAGAAGGCGCTTGAAATTGAAAGAGAACAGCCATAAGGCGTTTCATGAAATAAAAAAAATAGAAAGAAAAGAAGAGGAAAAAAATTATCTCTTCTTCCTTCTCATACCATTGCTCTTGCTTATGCCTAACACCGCAACCAAACTCAGCAGTCCTATTAGTGCAGCCACACCGAATGGCGTGAGCACTGGAACCTTCTCAGGTGGGACACCCACGATCACGTGAGCAAAGTCGTCATCAGATACGTCACCACACCATTCACTCTCCGCAGTCACATACCCGACGTTTTTATATCTCCCCTTTGCATCCGGATCAACAGTCGCATTGAAGGTTATCTCAAATGATTCCCCTGGCTCAAGCGGTTCGAATTGTGCTAAATGTCCAGTAGTTGTATCATAACCCCACCAATGAATATCGAAGTCTATCCATCCACCGGCAATCGAGCTTAAAGCAGCATCCACAGGTGGCTCTGCCCAGCCTGTCCATGTCAGTCCTCTATCTTGCTGCTTAAGCGGGAACTGATCATCCACTGTTAGGTTCGTAAGGTTTACAAGACCTGTGTTCGTGATGGTCAATGTGAATGTTACTGTATCGTTGCGTTCCGCAATTATACTATCCTTTCCGTTTACCAGTTTCTTGATGCTTATCTGTGGTGTCGCCTTCACACCGAAGTTATGCCTCGCTATACCTCCCTCCGGAACCGTAACGCTTCCCTCTGTTGGATTTGCATAATCACCTGGAGGGGGATCATCGCACTTTGGGCTTAGGTGCGCTGGTAAATCATTTTCCTCGTACTTCACCGTATAATCTCCCGCAGGTACGTCTGTGAACTTGTAGTATCCGTTACTATTCGTCGTTGTCGTTTTTACCACTATACTCGTAGTAACGTTAACGAGCTTAACTGTAATGTCTGCGACACCTGGCTCAGGATAATCCGGATTGTATTCGCAGTTGCAGCTCCTGTCTTCGTACACGTATCCATCTACTTCTCCCGGCGTAACTTCGTAAAAACTGAAGTTAGCGTCATCGGTAAGATTGATAATTTTGAGCGTTTCCTGATATCCGTTGCAGGGGACAACTATCTCGAACCACTTCATATCTTTTACTCGTGCCGTAACATTTACGCTGTCAACACTTGCGTCACAAGTCAAAATGGCGTTGGCTATTCCGTTAACGGTGTCATTCTCATAGACGGTTGCGTCATTTTCGAATTTGCAGTTGTCCGCTTCAAATACAACGGTAACTTCTTCTCCAACTTCTTCAAGGCAGTAATCAACCGTTGCTTCAAGCGGTATTGGCGTTCCCTCGGAATAATTCCCGGTTTTTGGAGTAATTGTGACGTTGTACGGGACGCTCTGGTTTATCGAAGCATTGATAAAATCACAAGCTTCCGGATGGGCAGTGCAGTTGGGTATCCATTGTGATTCCCATCCGGGATCAGTTGGAGTTGCTGTATGGTTGTACTGTGGTGTGCCGAGGCTGCAGAAAATATCGTCTATATAGGCGAAGTACCATACTGCGGATTGGCCAGCAGAGACGTTGGTGCAATGAGGACAGTCAATTGTCCAGTTATTCAATATGTAGGCTATCGAATTGTTCTTACAGGTTGGTTCTGCAGTATATATTGATGCATTGAAAGTATTTCCTGGCGTGAGGGACACTTCATAGTTTACGCAGTAGGCGTAATAATTATCTCCATCAACGCTGAGCTTGAATAGGGGAGTGTAGTCGGCTGTTGAATATACCCACTTGGTTGTTTCATTGTAAAACCAGCCCCATGTCTGAGTAGTGTCGCAGCAAACATCTAAAACGCTCACATTCCGGTCGCACAGCTCTGGCGCATTTCCCTGCCACCAAAGGTCACCATATATCCGGATAGAAGAGTTCGCTTCGGTTCCTGGCGGGACAGGCGGGTTATACTTCGCAACCGTAGCAGGCGCAATCACCGCAAATATCGAAACGACCATTATCGCCGCTAATGTTATCCCTATTATTCCTTTACCTTTTTCGCTTTTGCTTTTATTTTTTGTATTCATTTTTTTTTCTTTTTCACCTCCTAATTTTTAATTGTTTGAGGGGGTATATAAAGTTTTCGGTGTTTTCATTTTTATCGAGATTCTTTTGGTAAAGCTTTTCTTTCCAAGAAAAGGTTTTTTCTAAAGAAAAAAGCGAATACGAACCATATAATAAACGGCATCGCTACGCCGCCAACTCCTATTGAATATACTATCATTTGCGCGATCGCCGAACCATAAAAATACATAGGGAAATGCGCTACCAAATCCAGAACGTGCAAAAGGAATAAAATCGGGACGCCTATAACCAGCATCTCTCCCCTTTCCCTCAATCCCCATCCCGGGGTCACTATCGCTAATGCGACCAAGGGCACGAGATTAAAATTCACTAAATACGCACCTGATAAACTCACCGCTGATATTTGTACGGGGTATAGCCCATTGCAATCAAAATATGTTTTGCGAAGAAGAAAATAACACCTAAAATACTCGCTGTGAAGGTCTTCAATAATGACAGCGAACCTCTAAGCGTGAGGGAAATAATAAATAATATAGAAGAGGCGACACAAAAAGAGAGAAAAAGAGCAACGTATTTTAGTGCTTCTTTGTTCCCTCTCGCTTTTTCCGATAACGTGCTTACTATACCCTTTTCTAACCGGGTATTTACCTTCGCCTTTATGCCTCTTCTTCTTCTTGCTTTTGCTTCCGCTTCTTCTTTTCCCCTTCTCTTTCCCTTCTACTCTCTTCACAATCACCCAAAAATACTCCTGCCTCTCTCCTCTATTCCCCCGACATATCCGGATTTATCTTTTAATTCCGCCACAAACCTCCTCACTTCCTCTAATCCCAAATCGCTCCATTTTACCCCAAAGGACGCTATCTCTTTTTTTTTCTTCATTTAATGCAACCAGATTAATCCCCTTATCCCTGTGCCACCATCTTCCGAGTTTGGCGAATAGAGTAATCGCAGAGTTCACGGATGACAACTAACTAACCCCAGCTGGCATCTAATTTTCTATGTGAACTCAGTCTGCATGATCTGCGGTAACTTTTAAATGTGACAAAGATTTTTATATTGAGATTACATAAAAGGGTTTATGGAAAACGTAGCAATAAAGAGAGCGGATTTGCATGGTATCCTGAAGTTGATTTCAAGGATACGCGATGGTTTGGATGCGTTACAGGAGGAACTGGAGATAATTTCCGATAATGAATTGGCAGGAAAAATAGAGGAAAAGTATATCGGTAGATTATTTATAATCTGTGAAATCTTCTGGTTAGCTACACACAATACTAAAAAATATAGAAGGGGATAAAAAGGGACTCCCCCAAAAAATCCTTTGTTTTACAGCTATATTCTTCTTCTCCACTTCACCAAATACGCAACTGTTAATAAGCCTGCGATAGCGAAAACGGCTTCAAATCCCGGAATCAGCGGCTTTTTCGTTGGACTCGGTGTCGGTGTCGGACTTACCGTTGCCGCTGGTGTTGGCGAAACCGTAATTGTAGGTGTGGGTGTTACAGTTACCGGCGGCGTAGGCGTCACACCCGGCGTGGTGAAGTTAACCCTAGTTGTGTTAGTTACAGTGCCAATATCGCCGTTCAAATTCGCTTCCGCTGTTAATGTCGCTACGCCTAAATCTTCTGTCCCCGCAGTTAATATCGCCGTTGCAGTTCCATTCATTATTACCGCAGACTCAGTAATATTCCCCAGGGAAGTGCTGAAATTGACCGTCAGGTTATCCAGCACCCAATCCTCTCCATCCCACACTGATGCTGTTATTGTTGATGTAGAAACTCCATCTGCGGGTATATCCGCAGGATTTGCACCAAGCGCTATGTGAGCCGACGTTCCCGCCGGAGGTGTTGGTGGTATTCCGCCATCTCCCCCATTTCCAGAAGGTGGTGCCGCTGTTGCTCCAGGTGCCAAAAACGTTACTTTGGTAAAATTACCGCCTCCATTATGACACTCTACTGTAATCAATGCATCTCCTGTATCATTTCCTGATAATAATGCGGTTGCCGTGCCATTATTATCCATAATTAAGCTAATACTGACGCCTGTATTACTCTCATTTCCAATCTCTGTAAGCCTGCCAAGAGTTGTCCATATATCCACAGTCTCATTTTCCGCAGGCTCACCACTCTTTTCAGTTTCGGGAGGCCACGAGACCACCACTTTTATCTCTGATGTGGAAACGCCATCTGCAGGTATTTCACTGGAACTTGCGCTTATCATCACCCAGGAATCTTGTGGTAGCTCCGGTGTTCCCTGTGCCCCGGCAACAGCTACTAAAGCGGGAAACAACAGCAAAACTACTGCTAAAATTACACACATCTCTTTTTTTCCCATATTTCACATCACCTCTCTTTTTAAAATAAAAAAAATAAAAAAATAAAAAGTGGTAAGGATTGCGATTTGCATCCTTACCTTGTTTTCTGGTTTATGGTTTTCACTTATTTCACTTATATATCCAGTATCCCTCGCCTGACTTGAGTTCTTCTCCCATAGCTGGTGGAACCAATACGAAGGTGCCCCTGTCGTATTTCATGACCGTTACACCTGTAACGTCCACCATCGGTATGCTCTCATTACCTGGAGCAACCAGGTTCCATCCGGTTTGTAACGTTGCTTCAATTTCTGGCCATGTTAGCGCTTCACCTGTACCGTACAGATTCACAACCTTTGGCTTTGGTGCATATACGTAGTATCCTGTTCCTATGGCTACTTCAGTTGGTCTCTCCCATGTATCTGATACTGCGTTGTATGCCCAAACGCTAACGTCTGGACCGAATACTTCTGCAGGGCTCCTCTTATCCACTGGTGGAAGCAATGGCAATGACACGTAGTTGTCTCCCTCATCGAGATGCATCGTGAATCTCTCTCCGAATGGCGATATGGGTATCACCGGGTCCTCGTTAATGTAGATACCTGTGCCATCCCTTGCATTGTATGTGAATGCGAACCTATCCGTTGTACTGTATGACTGATCGAGGTTCAGGTCTCCTTTTGCATTCGGTGCAAGGAACGAAGTCGTAATCAGATAGCTTCCCGGATTAACTACATTCGAAAGTTCGTTAATCTTTACCCAGTACTGATATTCGCCGCCGATGTAAACCTCTGGGTCTATTGATGGTATCTCTGGGAGTTTGAACTCGGTATACTCGTCTGGTAGCGTCTGGATGTCATATTTCGTCCAGTCCTCATCAACTACTTTGTCGTCGTACAAAGTCTCATTCAGTATCTGCAGCAGGTTCGTTGAATATCTCGGCTCAATGTCTTCGCTCTTCCAGCAGAACTCCAACGGGTCAACTGCGATGATTCGCTCGTCCACGTCGTTTGCGATCCAGTGCTCGTTGTCAAAGACCGTGAATGTAGTGGGCAATGGCATTGGTATTCCACACCTGCAGCACTGCCAGCCCTCAGATGGAAGTTCGTCTCCTGGATAGAATGGTCCTCCGTAGTCCTCCCAAAGCTGCCAATCCGATGGTATTGCCGTTTCCATATCTCCGCCCTCTTTCTCGGAGTCAATTGGCACTGCGCGGAAGTATTTCAGCCACGCATACGGTGGATACTGCATTGTCAGGTAGCGTTCCGCACACGGGAAGTACTCTCTGCCCGGTCTACCACTCTTTATATCACCATAAGGCCACTTGTGCAAGAGTTTCAAAGGCTGCCATAGCACCACATCAGTATCGTCAACGATCTCGTGGTCCATGTTCAGTGGTGGAAGTACAGGTATCGTGTTGCATTCTTTGATCTTTACGATGTATTGCGAGGTTATTTGATATTCATCGATCTTCTCTTCATCTCCGCCGAGATACTTCGGGAATGGCGATCTGATAGTGATGTACTTGAACTTCTCACAACCGTTCGTCAGGTTTCCATCCCAGTCAAGCACTTCTATTGCCGGTATCTCATATCTCACACCGTCCACGTAGAAGACGTCGCCTCTCTGCAATTCCTTACCTACGGTGATCCTTGCCGTTCCGTCTACCAATGGTGGTTCATTGAATTGTGCATACCACGTCCTGTCTGGATGTCTTGGTGTGTCGAAACCGATATTATGCCTATCGAAGTATCTTGTTCTGTTGAGTATTGTGACATTATGTTTTAGCGATTCTTGATTCGTCGCCAGAGTGTTGCCACAGTACCACACGTCTGCTAATGGATTGTCACCGCTTATATCATACCCATTGAACATCAACTTGTGCTCGAGGAACTGCACTTCATCTCCAGGCTCCATGATATATGTCTTCTCTATCCGTATTGTTCCGTTCGTTGTTTTATTCAATTCGTCTAAGTCCCTTTCGTTGCAACTAACTCTTTCGAGCATCACAAGGTTCTCCATCGCAGACTCGACTCCCTCATTCTCGAAAGAATCAAGTCCTATCTGTGCATTCGAAAGGTCAGCGACAATCGGGAATGCGAACCAACTGCGGTTTGCATCTGCATGCCATGGTTTCTTGTCTTGCGAATCTATGAGCATATATGTCGTCTCAGTTACGATTGCAGGCTCTATGTCCCCCTTATGGTGCTCGCCGTAGAACTTGAACTCGGGCACATACCACGCTCTGAAATATTCCTTCAGGTCACAGTCTTCTCCCTGCGCATGCATTGAATATTCTTCGTTGTATCGTAGTATTGCCGCATCGAAAGTGATTGAATCCTTTCTTATCACTGTTGGATTGAATGGCTCTTCCCAACCCTCGTACTGCTCTATCCAGCAATCATTGCGAACTCCTCCTGTACTTATATTGCAATGACCGTAAATCCTTACGGTGTTTACGTCGTTTGATTCGTTGTAGTTCACATAGATGTCAATACCGTCCATACCTTCCTTCTGATCGTATGAGAACGCTACCCTCGTGAAATTTCTATCCCATCCTGGAATCCTTCCTGCTGCCGTTGGTGCAATAAACGAAGTTGTTATCAGGTAATCTCCATATAACCCTACCTCCGTAGCCACATCTATATCTGGTACCGCAGGTAATATGAACTCGGTGTACTGGTCGGGTAGTGACTGAATATCGAATTTCGTCCAGTTTTCATATACTGGATCACCTAACGCCTCGTGCAGCTTCTCAAGCAAATCAGTTGAATATCTCAGTTCAACGTCCTCTGCAATGTAAAATACCTCCGTTGCATCCACGTCTTCAATCACACGCTCTGAAACATCGTATGCTATCCATATTCCATCGTGGTCGGTATCTATTCTTTCAGCATCGAAGTAATCTAACCAGCTCTGGAAGCACTCATCCGAATTGTTCTGCATCGTCAGATACCTTTCGCCGTGTGGGAAGTAAGTCGCATCCTCTGGCTTATCGGTGCACAGGCAAATTATACCATCCAGATTACCATAAGGCCACTCACCGTCGTTATCTGTTGGTTCCCACAGCGGTATGTCAATGTCATCAACCATGATATGCTTCTCATTGAAAGGCGGAAGCACGGGTATTATCTCTGCTGGCTCGATGCAGTCTATACACTGCGAAGATACAACGCTCTCCTCACGAACGGTATCAACGCACTTCGGCAGCTTTGTTCTCACCGTTATATATTTGAACTCATCCGCTTCTTCATCACCGGTAGTATCGAGCACCTCGATTGCTGTCACATCGTATCTTACTCCATCAACGTAGAACACATCGCTCCTCTGTAACTCCATACCTAAGATGATACTGCCGCCTTCTCGTCTTGCATACCATGTCCTTATCAGGTTTATCGCAGGATCATGGTTTGCATCAGGATAGATATTATTATGACGGTCGAAGTACTTTCTTTCACCATCTGCCAGGAGAATCCAGCCTTTTCCTGCATCATCTTCACTGTTTCCTGCATACCAGACCTTTATAACGTAATCGCCATCCCTAGTGATAGTGGTGACTTCCAACTTGTGATCGAGGAACTGCACTTCATCTCCTGCACCCAAACTGAAAGCCTTCTCTAATTCTATCGTTCCATCCACAGTTTTACCGTATGGCTCCACATCTCCGCTCACTTTTGAAAGCTTGGTGAGGTTTATCTCAACTGATTTTCCCGGCGCACAATCCCATGCACCAAGTCCTATCTGAGTATCAATCTCACATGTTGGGAATGCAATAAGTGTACTTAAATTATTCCCATGTATTGGCATCCAGTTTGTGCTCATCAGCATGTATGTATATTCCATGTTTATCGTTGGGCGTGTATAATTCTTTCTGTCTCCCCAGTAGTTGCCGCAGGGCTCATACCATGATCTCAGAAAAATCTTCTCACGGGCATTCTCACCGTTAACTACTACTCCAAAATCCCTATCAAGTATCGCGGGATTAAACATAATCGAATCCTTTGGTATTACCGTTGAGTCAAATGGGTCTGTCCAATCGTCATATCGCTCTGGTGCATTGCCTTGAGGCCGAACGTCGCCATATATCCTGATCGAAGAGTTCGCTTCAGTTCCTGGTGGGACATACTTCGCAACCATAGTCGGCGCAACCACTGCAAAAATCGAAGCGATTATTATCACTGCTAATGTTATCCCTATTATTCCTTTTTTGCTTTTAGTATTCATTTTTTTTTCTTTTTCACCTCCTAAATTTTTATATATTCCACTTGCTCGAGGGGGTATATAAAGCTTTCGATATATGGAAGGTTTTCGATGTTTTGTTTCTGTATTTCACCTTCACTTCCGCTTGCTTCCTCACTATCACTATCGTTCCCTTTTCCCTCGCTTGTCTGCGCTTTCTCTTTCACCTTCGCTTATCCCCCTCTTATGCTATATGTTCTTTCACCTTCTATTTAAAGGTACTTATTAAGCGCCCCCTCTTCGGCGCTCCCATCCGATGATATAGATGAGTGTAAACTATTTCTTCTTCCCCCTATATAAGCTTTTCTATCTTTCATTTCCATTTTTCTTTTAGCAAGTTTTCGTTCACCCTTTCTTAGTAAAGGTTCTTTCTTCAGAAAGAAAGTTTTTTAATTCTTTTGCAATTCGTGCTGGTAATTTATCAAACCCTTCCCACATCTCTTCTCTCATCCCTTTTATGTTCTCGTTCATCCCCTCTATTATGTGCACCCGATACCCCAAACTTCCTGCATGCACCTTATCTTTTATGTAGAATCTTGCTTTTGTCATATTTTTTTATCCTTACCAGCTTTTCGCGGAGCCCACCAATCTCTTTATATCTTCAAGCCTCTCTTTCACCTCTTCTAAGTCGAGTTTAGCCTCGTGAAAGCCCTCTACATGCAACGTCCAGGCACTATCCCAGTAATGCCTGATTTCCTTGCCCAGTATCCTTGCTGCTTTGAACAGTAAAGTAGTGTTCCATCTCCCTCTCCTTTCCGCTTCCGCATACACGTCCTTCGCGTGAGCGTGAATTCTCGCTTGCTCTTTAATTGCCTCTTCCGCCGCTTTATACAGCTTCTCACTTGCCTGAATGACACCTCC
>JAUWND010000060.1 GCA_030612835.1 Candidatus Methanophagales archaeon | reverse complement strand
GCTTGCTATTCCGATCGGTTGGCAAGCTTTGTGAATGTAGTACCGCTTCTCTGATAGATTGTTAAAAATGGATATGCGGCGTGTCCAACTGATAGGAACTCGCCGTTCGGTGACCATGCACAGCTATATACAGCGCCTGCTGGTAATGCTGCTGGGTTGGCAAGCTTTGTGAATGTAGTACCGTTTCTCTGATAGGTTACTATGTATGGATTTGCGGTGTGTGCAACTGATAGGAACTCTCCGTTCGGTGACCATGCACAGCCGCGTCCATTGCCTGCTGGTAATTCTGCTGGGTTGGCAAGCTTTGCTGGAACTGTCCAGGGGAATAATACATTTGCCTTTGGGCTTAAATCACCTGAGTAATCATCCACACCCACTACCGCTGCTTCAATCACGTTAGCTATATCAGCAATCGCTACCTTTGTACCATCATCACCAGTTGGTGTCCATCCTCCTTTTTTTACAAGCAGACTCACCTACATCGCCTCCAGTACATACGTGTATTCTATTGCAACTGACTCGGCTGTATCAGACTCTACTTTCACTGTCAGGACATCGTGTGTGGCTACAGATCCATTCACAATCCACAAACCATCCGGATCTTTGTTTATTGTGAACGTTTCATCATATATCTTCACATCAGCGTTATCGTTGATCTTCTGGTACATTCTGACATTGATCACTGCACCGTCTGATAGAGCCGACACATCGAGCAGAAGTGAGTGCAGCTTATTTCTGGTTGCTGCCGTTCCGATCGCTACAACAACGCTCTCTGCCGCATTCCAATCTATTGCTGCAGTTATATTATTAACTGTGGATCCGGCTTGTTTGTCGGTGGTTGCTTTGGTCGCATCAATGATCAGATCAAGTCTACCACCATTAACCCAGTCTGTCTGTAGCTCGTTCGTGTCTGTTTCTATCTCTGTGATCTGTCCAAGCCTTATATCACCCATCTTCTATCACCTCGCTATGTCCTCTGTCCATGCACGCACCACTCCAAGCTCAATCGTCGCTGCTCCACCCGCGACGGTGTCCACGTGGAAGTTTATGTACATCGGAAAGTCGGGTAAGTTTGTTGTGTGATCTGCCTTCATCACTTCGTTGATGTAGAACTTAACATGCCCTGAATATACTTCGATCTTGAGCTTATTCCAGTTTGTCAACGTCTCACCAAAGGTTGTGTTTGTCGTTTCGCTTATTCCATCATCGGTGATTGACTCAAGCACATCCGTATTGATGCCCCATCCTATGATGTTGTCCGTAGATCTGTAATCGCCAGCTCCTGTCGTAAGTCCAAGGAAAGTACGTGTTTCATCCAGATTGGCTACATCTGTTAATTTGAGTTCAAACTCAAGAACAAGCTTACGAAGCGTTGTGTTTGTCCCATATATGTCTGGTGCTGCTACCCATCTTTGATCACTCACCAACCTTGCATCTTCATCGGCATTTGGTGCTGACATCGCTCTCAGATATGCACCACTTGCACCACGTGACCACACTGTTCCTGTAGCAGGATCGGTTACAGTCCATAGATTCACATCTATGCCTGTTTCATTCTGCCACGTCTCACATAACTCTACAGTTGGTCTCACAGACATATCAAGTGCTTTCAATACCCTGTCAACAATATCGGCGACGGAGTCGGTCGTGGGTGTACTTATCGCTTGATCATGTATGTATGGCGTATCTGCAACGATAATATCAACATCTGTTTTTAATGGTATCGCTGCCGTATATCCGCCAAGTATCGCCTTAAGATTCTCAGCGGCAGAGAAGCCACCGAGTATTCCGCCAAGATTCTTTGTCTCAGTGAGATCACCGAGTGTCTGTCCCAATCTGTGAGTTGACGATAGGTCGCCAAGTATCGCCTTAAGACTTTCGGCATTTGTGAACGCCCCAAGAAGATCATATAATGCACCGTTCGCGTTATCGGGTAATCCAAGCAGAGCATTGAGCGTTACATCGCCGCCACCTATCCTTGTCCTTATGTCCTCAGCGACGATGTCATTAATCCTTTTTAAAGTGTTTTGCTGCATTTCATATCACCTACGACGCCTCAATAATCTTATACGGTATGGTTCTCGGTAGTGTTACCGCCGCCGTTAGCTCGATCGTGACCTCCACTCCACTCGCGGTCGTATCAACCCATCCTGATACTGTTGGATGGACCTCGTCTACGCCCACAATGAACTGCGCAATATCAATTGTTCTGGGAGTTGTATCATCAATCGCGTGCTTAAGCCTTACTGTGCCTGTACCACCCTCTGCTGCCGCAACTAATTCGTTCAGATCAAGCTCTACTGCAATTCTGCCCACTCTGTTAGCTGTGAACGTTAACACAGGTGTTTCATTCGTACCGTGTGCCACTGTTATGATGTGGGTTGTGGTAGTGACATCGTCATCTATAAGCGACTGTATGAACTCAAGCCTCTCAAGGATCGAGCCGTCCTCGTTCGCTGTAACAAGGTCGGAATCAAACTTATCGTCAGCTATGTTTCTGCCTAGCGTCCGTATATAATCAGCGATCGATTCGGCAACAAAACCACATGTATAAGTGCTTCCATCCTTTATTGGATCAACCGCTTCCTTAAGATTCTCGGTTGGCGTGAATGTTCCAAGTATGTCTTTAAGATTCAATGTGGTGGTAAAGTCACCAAGTATCCCACCGAGATTCTTTGTGGTTGTAAGATTACCGAGTATGTCTTTGAGATTCTCGGTCGCTGTAAATGCGCCAAGTACCGCCTTAAGATTCTGAGTGGATGTAAATGCGCCTAACCGCGTATATAATGATCCATTTGCGTCATCTGGTATCCCAAGCACAGCGAGCAGTGTCGTTTCGGGACTCACGGCTCTCGCCATGAAGTCGCCAAGATTACCGTAGAGTGTTCTGGCGGCTGGTGCTACATCCGGAACTCCAAGCAAACCCATTATGCTTGTTGGATCATTGACTCTCTCAAGATCCTTTCCTATTGCATCATATAACGAGCTGGTAGCTGGTAAAACCGATCCGCCCGTCGTTGTTATGAAATCCTTTATTTTCTCTGTTCCACTAACCTGCAATATATCTGCAATAGAGAATGCTGTTGGTGCTGGCGGCACACCGGCCGTGCCAATCGCTATATCATGTATGTACTTCAAGAAATCATAGATACCTTTATTATCAGGTATTTGGGTGCCTGTTCCACGCCTTAACTCTGCGCCAATTCCGCTATCAAGTAATGCTAAACCGGTGTGCCCAAGCGCATCTATGATAGACTTTGAGTTTGCAAGAGTGCTTCCAAGTCCGACACCGCCAGATACAACATATGCTGCAAATGAATTTACCGTGGGAAATGGAACTTCGGTTGTCAGCAAATATTTTAGATCCGAATCAAGATAATCCAGATAATCTGCTCTAACCTTTGTAAGTTTGTCTGCAAGCGATACCGCGCCTTCATAATCAACATGATCTTCAAGTGTATCAAGTGCGTCCTTTAATGATGCTGTCGTTGTATAAGCACCTAATCGTTCATATAACGATCCCGTGTCTGTATTTGGTAATCCAAGCACATCAAGCAATGTCTTATCGGGACTGATGTCCCTCGCCATGAAGTCACCGAGATTGCCATAGAGTGTTCTACCCGCTGTATCGGGGTTACCAAGCATCGTAACAACATCTGCCTGATCTACCGTCGGTGTTCCTATGTGATCGCTTATCGTCTCATCACGAACAATCCTACCATATAAACGACCATCGGGGAAATCGGTTGTTGTGGTACCAACTAATGCCGAACTGCCACTGAATGTTATGAGGAATAAATCACCTGGTTCCCAACTTGCAGTGAGGAACTTGTATTCACAATATATACGACCGTTAGCAGCTGTTGCACCGGTTGCTACTACTATATTTGTTAGTGTGCCATCTGCTATCCGATCAATCTGATATGTCCCAGGAGTTATGTCTGCCAGAGGAATTACCACATCACCAGGATTAAGGATCTCGATGCTGAACTGAGCCTGATCATTGATCTCTACATCAATTGGACCCGATTTATTGAAATAAGCGTAAACACCGGACTCTATCCCAAGTATAAGATCATGCAGTGCCTCAAGACTATCTGTATCAGAATCATACGTCTCCGTGAACGGACTCGCAAACGGGGCCTTATTCATTGCCTTTCTGAGATCTTCTTCTATACTACTCATCTTCTACCTCCTATGAATCCTGAATGAAAACATGATTTATCGCCTTGCTTGTTTCATCCACTGACACCTGCAACGATACTCCTATTGTCATGCCCGATGTGACAGGTCCACCAATCACGAGATGATTCTTATCCACATTCTTCTTAACATGTCCACTTGCTATCTGCTTTAGGTCTGTCCCATCAATCATGTGATATAGCTTCGCCATGATTGTTGTTCCGTTCACTAAAGCCGTAACATCAAACGATACCCACAACATACCATGATGCCACACACTGAATTCGTCTGTGTCTCCTTCACGAGCAAAAAACTGTTCCATTGTACCCACCAGCATAGTATGATTGCCTGTCTTCATAAACCCCACTGATTCGGGTGTCCATGTTGGTATTGCGTGTATCAACGCCGAGTTAGAGTTTCGTGCTCTACCAATTATCTGAACTGTGCCAGACGGTGGTTGAACGCGTGTGAATCGCCCCCGATTCTGTGATACATATATTATATCGCCCGGACTGAAATCGGCATCCCTCGCGAGATCAACAAACATACCGGTGGGAATGATGAGTGCTTCACGCCCCGCTTTTGCAGTGCTACCTAACACACCGATGCACGGCATCCTGAGACCGTCATTTGCATCTGCAAGCAATACTCTATCCTTTGTGTTTCGTGACTGAGCAACCGCTGCACCCTCAGACATGTCCTCGCCCGCAATATAGACAGCAAGATCCGGTAATCCTCGTATCTGTCTTGTGCTTGAACGTAACTCGCGTACCATGTCACCCACCTATATTTCCTCAGCCAGCACCGGATAACCCATGATCACAAACGCCACGCCTGTTGCATCCTGTGCACCATCACCATTCGCAAGCTTGTAATAGAATTTTCTGTTAACTGGTAGCACTGGTAATCCTGTATCCTTACCCAGTGGGATGTAATGTGGATTATTCCTCGTGCCCCTGCACGAATAAGGGAAATCAACAAGAAGCTTCTCCTCAATCCCAGTCTCAGGATAAGCCGAAAACGTTATTGCGAATGCTGATTCGGCACCAGTATATGCGTCAATGTTAACCACCAAACCGTCAAGGTAAAATGCGTATCTATCGCCATCCCTAACAATGTCTGGTGTGATTGATTGCGTGTTACTGTGTGCTATGTCGCCTACCCAGTCATATAATGTCCTAATCGTACCCACTATTGCAACTGCTTTTACCTCCAAATATTATATCTTGTGTGAATATTCACACAAGATAGCGATTTGCTGCGATTTGAACTGCGGGTGGGACCATCAACTCGGCTGGCATGACCTGGTAATATTCTGCGAGCGTATACAGATCCATCGTTGCTGCGCCTGTCGGATCATTTCCTGTCTTGTTAGAGAAGACATAGCTCTGCTTATGTGGGTACTCAATCCTGTGATACACTTGATTAATTTCCCTCAGCGAGAATACATCTCTTCCGCCACCAGACCTGAGTGCGTAGTATCCTATCAGGAGCTCGTCTGGAATGGTGTCGTACGTGAGCTGAATCTCACCGTTAGCATAGTTGATTGAAGCGATCGCTGCTCCAACAGTGGTTGGGTCAAATGTGCTCTTAACATAGCTCTCCATCGGATTACCACGCACCTTCAACGGAAGCGCCCTGATATCATCGATGTATATCTTTGTCTTTATGTCGGCACCACTTGTGTTCTTGAGTCCAATACTCTTGAGTATTGTCCCAGGCATGGCTGGTAGAAGCACGCGCATATATGTTAGCGTGTCCGGAATCGCTGCCAGGGGTATCGTTGGTAATGCCGCATTTACAAATGGAAGTGCAATTCCATCGCCCGCCGTGCCATCAACATCGCCACAAACCAACGTCAGATCTCCTGCATTGAGTGCTACAATTGATCCAATCCAGAACCCTATCATCGTCCAATCAGACAGATCAACCGCGGCCGCGAGATCGTTGTATATAGTACCATCAGGTGCAAAGAATGTATCGGCGCTACAATCAAGTTCTATTGCCGCATCGCCCTCTTTCATAATATTTGCTTGTGCGGTTGCAGCTACTACTGAACCGGTTGTTGCAGCCCAATTGCTCGCGTCATCACAGTCGTCTATCCCACCAATATCAAGGGTTTCCTCAACATATCGAGTGATACCGTCTCCAGGCGGCATGAACATGTGATCAAGTCTTGGCGTTACACCAACATCGATCCTGTCGTGCTTGAGCCTGAACGCAACTTCCTTTGGAAGCAGACCTTCGTCTCCCCACATCACCTGAATCGTGTTGTTGATCACGTATGTGGTGTTCTGAGACGGGGCAATCGTATACTTCGGATCCTGTGGCTTCCACTGAACAAGCGTGTTCGTATCTGCATCAAGCACGAGTTCGTCATCCGCATCAGTAAAATTGAGTGAAGGAATGGTGATATCCTTGAAATATATTGGTCTCAGCTGCTTGTAGCTATGCTCAATCATCCTTGCCATGAGATACTGATTTATCGGATCATCGTTTGAGAGCACACTCTTATAGAGCGACCCCTTCATATAGACCCTGTATTCGCCGCCAGCATCAAGACCATCGATATCAAGTTCCATATCGAGTGGTAATGGCAATTCAAATCCAGTAAAATTCCACTTCAGCCCTTTCTTTCTGCTGAACCTCATCAGATTCAGATTGTTACTACTTTTGTAATACGGTGCAATGAACGTATCGATATCAATGTACGGGTGGTCTCTGACACCGAATGTAACGGGGTCTGGAGAATCCGTGCCTATCTCTCTGATCAATGCACACCGTATGTGTGAATCCTCGATCTTATACCTATCATTGGAATCAAGATCGTCCTGGGTTAACACAAGTTCCCAGTTATCTACTCTTTCAATACCCATAGAATTTCCTCCCTACTTTTTCCTCCCAGTCATGGGTTTGTTCATCCTTCTATCCAATCTATAGTTCTGTTCCGAAGATCACTTCTTCGATCTCCGGTGGTGCCGATGTTTCGGCTTGTCTATCCGGTTGCCTGACTGGGCGCTGCGCGCGCTTTGCTTTCATATATCTTGATCTTGCCATAGACCATCACCTTCCGATTTCAAAGTTTACGCGCACGATATCAAGCCACGATCCGATCTCAACAAACAGAAACCCTGCTCCGAGATACTGAAGCAAGTACCATCTAACACTTCCACCGTACAGTATCAGTGCAACGGCAACCGTTGTGAGAACGCCGGATGTCGCGCCCGTGCTGTAAACCGGGTACTTATCGGGGTGCCTACTCTCAAAGAATCCGTCAAAAAGAGATTCTCCCAGCATGTGCACAACCGCGCCGATAACAACACCGACCGCTGTCATTCCAATTTCGCTTGTGGCAAATTCTTCCACATTCGTTCGTCCTAAACCAAGTGGCATATATATTCACCTCTTAGGTATGGGTAATATGCCGTGTTAACTATTTAAAGCAGTCGAAAAAAATCAGATTCTATTGACGGTCGGTAGTGCCGCTGCAAAAAACAAGTTCAACGCACTCGCAGCACCCACGCAAAGAAGAAGAGTGGTCAAATCTATGCCCTCTACCGATTCAACTCGTTTTGAAAGAACCATTGTAGCGAGACCACCGAGTGCGCCTGTGCCTAACGAGAAGATCATCACTGCCACAGCTGGTTAAGAATGTTTGTCAACTACCCCCTAACAAGTTAAGGGGCTTCCTTGTGGAGTTGAAAGATAATTAGGCAAGGAAACCCCGTCCTTCAGGGCGGGGTAGCCGACTATTCGACCTCGCAGATTGTTTTTAGTTCGAGCAGGAACTCATAGAATGCTTTTGCTGCCTGCTGGGAGTGCCTATTGAACGTACGATAGTGATCCTCCCACAGTCTGTATGGGGTATCGTAGCACGGTGGAAGGTTTTCATCATCGCAATCACCAATGGGACAATCACCAACAACAAAGTGTCTTTCGCAGAAAGGACACCCATGTTTCATGCTGCTATACCCAAGATCGTTTAGGATATTATCTTTAAACACTTCCACATGCTCCGAGACGTCACAATCATCCATCTCAGACAGTCGCTTCCACAGTGCTAAGCATTCGTCCCACATCTTTTTTTCTCCTGTCCGAGAAGACCCCCTGCGTGAGCTGGGGGATGGAGCTGAAACAGCACTCCAAGGTTTGATGCTTCTTTCCAACTGCTGTGTATTTCTTTGCATATTTTTTACACTCCCTAATCAGCTAGAAGCTTGTGGTTACAAGCTCCGTCCTTCAGGGCGGGGTAGCTGATCAATGTACCATAAATAACCGCTTATGTGCCCTGCTTTTACCAACATATTCAACTCGTAGCTCGTTCTTTTGATTCATCCATGTTTCGGGTCGCCAATTATGGAAAAATACATTATCGGCTTCCAATCCCTTTGATGAGTGAATCGTGCCAAGATGAATCTTGAATGAATCCCTGGTAATGGGCTCGTCACATTTTGTTAAAATACTCCGTTGTGCCGGTGTTACTCTGAACTTATCATCACCTATGATTGACGCGATTCTGACATCATGTCCCTTAAAAAAGCCCATTACCTCTGATCGTGTGAATGCGGACGTTTGCTTTCCGCCTATAAGCGTTCCCTGCACCGCGCGATCTTTCTTTGCCTTCTTTACTTTGGTTTTTGCACCACGCACCAAATACGCAATCGGCGTTCTGGTGATAAATTCCTTAACATCGGGATAACTGAAGTTATTTTCATCGTGCAACCAACAATACTTAAAGTTACAGAGATTTGTGAGCGACGGATAATTCCACGATGTCTTCGTTGATCTTCCCATCCCACACACCTTAAGGTCAATTATTGCGTCCTTTTGTGAGCGAATAAACGCCTGTATGTCCTTATTAAACCTAAAAAGCACAAATGACGTGCCGGTAACATCATACATTAATTTCTCGATCTCATAATCATAAACGTCCTTTACTTCGCCTTTCTCACCATTTGATTCTACTTGTTTAATAGTTGTGTCACCAAGTTGCTCCGCAACCGCTTTTACTTCGTTAAGGATGAGTTCGGGTAATCGCCAGCTCTTTGGAAGAACAAATGGCACAGCCCCCACAAACCAATCGTCAAATAAGTATGGACTACAACCCAGGTGCTGGTATATTGTTTGATTGGGATCAATAGCAACATACACGTTCTCGATGCAACCGTTTTCTTTCCACACATCGTAAATCATCTTCTGTAGAGGGTAGCAATCGTGGCTTTCATCAATGACCATGTAATCAGCACCAGGATATATTTCGTCAAGCACTATCTCTTCAAACATATCTTCATAATCATATACTTCCCTTGTCTGCCTGAACTCTTCCCAACTATAAAATAAATTAATCAGATCGTCTTGAACATAATCAGGAAGATTTTTATCTATTCTCCACGTCATACCAACCCTATCATTAACTCCCTCAGCTGCGTTATCCCCAATGTACCCAAGTCTTTTTACGGTTTGAAAATACTCAAGGACCAAATTCCCGGTGTTCTCAGGAATATCCCGTGAAACAACATAATCTCCTTCATCCTCTTCATCTTCGTTTTTCTTACCGCCTGTCTTTTTAAAGGTTAGATCGTTTTGCTTACACCACTCTATTCTCATCTTATCCCTAATAAAATTCTCGTCCCGCAACTTAAGCAGGCGTGATGAGATTGAGTGTGTTGTGCCAAAATATGGGAACGCTTCTCGGAACGCATAATTACTTAGTTTGCCCACCCAAGCGAGCGTATCATCTAATTTCTCTTTTATACTCTGCGCCGCCGCCCGCGAGAAAGATGTGTAAATAATATCTGACGGATCGACGTCATCTTCTATCCACCCAACCACTAATTTATTCATATAAGTTGTTTTGCCAACTCCAGGATACCCAATAATCTTAACGTTACTCATCTATGCCACTTTCAATTACTCGACTTATATCTACTTCACACTTTTCAACACTGAACTGCCAATATCTATGCCTTGGATTTGATCCAAACTGTTTTGTCTGCCCACTCAAGAGCGGTGATAAATCCGATGATATTTTTCGCATTGAAGCACCATCATCGTTAGAAAACAGTTGTTCTATTTCATCACCCATCACCCAAACAACGCCCGGATATTTATCTGGTATATACATAACGTATCGTAGATCATCGCCCTGATTATATTGATAAATTCGCTTCGCGTTCAAATAATTAATCATTCGTTCCTTCATAACATCGGAGTCGTCTAATGCACCATAGTCCTGTTCCTCTGCCATGGTAAACCAAAACATTAGAAGTTCATCAAACTCGGATTTTTTAGCGGTAAAAACACACGAAAAAGCAGATATCATGAACGCTTTGAACCGTGCAAGCACGCACACTGTGGTGTCTGAGCATTCATAAACGTGGTCACCGATATAAATATGAAAAATACAATGTTTTCCTACAAGTTTGATTACTTTTGTTGTGTTATCAAGCACAAATGTTGTGCCGATCTTCGCTCCTTTTAGGTCTACTGTATTTGTGATGTTAGCGTTTTTTGTTTCCTCTAATATCTCAATTTTACCAATATTTTTCAATACTTCCAAAGATGCTAAAACCGCATCATTTATTTCAATAAACATAACGCTTTCTTGGTTATTATCTTGTGAAATAGTATATTGTTTCAATCCACTCATCACTATATTTGTGTCTCGCTTATTTGGTATTCTAAATTTAATCATATCGGGTTGATCTTTTACATTGTTCTTCTTTCCTCGATTATATCTCTCGCCGCCTATCGCTTTACTCACAGTTGTTGATAGGTAATTGTCTCGTTTCGTCTTTTCGTAGGATCGATGCTCACGAAGAATTCCAGCAATTTGTGACTCATTAAACCTCCAGAACCATAGTTTGGATGCGCAAGCAAAATCCGCCTCGGATCGCGATGAATATGTACCAGCATCAGGACCCAATAAAAGAGCATCAAGTTTTGCATCTCTATTACGGATCTCACCAAGCAACATATCAAGTTCGTTTACCCAATTTGACTGTGGTTTTGCTACTTTTATCTCCTTTATTGCTTGTTCTTCTTTCTTTCTTGCTTCGAGCCACGGTGGGATAATATCTTGGGATATTGGCTTAATTGGCGCATCAAATATAACTTCATATAACCCGGTGGCATCGTGTGTCCCCTCTTTTGGTGCCACATAGCTTCCGGGTAAAAGCACATACTGCCAATCGGCTCTGATCTCACCCACAGCCTTGTTGTCATAGTAGATTAGTGAATTCTTAAGTCCTTGGTTTATTCCATAAAAATGATATCCACCGTTTCTTGTTTTAACCATAAATGTATTAAGTATTTTTCTTAATTCGGTCAGCTTATCATCTGGTAATTTAAGTTCACCGTCTTCTACATCAATATCTATAAAAACTAATCCGTCCGGGTGAGCATACGCACCCACGTTCTTGTCGTGTTTGATCCGATCCAACGCTGCAGTGTATGAGAGTTTTACTGTGTTAATCTTTGCTTTTATATCGCCTTTTGCGTCTGGGCGCTTACCCCGCCTAGCCACCGCAATTAGAGATCGCCGTATTTCATCATCAACTTCACTACAACGATTGATAAAACACTGAAAAGCGTCCGGACTTGTTTTTAGTTCACTAATAATTATAACCCCCTTAAACTTTCACCTTTCAACTCCACAAGGAAAACCCTCTACTTGTAGGGGGGTAGTTGACGCTTTACAAATTTCGTGAAAATAAGGATCGCTGATCGGCGGAGATTTAACCAAACAAAACCACCACACGATAGGTAAACTCTCTTTTCGTGTTCTCATCATAGTGCCCCTCTCAGCTGTGTCTCGTTATCTTTCTCCCTCAATTGTTGAGAGAGCAGGCGCACCCCTACCATAACAAGACGTGTTTTAAGAAGCACGCCCAAAAACTTATTGCACTAACACATTAAAAAAGTTTGCATCAAAACACGACTCAGTATAGAGGGGTAAGCACTACATACAACGTGTGTGTACACAAAACGTACGTGAGATGTGAGTAATTTACGAAATGTTCCGCGCGACGACGACCACACACACATTGTACTAGCTCTTACCCCCTTATATGGGTTTGTTTTTTTTGCACACATCCAAAAAAGACATGAGTAAACACCCCTTCAATGTGAGTAAAAAGGGCAAAAACAGGGTAAAAACACCCTAGACGTGAGTAAAATTTAGAGTAACTGCTTTTATCGCTTAATTGCGTCTTCTTCGCCAAAATAAGGAATTATATCACCGATATACCCAATATCTCGTAGTTTCTGGATGTATGCGCTTCCTGGGACTATAACAGACGCAAACTCGTTAATCGCTTAATTGCGTCTTCTTCGCCAAAATAAGGAATTGTATCACCGATATACCAATATTTAGAACAGGTACTCTCAAGTCCTGTTCACTCTTGCCAGAGTGTAAGTGTTCCTCGGGATTGTTGGAAGGCGTTTTTGCGTTGAAAGACACTGCTCTTACCCTCTCAGAGCTATTTAATCCTTCAACCACAGGGCATGGAGCTGGAACAGCACTCCATGGTGTGAAACTTCTTTCCAACCGCTGTGTATTTCTTTGCATATTTTTTTTACACTCCCTAATCAGCTAGAAGCTTGTGGTTACAAGCTCCGTCCTTCAGGGCGGGGTAGCTGACCGTTTCCGGCATGCTCGATATGTGTCTTAAAGAGTAAAAGAATCTAACGGTATATCTTCTTTCTCGTCCTGACCAAGCCTTTTCTTTATAAAATTACATGCGGTTCTAACAGACACCACACTTACACCGGTTACAAGGGCAACATCTCTCTGGGTTATTGTTGAACCGTTCAGCCGGCTAGCGTAGTAGATCGCTCCTGCAGTAATTGTAACAGGACTACCATTGAAGTCATCATCAACCCTCATCAAAATGTCAATAACCTTTGTGTTAATTAATTCATTCAAGTCAAGCCTTGAGCAGAAGCGATGAACGTAAGCGTTTGATTTAATGGGTGGAATCTTAACATCAATCAATGGTTTAATGGTTTTATAAGCATGAAAAATATCAATCTGATCATTCCCGCCCGCTATTGCAATTTCCTTGAAGGTTCTTGGAAGTCCACATGATCGGCATACAACGTACACAATTGCGGACGCAATTAAATTATTTGATTTTCCTCTACCCCTTCTCACGCCACTGAGAGCATGACATAATTGTGCGCACGATTCAACCATCGTCTTGGGTAAGTTTAGTGATGAGGATATTTTTTGCACGTTGTTTATAGTTTCTATTGTTCGTTTATCCTCTGTTCCATTCACACGTGATCGATTGTTAAGCCGTCTTAGCCTGCGCATCGTC
>JAUWND010000138.1 GCA_030612835.1 Candidatus Methanophagales archaeon | reverse complement strand
GTGACCTCAGAACGTTACCAATTTCGCCCTCACTCTCAAGCACGTTACCCATTGAAAATTCCGGTAGGAAACAGCATGGTGTTAGTTTACCATCATAAGTGACAAACACGCTGTACTTAACGATTCGGCAGGGCAAAGAAGGTCTCAGGGGTAAATAAATCTCAAACTTTAACTCCTTTTTTAAGTCGTTCACCGCATGAAATAATTTTTCCTCCTCGTTTTTCGATACGTATTTTACATCTGGGTCTACATTGTAAACATTAAAAAGCCTGTGAAGGATAACTGCATCTATTCCCGCTTCTTTCGCAAGTTTTATCATGTCCGGGATTTCATCATAACTTTCATCGTATATCGTGATGTCAAGATACGTTTTTGGCGTTTCCGAGCCCAATCGCGCCTTTTCGCTCATCAGCTTTTCCAGCTTAGGTATGAATTTCAGTAATACGTCCTTATTGTATATCCCGAAAGCGATTTCTCGCAGGCCCGAGTCAAAAACATTACCGATGTTTTCTTCTATCAGCGTTCCGTTAGTGGTAAGATTTGTATGCACGCCTTTCGCTTCCGCATATTTTATCATTTCAAATACCTCCGGGTTCAATAGAGGCTCGCCCCAGCCGTGTAGTGCAACGTAGCGAAAGTTATACGAATCTAATATAAACTTGAAATCATCCTGTGAGAGCGAACCAACAGGCCCTTCAAGATTGTTTCTCATGCACATTTTACAGTTTAAATTGCATTTCCGGGTGGGTTCTATTTGCAGCGTTAAATAACTAAACAGTCGCTTGAACATTTTTGTGAGGGAAAAAATAAAAAAGGAGAAGTAGAAGGCGGATTGCCGCTTACTCCTACTCCTCTACCTTTCCAAGGTTTAGCCTTTTTAGTGGGTGAAAGAAGTTCGCAACAAAGATACTGCCGAGAACGACAGCACCTATGACTTTAGTCGCTAGTATCGCTTGGACAGCGACAACTCCACCCACTGCCGCTACAGTTATTGGTGCGCACATTTTTGGTATATACCTCCAATTTGTTATTTATATTTTAGGTATATTTAAGACTTTCGGTTTTTATCTTTATTCCATTTTTGAGAACCTGCTACTTTTTTTCTTTTTCGTAACATTAAAAAATAGAAGGCCGAAAGCCAAAGCTTCCGACCACATTTTGTATTTTTTCGCCCTCTCTCACGCGCAGTATTCTTCGGCACCCAAATCAGGAGCGCTTCCGCAGTATGGCAGACCAACATCTATCCCGGCGTCAATACATGGAGAAGTGGACTGAAGGGTGTGATCATACCCGTCAGGGTCTATAAATAATGGGTCCTGCTCCACTTTATGGTCTCCCAGATTGTAGGAACTGTCACGCATCATCCAGTAACAGTTATAGTCCACTGTCTTGGAACCATCACCCGTAACGGATCTTGGGAGACGGTAGAAGATATTGTCTTTGATATCAGCAGTGCCGCCCACTACGTTGACTCCATCTCCAGGACCGAAATTCCAGGGTCCGCCGCCGCCATCTGCCCGACCGCAAATAGTGTTGCTGTAAACGCGGGATGTTGTCGCATCTAAGTAGATCTGGTTGTTATACCACGCTGGATGGTGAAGGATATTCCTCGTAATATCCCAATCGCCGCCACCACTGATATAAAGGCATCCGCCGCCACCGTAGGCATTCTCATAGAATTCGTTGCCATCGAGTGTTCCGCTGCAAGAAGTAAGCATCATTGCCCAGTGCAAACTCCTGGCAACGATATTATCTCTGAAGTCGAGTTCGCTGTTGTCTGCTACAACCCCAGGCACTGCACTCTCGTAGATGAAACAACCTGTTACCGTTACGTTAGAACCGCTGACCTGGAGATTCGGACCGCTGCCGTCATACTGACCGCTGTATTCCAAAGTACTGTTGACAATAGTAGCTGAAGAACCTTCGAGGACACAGAGATTGGGTTTGCCGCTGTGTGTTACCGTAGTGTTTTCAATATGGACTATTGAACCCTCACGCACGGCAAAACCAACAGTGCCTGATACACCGTTTCCGCTCAGGATGTTATCGGCAATGAGATTAACTACCGAGCCGTCGCGAACCCCGATTCCTGGATTTTGATTGTTTTCAATAGTATTACCTGAGATTTTACCTATCGAAGCATAATGCATGCCAATACCTACTTCACCGTTGCTCGTGACAACGTTGTTCCTGATAGCATCAACAGTAACTGCACCGGAAGTTCCATCATTGCCAATTCCTGCCATTGTGTTATCATAGGCATTGTTGTTTTCTATGATGCCTGCAGAAGCTCCTTCCTTAATACCGATACCCGCCATACTATTGCTGTAAACAGTGTTGCCTGTGATCAGATCGGCATGGGCACCTCCCTTAACGCCAATGCCTGCCATACCATTACTGTATGCAGTGTTGTTTGCGATCAGATCGGCATGAGCGCCGTTTTTCAAGCCAATACCGGCATCATGATTGTGATGCACGACATTGCCTGAAATTTCCACCACGTGGGCTGTGCTGTTGAGACCAATCCCTGCACCCTCCCCGCACCTGCCGCCATTGGAAACTGTGTTGTTTCTGATGATAACATAGCCTCCCTGGTGATATAGCCCCGTTAAACGACGACAGCCGATTCCCGCATTGCTTGCACCATCGACATAGTTATCCTCGATGACCTGGTACACTATCCTTCCCAGCTTGGGATCATAACCACCCGTATTATCAGCACCGATTCCTGCTCCGTGAATACCAGTAGCATCATTATCGCCTGAATCATACACCCTGTTGCCGCGTATAATCGGATGGGTTGGGCGGTTGACCGGATTTGCAGAACCTTTCGTACCTCCCATTTTGCCACCCACACCTACCCAGTCTGCTTTATATACCAGGTTGTCAACAACTAAGCCGTGGGATCCGTGGCAATTTGTAATCGCTGGTCCGTGAGGGTAAATACCATCGGGAGTAATCGATTCAAATGCCTCGTTTTTGAAGAAAATCGCATAGCCATACCAGTTATTGCCAAAGCACTTTCCTATCTGTCTATAAGCCACATTGTTGACAATGATAGGATGAGACTCGTTCTGGATGTTCTGATATCTGAGGTCCCTTTCGCCCCACGGTTTATCCTGGTCTGGGAACGATGCAAGGCTGCCAAAACCAGTGGCTCCATTGTCGCGGGCGATGCAATTTATAGCAGTCCCTGAGGCACCCCTGAACTCAACCACATGGGCATCTGCAGGTGGAGCATCGGGCATGTTCTGGATTGTAAAACCGTCTATCTGTGTAGCAATTGTCGCACCTTCTGGGAACTCAATCATTGACTTGGCTTCTGTTCCATTTGGAAAGCCAGTGCCATCAATAATCGTCCTGTTTGCCCTTCTCAGTACTTTTTTGGATACTTCACCGTATATCTCGGCATAACCCGGTCCTGGTATCAAGTCATTTCCTCCATTGCTGCTGTCGCTTACCAGTTTGATCCCCTCTTTCATGACTATCTGCTCGTTATACAGTCCCTCTCTTACCAGCACGGTATCCCTTGTAGAGGCTGCATTAATACCTTCCTGGATCTTATCGAACGGATGGTCAATCGTACCGTCTTCCAAAGGATCATTTTGATTGTTTACATCGGCATAAATGGTCTTGAAAGGTATAGATACCCAGTTGTTGAGGAATTCCACGAGCACCTCTTTGATTGGAGGAGTTGCCAACTCTGCCCCACAGTAAAACTGTGCATAATATCCGCCGCCGTTCTTGTGTTTGAGAACAATGCTGTCGGAAGAATATTCTTCGCCTTCGCTATCTTCGGCGAAGATGGTCTCAGGCATCCAGTCGGGAACATTATCCCAGGTGTTGGTAGTGGATTCGGTGATGAGATCATCGTACTTCAGTGCCTTGGTAGAACGACATTCCACAAAACTCGGTAAATATGTATCTGCGATTAGTGTCTTGAGTTGCCAACAATCTCCGGTGCACAGGCTGCTGCCTGAAACATCGAAAATGTCATTGGCACCGGCATCGCCCGCCCCGGTAGAACTGGTCCCTCCGCTGGCATCTACATACATGTAGAACGGCTGCGAACCCGACCATATAATCATATCGCCGCTGTCCATCCAATCCTCCGCCAGCGAGCCGTCATCTTCACCATGGTAGATATCATAGGGACACATATCCAGAATAACCAGGACGTCCACCTCGCCATCATCCTTGTTGCTGTTCATCCATGCAGCCAGAGAGGACTGTTCGGAGTAACTGTACTTGTTTTTTGACTTGGCATTGACATTAGCCATCAGATAATCAGCTACCTCATTCTGCTCCTCAACCGACATATCGAATGCTATTCCTGGTGCAAAAACTGCAAAATCCACGCCTGGTAATGTAGATGTATAGGTCACGTATAACTTTGGCTGCTGTGAAGGAGCTGCTCCTTTATCTTTTAATACTGTTGAGCGAGGAGCATGTGTACCCTCATTCGCGTATTTTAGTGCCCAGCCATGATTTTGTGCCTGATTATCAACAAAGTACTGCACATCGCTTGTAACCGTCCAATTGTTAAACTGAGACGCTACCGTCACAGCTGATGATGTTGCCATTGAATCAAAGGATGGTTGAGTATTCCATGTAACACTGCTTTCGCTCCAGGTTGAAGTTGCCCTGTGTGCTTCAACAGCGTAACTTCTGATAACAGTCGTCGCATATAGTGATAATGTAGCAGACTGAATGGTTGCGCCTGAAGGAATAGAAGATAAATCAAACGTGTAAAGGCCGCGTTTGGTATCTTTTCCATCAACAAATACATCGCCAGTGCCGTAATTACTGTCTGGACTGTTCAAATAAACATACGCGTCTTCACTTGATGTTATTATGATCGAAGTCGCACTTGCTTCCGCTGATGTCACTCCACAAAGAGTCAATGCAATGAAAACTGCAAAAACTCCTGCTAATACTATTGCATTACGTTTTTTCATTTTTTTTCTTTTCACCTCCTAAATTTTTTGGGTATTTTTATAGCGCCCCTCCTCGGCGCATCAAACTTTGGGAAAGGAAAGTTTGAGCAAAATGCATTGCATTTTTTCATGTCTCTTCCCTCTATTTTGCCTTCCCTTTTTCGCCCCCTCATGGATTTGAACCACGCAAGGGACACGTTTTTCATTTTCGGGCTTTTGCCCCCCATTTTCACACCTTCCCCTTCTTTCATCCCTAAAGATAACATATTACAATTTCTTTGCCGAAGTTATTAATATGATTTTCGGTTTTTTTCCTACAACAAATATATGATATACTAAAAGATAACATTAACTACCGCCTCATAGTAATTAAAATAAAAGTTCTCAATGATAGTAATAAGCAAATCCCATACGCTTACTGGGACGGGGACTTCCGCTATCACATGGAATATTTTTGAAAAAAAAAAATAAAAAAGGGAGAAGTAGAAAGCGGATTCCCGCTTACTCCTACTCCTCTACCTTTCTAATGTTTAGTCGTTTTAGTGTATGAATGTAGTTCGCCACAAAGACACTGCCGAGAACGACAGCACCTATGACTTTAGCCGCTATTGCCGCTTGAACAGCGACAACTCCACCCACCGCCGCTACAGTTATTGGTGCGCACATTTTTGGTATATACCTCCAATTTATTATTTGTATTTTAGGTATATTTAATACTTTCGGTTTTTATCTATTTTTTATTTATGTATTATTCCGATTTTGAATTGATTAGTATTATCAGAAGGGTTATTTCTCAGAAATATTATTCCTCACCAGAGCATGGAATGCATACTGCCTTACCACCCTTTACTCTCGCATGCGTCTCCAGGACATTTTCACCACAAACCGAGCATTTTGTTGATGTGAATACCGGGTGAGATGCCGGGGCATACTCAGGCAACCGTATCGTTTTGCGCTCAATTCTGAACATTTCGTCCTCTGGCACATCCAGCATCTCGAAGGACATCTCTGTGAACAACTGTGTTAACTTCCTCATTTCCTCTTCTGTTCCTTTTTCTCTCAGGGCAACAATTTTTCCAAACAATGACCATGCTTCAGGATATTTTTCAGTAAGAGAGTCCACAAAATCAGGATTAATAGCGATTCTTATTGCTACACCGTCTCTTCTTGCCACTGTTACCGCAGTTTTTCCGTAATCTTTGAATATAAGAGCTCTGTTTCCAAAAGTACAGCCTGTTACGACTTGAATACCATCACTAAAGCAATTGTCAGTCTCAACAATCGCTACAAATTCTTTCATGCCTGTATTTTTTATCCCCAGTTCACGCAGGGCAATATAACCCGCTTTAACGCCACATGCTGAATAGGCGCAGAAATGCCCGTGGAATTCTCCTGTTTTCTCACGCAGTCCTTTCAAGTCTCCAATTTCTATTAGTTCTTCTATATTCTTTCTAAAAGGATTCTTTTCACCCCGCCCTTTCATTTTTCACATTACCTTTGTAGTATCTGTTACAATTAATACTTCTATAAAAAAAAGAGAGAGAAGGAGATAGGGGGTGATGTTAAGTTTACCCCCTCGCTTCCCCGATTTTTTAAAGTTTCTTAGCGGGTTATACTATATCTTTCTTCTCCTCGC
>JAUWND010000090.1 GCA_030612835.1 Candidatus Methanophagales archaeon | reverse complement strand
GAGCCCCTGGATGAACGGTAGCATCGAGAACTTCAATGGATGGTTTGATGAGAAATTCTGGGCTAAAGAAACATTCACAAATCTGGAAGACATGCGTGCCAAATCAACGCATTTTGTTGGGCAATATAACGATCTCAGTGCATGGAAGAAAAGAAATAAGTCGTTAGAACAGATAAATCCCGCCAGAATACTAATCAATTCTCTAAAAATCCCTCTGGGGAAACTACCACTTACCAAGGGGAAGATACATTCATCAGAATGGTTGATAATGAAGGGAAAATCTCTGTCCTTAATGAAGCTTTTAAAGTGGGCAAGGAGTTCATCAGCGAATACGTTTGGGCTACTATCTGCTTGAAAAAAGTTGAATACGAGCTAAGTGGAGAGGTCAGTGATCTTAGACCTGATATCTGTAAAATGTCATAACACTGTACGATGTAATGACCCAAATTCAAATATACTTACCGAACTATTGACCCCTTCCAGCTGAGGGGGGTGGACATTTTGTTAGTCTTTCCCGGGATCATATTGGCATTGGTAATTGCAGGTATTTTAGGTCCTGGCCTTTTTAATGTAATGTTGGCGTTAGCAATAGTAGGTTGGACAGGATATGCCAGAGTGGTGCGAGGGGTAGTGCTATCAGTAAAGGAGAAGGAGTATGTGGAATCTGCAAGAGCACTTGGTGTCGGCGATTGGTATATTATTACCAGACATATTCTGCCAAGTTGTGTGGCACCAATTATCGTGATTGCAACGCTCGGTATGGCTTATGTGATCCTTGCGGCAGCGGCATTAAGCTTTCTTGGACTTGGAGCACAACCGCCAACTCCAGAATGGGGGTCAATGTTAAATAATGGTAAAAATTTCATGCGAACTGCACCGCACCTGACGATTTTTCCCGGATTGGCGATAATGATTACTATTTTAGCATTCAATTTCATAGGGGATGGATTACGAGATGCTTTGGATCCAAGAGTGAGCGAAAAGATGATAGAACGGTAGAGACATGATTGCTTATCATTTGAAAATGTAGTTTGGCATTGCTATAGCAAGGGTAAAAAACCCACGAGATTTTACATGATTTTGGGCAATTAGCGTAGCATATGCCCCCCACATACACACACCACATATATTGCTACTATATATATATTACTTTTTATTTTTTTGATGACCTGAAGTAAAAAAAAATAGCAAAAGTTATATATATCATCAAATATTAGCTACAAATAAGGTATAAAAATAATAAAAAAGAGGGGTGATATACATCGTAATATGCGTAAAAGTGAAGAAGAAGGACGATATAAAATTGGAAGAAACGCATTGCTGCAGCGTATAGTTATATGCCTCACAGCAGTTATTATCAGCTCTTTTGCAATTTCGGGATTGTCAGCACAGGAAACTGGTGCGGCTGTTGAAGTCCGGGTTACACCGGAGTCTGAATACGTAGAAGAAGGCGCAACTTTTAGCGTTACCATAGATGTAGATGATGTAACGAACTTCAAATATGGCAATTTTTACTTATCTTTCGATTCAAAGGTACTGGAATATAAAGATGTCGAAGAGGGTAGTTTGGGTGGAGAAACAATACTCATAAAAATAAAAAAATTAGATGATGCTGACACGGTGTATGTGAATGTTGGCATGCCGTTGGGAGAGACAGCAAATGGCTCAGGGCATTTAGCCGAGTTAACATTTAAGGCGAAAGGGGAGGAAGGAGATACCAGTAAATTGGATTTATCCAATGTATTCCTTGTTGACAAAAGTTCAACGAAAATTCCTGCGGAGTGGATAGGTGCAGAGATTAAAATAGGTAGTGAAAAGGAAGAAGATGAGGAAGAAGATGAGGAAGAACTCAGCGAAGAAGTTACACCTGGATCACCAAAAATAACGGTCTCTAAACCTGCGGAAGCGGTCATAGGCAATGTGGTACGCGAGTTGAGAACTTTCAATATCAGTGTAAACCAAATAGCAGATATTAGCTGGCAAATAAATGGTTCCGAGGTGCAGACAAATGAAAGCGTAACGGAAGCTAGTTTTACGAAGAGTGCAGTTATTGGAACCTGGAACGTCTCTGCAATCGCAACTAACACAACTACCAGCTTATCTGATACGCACTCGTGGATATGGCACGTAACTCTTACTGCAACACCTTCTCCAACATTGGCTCCAAGGGTAACTCCCGCACCTACACGGGCACCCGGAGTAACACCAACGCCAAAATCGGCGGTAACAACGCGTCCCACGGCAAAGCCAAAGTCAACGCCTACACCTACACCAAAGCCCGCAGGATTCGAAGTGATATTCGCAATAGCGATGCTTGCGATTGCGTTTTTGCTGGTGAGGAAAAGATGAGCAGAATAAGAAAGAATAGGATGGATGGATTCCCTACATTAACCCTTTTTGCGCATGCAAAAACCCCCCGTTTCTTTGGTAAAGCTTTCTTTATAAAAGAAAGGTTTTAGGAGGTGAAAAAGAAAAAAAATGAAACAAACGATAAAAGTGCTTGGAATAATCGCAGTGATAGTTGGTATAATGCTCTTAGCATCAATGCCAACTGCAAGTGCAAAGCTTTACGGTGATGCAAATGTAGACGACGTGATAGACGAGGCAGATATGACCTACGTAGAGCAGATAATTGCTGACAATGAAGAAGAAAACGAGTTAGCAGATGCAAATCAGGATGGCGAAATAAATCTGCTTGACGTTGCTTATATCGAAGGGATTATTCTCGGAGATAAGCCATTCCCCGGCGGTACAATAACAGTAGCAATGATATTCTTTAAAGAGACCGTAGACCCAGCCGTAGGTTGGACTGGTTGGTATGTAAGGAAAGCAGGTATCTATGAGACCTTGTTTGCAAACGACGAAAATATGGTACTCACACCAGAACTGGCTACCGGATACGAACAGGTAAGCGACACAGAATGGGAAATATCTTTGAGAGAGGATGTTACTTTCCATGACGGCACACCATTTGATGCAGATGCTGTGGTATACTCTATCAATAGAGTTCTGGATGAATCGAATTCGCGGCATACTGAGTATGACTTCATCGAATCCGTCGAGAAAAAAGATGACTACACGGTAACGATCACCACAGAAGAGGCGTATGCACCCACGATAGCAAGTTTAACAGATCCTGTGACATCTATTGTGAGTCCCAACGTAGAGGATCTTGGCACCGAGGCAGCAGGCACAGGTCCATTCAAGTTAGTGGAGTTCGAGCCAGCGGTAAGCATGTCGGTGGAAAGAAACGACAACTACTGGGGTGGACCAGTCAAACTAGAAAGTGCGACCTTTGAATATATCACGGATCCACAGACGAGAGCATATATGCTGGAAGCCGGAGAAGTTGATATGGCACGAGGTATACCCCAAGCAGAAGCTGACATAATAGATGGCAAGTCTGATCTGGACGTTATCAGTAAAGAAACGCTGCGTACATATTTCATGTATGTAAACACAAAAAAAGCACCGCTTAACAACGTTAAGGTGAGACAGGCGATCAACTATGCTATTAATCGAGAGCAAATAGTTGAAACTGCACTGGAAGGTGTTGGCGGTGTAGCAGCCAAAAGTGTATTCCCCTCTGTTATGCCGTGGTCTGCAAATGACGACCTTGAAGGATACCTACACAATCAAACAGAAGCACTCTCGCTCTTGGCAGATTGTGGAATTACAGATACAGACGGTGACGGGGTGCTGGACTATGATGGCTCGCCTTTCGAACTCACAATAAAGACATACACCACACGACCTGAATGTAAACCTACCGCAGAGGTGATAGTAGAGCAGTTAAAAGAAATTGGTATCAAAGCGCGCGTTGAAACCCGTGACATACCTACTTTGAGAGAAGAAGTAGCGGAGGGTAACTACGATTTAGCATTGTACGCATGGGGTGTAGCACCCATTGGCGATCCCGATTATTTCCTAAGCCGCCATTTCGAGTCAACCGGGAATGAGGCAGGATTGACTGGGTATTCCAATACTGAGGTAGACGATTGGCTAGACGCAGCAAGAACCACATTCGATGACAAAGCACGATGGGACTACTACAAGCAAGTACAGGAGCAAATCTTAGAGGACTCGCCGGAGATATTCGTCTTCTATCTGAACGAACTTGTCGGCTTGAATACCTGCGTGAAGGGTTACGTGATATACCCAAATGAAATAACGTTCCTTACGAAGGATATGTACAATACAGCTTAGGTGCGGGAAAGGAAAAAGAGCAGAGAGCACAAATAAAACAAAAAAAATAAAAAAGATCGAAGAGGGATAATTTTTATCCCCTCTGTTTGTTTTTTATCATGTATCAAAAACTAATTAGGGATCAAATGCAAGTTGAACTTTATAAGCACTCAGTGGGTTTAAAGGAAAGGGGAAGGAAATGTCCAAAAGGAGGTGTGCATCTGCTCAAAATTCTATGGACTTTTGAGCAGATAAGGAAAAGAGCAAAATGCAAAAGTTAAATTCAACAGAATTTGCATTCTGTAATAGGCATTTAAAAGTCCAAAATCCACGAGATTTTGAGCATTTATGGAGTTGGTAAACATGCTTAAGTATATCATAAAACGATTAATTCTTCTGATTCCCATATTATTCTTGGTCACCCTGATAAGTTTTTCACTATTATTCATTATACCCGGTGACCCAGCCGAAACGATACTCACAGGCCCGGGCGGTGGTGCAGACCCAAAGGCCGTGGAGGAATTCAGAATCAAGATGGGGCTGGATAAACCGATCTATATACAATATTTTACCTGGTTGGAAAGCATATTACATGGTAATTTGGGATATTCTTACCAGTCTAAGCGACCAGTAATTGACACCATCCTCTCAAGATTTCATGCTACTTTAAAACTCGCCATTGTAAGTATGATCATATCGCTAATGATTTCCATACCGCTGGGTATCATTTCAGCAATTAAACAGTATTCGGCCATTGATAATGTTAGTATGGCGGGTGCGCTGCTTGGCGTATCCATGCCGAATTTCTGGCAAGGATTACTGCTCATTTTATTATTCGCGGTAACGTTGGGCTGGCTTCCCGTTGCTGGCTATGGCGATCATGGCGATTTAGAACATATGATACTACCAGCAATCACGCTGGGCACAAGTTCGGCGGCTATTACTACTCGGTTGATGCGGTCGACTATGCTGGAAACAATCAATCAGGACTACATACAAGCAGCGCGAGCAAAGGGTTTGTCGGAACGAGTAGTTATAGGTAAACACGCCTTAAAAAATGCGCTTATTCCTGTTGTAACCATGATAGGCTTGAATTTTGCATATCTTCTTGATGGCTCGGTGGTAGTAGAGACTATCTTTGCATGGCCCGGGATTGGTTTACTTATGGTAGAATCTATATATCTGCGGGACTATCCTATGATTCAAGGTTGCATTTTGTTCGTCGCTATTATTTTCATATTTGTTAACCTGATGGTGGATATTTTATACACCTATCTTGACCCGAGGATACGCTATGAAACAAAGGAGTGATAGCCGGTTTATATCTTTCGTTGCACAGTTCAAGCAAAATAGGGCTGCCTTAGCGGGTGCTACAATTGTTCTTCTGCTCGTTTTTGTTACCCTTTTTGCGCCACAACTTTCACCTCACGATCCTATTAAAGCGTGTTTAGACGAGCGATTAACTGCTCCATGCATGGAATATCCGTTTGGAACAGATCAGCTCGGACGGTGTATTTTCAGCAGAGTATTGTATGGTTCCAGGGTCTCCTTGTCGGTAGGATTAATAGTAGTGGGAATAGCAGCGACAATAGGCGTTGTACTCGGTATAATTTCCGGATATTGCGGTGGTGTCCCGGACGAGATAATCATGCGTCTGGTAGATGCAATGTTAGCATTCCCGAGTCTATTTCTGGCTTTGGCTATTGCAGGCATACTTGGTGCAGGCTTTATCAATGTTATACTGGCAATAACCGTGGTAGAATGGACGCGATATGCAAGAGTAATGCGTGGTTCGATTCTTTCGGTAAAAGAGAATTATTATGTCGAAGCAGCTAAATCGCTCGGTGCCAGTGATTTTTATATCGTTACCCGTCATATAGTGCCAAATGCAATAACTCCTATTATCGTCGTTGCGACACTAGGTATAGCAACGGTAATCTTAGCAGCCGCGAGTTTAGGCTTTCTTGGATTCGGTGTACAACCTCCGACACCGGAATGGGGTATGATGCTAAACGATGGCCGTTTATTTATGCGTAGGGCGCCGTGGCTGATGATCTTTCCGGGTTTGGCGATAATGATAACGATTTTAGCATTTAATCTGCTTGGCGATGGTCTGAGGGATGCATGGGATCCAAGGTTAAGAGAGAGGAGAAGAGAGAGGTAGAATGCGAGGTAATTGTTCAATATCTTAGGGTATAAAATCTAAGCACTAAACTCTAAATCCTAAACAAACTCTAATAGTAAATTCAAAACAAATATAAATTTAATATAGATAACATATTTTATTCACTTATGTCGCTGTTAAGCATAACCCAGTTGAAGGTGCACTTCCCTACACAAGACGGTATTGTAAAAGCGGTAAATACTATTGACCTCGAGATAGCGAATAACGAGCGGTTAGGGCTAATAGGAGAAACGGGCTGTGGAAAAACAGTGTTGGGGATGTCCATTATACGTCTGCTCCCGCCATCGACAACGATAGAAGGAGAAATCAGGTATAAAGGCAATGACCTTCTAAAGCTAACAGAAAAGGAAATTAGGAAGATAAGGGGAAAGGAAATAGCAATGATACTTCAGAATCCAACAACCTCCTTGAATCCCGTTTTGAAAGTCGGCGACCAGATAGCAGAGGCAATTAAATTACATCAAGGCTTGGATAGACGAGCAGCAAAAGCGAAAGCAGTAGAAATGCTCGAAGCTGTGAAGATCCCGGATGCTACAAAACGAGCAAATGAGTATCCACATCAATTCAGTGGCGGTATGAAGGAAAGAGCAATGATCGCAATGGGACTTGCATGCGACCCCGCGATGATTATCGCAGATGAACCAACAAAGGGATTAGACGTTACGGTAAAGAAGCAGATAGTGAAGCTTATGAAAGAAGTGACGACGCAAAAAACAATGCTATTCATAACGCATGATTTGGGTGTCGCCGCAGAGATATGTGACAATATCACGGTGATGTATGCAGGCGAACTCATGGAATATGCGAATACCGAAGCGATATTCAAAAACCCGATGCACCCATACACGCAGGGATTTCTCAATTCGCTGCCTAGTATGGGCTTAAAGGCGATAAAAGGCATGAGCCCGTCCTTGATCGATCTCCCTTCGGGTTGCAGGTTCCATCCAAGATGTGACTTTGCGGATGCGAAATGCAGGACAGAACATCCGGAACTGATAGAGGTAGAAAAGAGTCACTATGCGAGGTGTTTTCAGTATGCTTGAAATAGCGAATCTGCGTAAATATTTCTCCAGTGGGCTGCTATGGAAGCAAAGCGTGAAGGCTGTGGACGGCGTATCTTTTCACATCGAACGAGGCGAGACATTAGGTCTTGTTGGTGAGAGTGGCTGTGGTAAGACAACAGTTGGCAGGTTGCTATTACGATTGATCGAACCAACAGAGGGTAAAATCATTTTCGATGACATTGATGTGTTGCAACTAAAGAAGAATGAGCTGAGAAAGCTAAGACCGCGCATGCAAATGATTTTTCAGGACCCGGACGCATCTCTCAATCCACGGATGAAGATCGGAGATAGTATCGCAGAGCCTTTGAAGTTGCAAGGTCATTTAAATAGCGGCGGAATTAAAGTTAAAGTTCTGGATTTGATAGAGACCGTGGGGTTGAATCCGGAACATAGAAATCGTTACCCTTACCAGCTCAGTGGCGGACAGAATCAAAGGGTAGTGCTCGCAAGGGTTCTCGCGCTCAATCCTGATTTTATCGTTGCTGATGAGCCGACCTCTTCTTTAGATGTCTCTATCCAGGCGCAGATACTGAATTTAATGAAGGATTTGAAGCGGGAGATGCATTTGACCATTTTATTTATCTCGCATGATTTAGAAGTTGTGCGGCACATGAGCGATAGGATAGCGGTGATGTATCGCGGGAAGATTGTTGAAATCGGTACGGCAAACGACATATTTGAGGCGGCAAAGCATCCATATACAAAAACTCTGCTCTCGCCATCATCCGACGATTAAAAAAGTGCCCGATATGGTTGAAATCGAAACCGGGCACTGGATTTTGTGTGATCAGGTTACTTGAGAGGATTTAATAATAATCCTCTACTTCAAGTTTCCAGCTATAGAGATTCGCCGCATCAATTTTAAAATAGTAGTCACCACCCCCTCTGTAAATGTATTGCGTACCGCTATAGGTCTCTTTGGAACCACCCCAGAAAATAACATCCCTAACGAGTTCACCCATGGGATACACAAATACAGAAAAGACAGGATGCTCTGAACAGCTACCCACACTCCATTTCACTCGCCACACATCTCCTTTTATAGTAAAAGATGATGTCGTCTCATCTTCTCTACCGGTGAACGTAATTACGGAATGCCATGTCTTCGTTTCCGGTGTTGGCGTTGATATGGGACTTAGACCTGTTTTCTCTTCTATTCCAATTATATCTCCTGTTGCGACATTGACATATACATCCAGCAACCTGTTTGAAGAATACCATTGGACCATCCAGGTATTTTCCCCCTTGTATCCTTTGAAATTATAGACTTGAACAGTTGTCATGTTTGTTGCGTTCAAGAAATCCGTAACGGTGCTATTTTCTATTGAAATGTCAATTGCATCGCATGGAGTTACTTTATATCCTACTTCGTTACTAAGTGCACTTACTGTGAGAAGAGCGGTTATCACCGCAACGATAGCTAAAATTGCTAATATTTGTCTTTTCATTTTTCTTCTATCACCCCCTAATATCTTGCCTATTGGTCGGGGCTGTATAAATACTTTTCGATAATTGTGGCTTCATCCCAAAAGCCCCAGCCTCGCCACCATCGGAATAAATTCCGAGGCATCCCCTGTGGTTTTATCTCTCTTGCATGCATTTATATCTACCCTATTTATTGACAATCCCTCTTGCAAATGTTAAAAACTCTCTAGTCGCATTCGCAGGTTCATCACTAATCAAACTCTCACAAACATTGCCTTCGGAACCGTTATGGAAATGCTTGGGAAAGGTTTTAACAGATTTCCATCTCTTATGAGGAATGTTATCGTGTCTGTATATCTTCCCATCGATGTGCCCTCGCTCCCAATGATACGCATATCTTCCTTTAATCTTTTTTGAAAACCAAACATCAATAAAACTCCCATCTTTTAGATGTATCCGCAGTTTATCTTTAAAGTCTTCTACTACATCAACGATGTCAGAGAACTCAATTTCAGCGATGTCCGATAATCTTTGATGCGTACTCACTGAACTTCCTCTAATGCTTTTTTTATCGATTTCTTTTCTGCTTCAAGGTGATCGAGCTTGAAGAAATCTTCCCATGTACCCTCTTCTTCTATTTCTCCCTTTTTATATCGCTCTTCAAACTCCTCTATTGACGAGATTCCATATTTCTTTGCGATATAGAATATTTCAGATTCGCAATGCACCAATCTAATATGCAGATACGTTTTTACAGATTCCTTCTCCAGGTCTTCTTGGCTTATATTCAACATTGAAGATATTTTTGGTATTGCGCTCATACTCTTCTCCTTATGCCTCTAATGCACCCTTTTTCATAATTTTTTTCACTTACATTTTTCGCATCTCTTTCAGTATGTCTTTTCTCTCTTAATGATATATAACTTTGTCTTTATACACTTTTATTTATTAAAATTCTACCTGCTCCGTCTTCTAAAAACAGACCATTATCCAATCTGGAATAGGAAGCAAATTCTAATTTCCATTTTATGGCTGGTAAATCCCGAGGCTAACTTCTCTCAATCTCAGAAATAAATTTTCCAGCAAATGATCCTTGAGCCATAGATCTACACTCATTGCCTATAAGCAACTCACCATTTCTCCCCAATATTTCGCCGAAGCCCTCTTTCCTCCTTTTACGATATTCAAAGATAGTTAAAGCAAATTTCCAAGGATAGCAGAATAATCCTAAATAAGGAGCTGCTACATCGAAGCCAATCTCTGGGTCCGTAAATGGTAGTAAAACATTAGCACCTCGACAGTAAAAATATCCATATGTAAACCCCATCAAAAAGCCCCAACCTCGCAGAGTATGAGGAGGTCTTTCGACCTCCGTCCCCTCATCGAACCGTACGTACGGATTTCCCGTATACCGCTATCCGATGGCGTTGCCCCATTGCAAGGAGTGAGATCAACCTTCTCTTCCCACCAACCTCCAACAGGCTGTTTCAATACACAAACCATTTCAGCAATCAGCGTGGCGTCTTTCTCATGAAATACCTTCGCCGACTTCCTACTT